>JAOKVV010000019.1 GCA_028336925.1 Vicingaceae bacterium | reverse complement strand
TTTTAACCGAACCAAAGAATGCAATTGCAAAGCAGTTTACGAAGCTGTTTGAATTAGATGGTGTAAACCTTACTTTCGAAGCATCGGCGTTAGATTACATTGTAGAGCAAGCTGATCAGTATAAATTGGGTGCAAGAGGATTGCGTTCCATTTGTGAAGCCATTATGCTAGACGCTATGTTTGATATACCAAGTGATGAAAGTCAAATAGAACTAAAAATAACCAAAGAATACGCTGAACAACAGATCAGTAAATCAACATTGAAAAAATTAAAGGTAGCTTCTTAGCTACCTTTTTTTGGTTAAGTCAAACCGCTAATTTATATCATTACTTCCTCTCATACGTCTCAAAGGTAAACGCATACGCATGTTTATCATCTATCTCGTGCTTCTCCGAATCGATCAGTTCCCACTCTTCTAAACTAAATTCTGGGAAATAGGTATCGCCTTCTATTTCTGTGTGAATTCGTGTTAAATAGATACGGTTCGCTAATGGTAATGCTTGCTTATAGATTTCACCACCACCAATAATCATTAGCTCTTCCTCGCGGTTTCTATCTGCTATGCGGATCCCTTCTTCTAATTCATGCACGATTACTGCGCCCTCAAACTCGTAATCAGTATCCCGTGTTAAAACGATGTTAGTTCTGTTAGGAAGTAATTTACCAAATGATTCTAAGTTCTTGCGACCTGTTAATACATGATGACCTTTTGTTGTTCTTACGAAAAATCGCATATCGTCTGGAAGCGACCATGGTAAATCATTGTCACGTCCTATTACATTATTTTCGGTAGCTGCTGCTATAAGTGATATTTTCATAGGTTTTTGTTTTTTTTGGGGGCTTCGACTTCGCTCAGTCGGACAAAATGTTAATCTAACTCAGCCGGGCAAAAGTAATGATCTAGCTCAGTCAGACAAAAATAATAATCTATTTATTCAGATAAAATTATCACGATTTTCAGACTGTTAAAGGCATTCTTTTTGTCAGCTTGATAAAGTTATTAAACCTGTTGTGCTTGAAAGGATGTAGCGTCAATCGTAAAAAAAATTACACAGCTACGGCTGCTTTAATATGTGGATGCGGATCATAATTTTCTAATTCAAAATCTTCGTATTTGAAATCGAATAAATCCGTCACCTTTGGGTTAATTTTCATAGTTGGCAATGGACGTAGATCTCTACTCAGTTGCAGTTTTGCTTGCTCCAAATGATTCGAGTATAAGTGCGCATCACCAAGGGTATGAATAAAATCTCCAGGTTGTAAGTTGCATACTTGCGCCACCATCATTGTTAATAGAGCATAAGAAGCAATATTAAACGGCACACCTAAAAAGGTATCGGCACTTCTTTGATATAGCTGACAGGATAATTTACCATCAGCTACATAAAACTGAAAAAATGCATGGCAAGGAGGAAGGGCCATGTTTTCTATTTCTGCCACGTTCCAAGCATTTACAATAATCCGACGCGAATCAGGTGTATTTTTTAATTGATGGATGATGTTAGTAATCTGATCAATGTGTCTTCCGTCAGCAGTAGGCCACGATCTCCACTGTGAGCCATAAACTGGACCAAGGTTGCCATTTTCATCGGCCCACTCATCCCAAATTTTTACTCCATTATCTTTTAGGTATTTGATGTTTGTATCGCCTGAAAGAAACCACAATAACTCATGAATAATAGACCGAAGATGCACTTTTTTGGTTGTTACCATTGGAAAACCTTCTGATAAATCATACCGAGATTGATGACCAAAAACACTGATAGTGCCTGTCCCTGTACGATCTCCTTTTTGCGTCCCGTTATCTAAAATGTGTTGTAATAAATCGTGGTATTGCTGCATGGTATTTTTTATTTAGCTTGACGTTGGTCAAATTTAAGAAATCGACTTAATAAACGGTGAGAGAAAAATTATAAAATTACCCCAACGATTACCGCCGTAAAAAGCGAAGCCAATGTTCCTCCGATTAATGCTCTCATCCCAAACTTAGAAAGTATCCCTTTTTTATTCGGTGCTAATGCGCCAATTCCTCCAATCTGTATACCTATACTTGCAAAATTCGCAAAGCCACAAAGTATGTAGGTTGCCATGGTAATTGATTTCTCTTCTGCGAATAATTGAGCTGCTTTCATTTTGCCTAAAGATACATAAGCGACAAATTCATTTAAGATGGTTTTTTCTCCTAGTAATTGTCCAACTAGCACCATGTCTTCTTTGGCAACTCCCATCAAATAAGCGATTGGTGCAAACGAATAACCAATTAAAAATTCAAAAGTTAAGCCTCTGAATGAAGTGTTGGCAGATATTATTTCATTTAATCCGGTGTAATATCCAATTACATCGCAAAGCAGGTAGTTACCCATGGTGATAAATGCGATAAACACCAATAGCATTGCACCAACGTTAACAGCCAGCTTAATTCCGTCAGTAGTTCCATTAGCGATAGCTTCAAGTGCATTTCCACCAATTTTTTCACTGCTAATTTCCATAACGGTGTTTACTTTTTCCGTTTCTGGAACCAATATTTTTGCTGCCACAATTGCTGCCGGCGCCGACATAACAGAGGCTGCTAATAAATGCTTAGCAAAATAGATTTGTTGTGCCGGATCATCACCACCTAAGAAACCAATATAAGCTGCTAAAACGCCACCGGCTATGGTTGCCATTCCACCCGACATTAAACTCATAATTTCTGAGTTTGTCATTTTGCTGAGGTATGGTTTTACCAATAATGGAGACTCTGTTTGTCCTAAAAAGATGTTTCCGGCCGCCGCTAAACTTTCTGCTCCTGAGAGTTTCATGAGTTTCTTCATTACCCATGCAAAGGCGTAAACAATTTTTTGTAGAACCCCCCAATAGTATAACAAACTAGTCAAGGCAGAGAAAAAGATAATGGTAGGTAAAACCTGGATGGCAAAGTTGATAAAGCCAATTTCTATTTGCTCAGTAACAAATGAGCTGAATAAAAACTTGGTTCCTTCGCTTGTAAATGAAATTATTCGAACAAAAAATCCACTCACTACCTCAAAGATAGTAGCCACAAATGGTACTTTTAATACCATCACAGCAAAAATGATTTGTAGACCAATTCCTTTTGCTACTAATGACCAAGAAATTGCTTTTCTATTGGTGCTAAATGCGTAAGCAAGAAGTAATAGTGTAAGCATACCGACAACACCTCTCAATAAAGAGTTGAAGGTGAACCCTTCGGAAAGCTTCATTTGGTAACTTGGTTGCGCTAACTCATAGCGTTCGCTAACACCTTTTCGTTTTAATTCGATGGCATTGTCAGCCAATTCAATAACGTTGTAAAGTAGGGCTTTCTTTTCTGTTGTCGTTTTGGTTGAATCAGAAGCGATGAGTATATTTTCTTCTATCTCAATACTTTCGTCCAAGATATTCCAAGAGCCTGATAATTCTAACCCCGCTCTGTAGGCGGTCAGTTCTTTTTTGCTATTGACTTTTAGTGAGTCAAAATGGGCATTCTCAGATTGTGGAATCCATAAAGCTAATTGATCGGTGTTTGTGGTCTTATCAGCAGAATTACTGCATGAAAAAAGAAGGCTTAATGGCAGTAATAAAAATAGCCACTTTATGGATGGAAGTAATTTCAAGTGCTTTTAATTTGTAGATTGACTTCGTTTGGTAATTTCATCTCGTATTTGAGAAGCTAACTCATAATTTTCATCGTTGATCGCTTTCTCTAACCGTTCGTTTAGCTCTCTTATAGACAAGTCAACTAATTTTGATTTCTTATCAGCTTTTTTCTTTTCAGGGGTAGGGGGAGTGCTTTGCGATTTGCTTTCTGTTGGCTCATTACTCTCCTCTTCATCTAGGATAATTCCTGCTGATGATAGGATAAACTCGTAGGTGAAAATTGGGCATTTAAATCTTACAGCTAAAGCAACTGCGTCAGAAGTTCGAGTGTCGATTTCTACTTCTTTATCATCTTTTATGCAAATTAACTTGGCATAAAAAACACCTTCTACTAAATTGTAAATGATAATTTGCTTAATTGAAATGTTGAAAACATCTGCAAAATTTTTAAAAAGGTCATGTGTCAATGGTCGAGTAGGGGTCATATCTTCAAGCTCTATTGCAATCGCTTGCGCTTCAAAACCACCAATAATAATAGGTAATCTTCTTTTGCCCTCTTTCTCTCCAAGCACTAGCGCGTAGGCACCAGTCTGTGTTTGACTATATGAAAGACCTATTATGTCTAGCCCTATTTTCTCCATTCTTCCCATTTCGTATCCTTAGGCTTAAAAGTATAAAATAATAAATGGGAAGACAACTATTATCTTCCCATTTATGTGATATGTTTTTAACTATTTTAGTTAGTTATTAGCCGCATTAAATGCTTTTGCTGCTTCTAATAATTTTGGAACCACCTCAAAAGCATCACCAACTATACCATAGTTAGCTGATTTAAAGAAAGGAGCTTCCGCATCATTATTAATAACTACAATGGTTTTACTTTGGTTTACACCAGCTAAGTGCTGAATTGCGCCAGAAATTCCTATCGCAATGTATAGGTTTGGACGAATGGCAACGCCCGTTTGTCCTACGTGCTCATGGTGAGGTCTCCAATCCATGTCAGACACAGGTCGAGAACATGCTGTAGCAGCGCCTAAAGCTTTCGCTAAATCTTCAACCATTCCCCAGTTTTCAGGGCCTTTTAAACCTCTACCTGCTGAAACTACTTTTTCTGCTTCAGTTAATGGAAGATCTGTTGACTCTTTGATAATTTCTTTTACCGTTACGCTTGCTGCACCTACTTCAGGTGAGAATGTTTCCACAGTAGCAGATCCACCAACTGGGGCTTTATCTACTGAGTTTGGTAATAAAGAAACTACTTTTTTATCGGTGTTAATCGTAATGTTAGCAAAAGCCTTACCTGAAAATACTGCTTTTCTTACCGTAAATCCACTGTCTAACTTTGGGTAATCCACTGCTCCACTTACTAGTCCTGCATCTAATCGAGCCGCTACTCTTGGCGCAATTGCTTTACCGGTAAAGTCGTGAGAGAAAATAATTACATCAGCACCTTCAGCTTCTACCGCAGCAGTTACTGCTTTAGTATATACTGACGGATCGAAAGAATTAAATTTCGCATCATTTGCATGCAATACTTTTGTTGCGCCGTATTCGCCCAACGTATCCGTATCGTCACATGCTCCAACTACTATAGCAGTAGCATTTGTGCCCATATCTGTCGCAATTTTACTTCCATAAGCTACGGCTTCTAAAGCTGACTTATGAATTTTTCCATTTGCTGTATTCGCGTATATTAAAATTGACATTGTCGTGTGTTTTTTAGTTTAGATAACTTTTGCTTCGTTATGCAATAATTCGATTAATTCACCTACATTATCAGCATCAATGTAGTGACATTCCCCTTTTGCTGGAGGTAATTCATAACTGCTAATAGTAGTTGATGCAGAAGCACCTGATGCTGCTACTACATTTAATGGTTTAGTTCTTGCGGCCATAATTCCTCTCATGTTTGGAATTCTAGCTTCTGCCATTCCTTTTGCTGCACTGATTACAGCTGGAGTAGAAAGCTCTACTACTTCAGTTCCACCTTGTATATCACGGCTGACAGTTGCTGTAGTTTCGTTCATATCTAACTTAGTAGCTAATGAAACATAGGGTAAGTCCATCAATTCAGCTACCATAGCGCCTATTTGTGAACCATTATAATCGATTGTTTCTTTGCCTAAAAGTAACAAGTCAAATCCTTGAGTTTTCGCATACGTTGCAATTTCTTTTGCAGCTTGTAATGCATCTGTAGGATTTACATCTATTCTTACCGCTTCGTCTGCACCAATTGCTAACGCTTTTCTTATGATAGGGTCATTTTCTGCTGTGCCAACATTTAGCACAGTAACGCTCCCGCTATGCTGCTCCTTTAATTCTAAACCTCTCACTAGAGCATACCACTCATCGTATGGATTTACAATAAATTGAACTCCATTGGTGTCAAATTCGGTATTGTTATTAGTAAAGGCAATTTTAGCCGTGGTATCCGGAGCCTTACTTATACAAACTAATATTTTCATCTTTATCGGATTATTGTGTAAACTATTCTAGTTATTTAGGCAACAAAATTAAGCCCTTTTGGTTTGTTATTTTGCATTCAAATAGTGGCTTTTTTATTGTTTGACAAAACTAATTGAAAAAAGAAAGAAATAAAAGTGTTATGCATACATAATAAATATTAAAAATAATCTTCCTTCATCATTTAAGCTTTGTCATCCACGTATTAATTTTCTATTTTTGCAGGCAATAAAATTGAAGCAGTACCTTATTTATATATAGTATGAAAACATTACAATTTAGAGAAGCGCTTAGAGAAGCAATGAATGAGGAGATGCGCAATGACCAAAACATTGTGTTAATCGGAGAAGAAGTTGCTGAATATAATGGTGCTTACAAAGTAAGTCAGGGTATGCTTGACGAATTTGGCCCAAAGAGAATTATAGATACACCTATCGCAGAGTTAGGTTTTACAGGAATTGGAATAGGTGCCGCAATGCATGGTTTACGACCTATTATTGAGTTTATGACGTTTAACTTTTCATTAGTTGCGATTGATCAAATTATCAATTCTGCAGCAAAAATGTATCAGATGAGCGGCGGACAGTATAATGTACCTATCGTATTCAGAGGGCCAACAGCTTCAGCTGGTCAATTAGGAGCGCAGCATTCACAAGCTTTTGATAGCTGGTATGCGAACACTCCTGGTTTGAAAGTAGTAGTTCCATCAAACCCAGCAGATGCTAAAGGTTTATTAAAGGCAGCTATTCGTGATAACGATCCTGTTGTTTTTATGGAATCAGAACAAATGTATGGCGATAAAGGTGAAGTGCCTGAGGGCGAATATATCATTCCAATAGGAGTTGCTGATGTGACTAGAAAAGGAACAGCTGTAACGCTAGTTTCTTTCGGAAAAATTGTGAAAGTGATGAATGAAGCTGCTGAGGAATTAGCTAAAGACGGCATTCACGCCGAAACAATTGATTTAAGAACTATCCGTCCAATTGATTACAAGACGGTAATTGATTCCGTTAAGAAAACGAATCGTTTAGTTATTATTGAAGAGGCTTGGCCATTAGGAAATATTTCTACTGAATTAACTTACATGGTTCAAAAGCATGCATTTGATTTCTTAGATGCTCCAATTAGAAGAATCAATACAGCGGATACTCCTCTCGGCTATGCAAATGTGTTCGTTGAGGAATTTTTGCCAAATGCGAAAAAAATCATTGATGCTGTTAAGGATGTAATGTATTTGAAAATGTAATTTCAATCATAATACACTATCTTAAGCCAATTGAATTAATTCAATTGGCTTATTTTTTCGCTAAAAATTGGCGTCATCCCTTTTTTTTCGTTTCTTGCCTGCCTTAATTTAAAATTATTATGAACTATGAGTGAATTTCTTCTTTACCTGGTTCCTTTATTGGGAATTTTAGGTTTAATTATTATGGCCATCAAATCGGCTTGGGTTTCTAAACAAGATACCGGTGATGAGAATATGAAAGAGTTAGCAAAATACATTGCTGACGGAGCTATGGCTTTTCTAAAAGCTGAGTGGAAAGTAATGGCCTACTTTGTGGTAATTGCTGCTATTTTACTTGCTTGGTCAGGTACTATGACTGATCCTGATCATCCGCAAACACATCCTGTGATTGCAATTACCTTTATTATTGGGGCATTTTTATCTGCTCTTGCAGGATATTTAGGAATGAATATCGCCACTAAATCCAATATTAGAACAACACAAGCTGCTAGAACATCTCTACAGCATGCATTAAAAGTGTCCTTCAGTGGTGGAACGGTTATGGGTCTTGGTGTTGCAGGATTAGCGGTAATTGGTTTAGGAGGCTTGTTTATCATTATGTTGGCCATGTTTGGTCCTGATGGCACATTTACTGACAAAGGAAGTTACATTTTAGCCATCGAAGTATTGGCTGGATTTTCCTTAGGTGCTGAATCTATTGCTTTGTTTGCACGAGTAGGTGGTGGTATTTATACTAAAGCTGCCGATGTAGGTGCTGATTTGGTTGGAAAGGTTGAAGCAGGAATTCCAGAGGATGATGTAAGAAACCCTGCTACAATTGCAGATAATGTAGGAGATAATGTAGGTGATGTTGCGGGTATGGGAGCTGATTTGTTTGGTTCTTACGTAGCTACCATTTTAGCTACTATGGTTTTAGGGGTAGAAATACAAATGACCGACAATTTTAATGGAATGTCGGCAATCTTATTACCAATGGTGATTGCAGGATTAGGTATTGTCTTTTCTATTTTAGGAACATTGTTTGTAAAAATCAAAGGTGAAGATGGAAATGTTCAAGGTGCATTGAATATGGGGAATTGGTTGTCGATGGTAATGGTGGGTATTTCTTCTTACTTTTTAGTTGATTATTTATTGCCTGAGTCTATGGTGATAAGAGGCGAGGAGTTTACCTCCATGCAAGTGTATTTTGCTATTCTTACAGGATTAGTGGTTGGTGCTATTATGAGTATTGTAACAGAGTATTATACTGCAATGGGTAAAAAGCCTGTAAATTCAATTGTCCATCAGTCTTCTACTGGCGATGCGACTAATATTATTGGTGGTTTATCTGTTGGTATGGAATCAACTGTTATTCCTGTGATTACTTTAGCTGCAGGTATCTATATTTCATTTGAGTTTGCAGGATTATACGGAGTTGCTATTGCTGCTTCAGGTATGATGGCAACTACTGCTATGCAGTTAGCTATTGATGCTTTTGGCCCTATTGCGGATAACGCAGGAGGTATTGCTGAAATGAGCGGATTGCCTGAAGAGGTTAGAGGTAGAACAGATATTTTAGATGCTGTAGGAAATACAACTGCTGCATCAGGTAAAGGGTTTGCAATTGCTTCAGCAGCGTTAACTGCTTTGGCATTGTTTGCAGCATTTGTTGGTTTGTCAGGTATCGATTCTATTGATATTTATAAAGCAGATGTGCTGGCAGGTCTATTTGTAGGAGCTATGATTCCCTTTATATTCTCGGCTTTGTGTATTGCCGCGGTAGGAAGGGCAGCTATGGATATGGTGCAAGAAGTTCGCAGACAATTCAAGGAAATTCCAGGTATAATGGAATATAAGGCAAAACCGGAATATGAAAAATGCGTTGAGATTTCAACAAAAGCTTCTATTCGTGAAATGATGCTACCTGGTGCTATTGCATTAATCGTACCTGTATTAGTTGGTTTTACATTTGGACCTGAGGTTTTAGGTGGATTACTTGCTGGTGTTACCGTATCGGGTGTATTGATGGGGATTTTCCAAAATAACGCAGGTGGAGCATGGGATAATGCAAAGAAATCATTTGAAAAAGGAGTGATGATTAATGGTAAAATGGAGTATAAAGGTTCAGATGCTCATAAAGCTTCTGTAACTGGCGATACTGTAGGTGATCCATTTAAGGATACTTCTGGTCCTTCTATGAATATTTTAATAAAGCTAATGTCGATTGTTTCTCTTGTAATTGCACCACATATTAACGCCGGTGGAGCTGTAGATCACCATCAGCATGAAGCGCAAGCTGTTGTTTCAAGCTCATTTGATATGGCAGGAGCTTACGCTGTTAATACAGATGAATCTGAAATTTTTTGGGAAGGACGCAAAGTTGGTGGTGATCACAACGGAAACATTAAACTTTCAGGAGGCGAGATCGTTTTTAATGACGGTGTAATTGAATCTATGGAATTTATTGTAGATATGAATACTATCACCAATAACGATATTGAAGATGAGGAAGATGCAAGTAAATTGATAAATCATCTCAAAAGTGAAGATTTTTTTAATACTCAAAATCATCCAACTGCCATGATTACATTGTCTAAATTTAATAAGCAAGCAGACGGAGAATATGAAGCTGAAGGAATTATAAAAATTAAGGAAATCGAAGAAAATATTTCAATTCCTGTATTTATTGAAGAGGAAATGGATGTTTTTTATGCTATAACTAGGTTTGACATTGATAGAACTAAATTCGAAATTGTCTATAAATCAAAGTCCCTCGGAGGCGAGTTTTTAGACAACTTTATTTATGATGAATTTACAATTAAAGGAAGAACTGTAATCTCAAAATAAATAAAGTTTTTAATATTAATATAGGTTATTAACAACGAGGTGTTTACTGTTAGTGAATAATCGTTATTGCTTTTTATCATAAATTCAGTAAATTGCTATATTATTAATTTAAATTATATAACTATGAAAAAGTCTGTTTTTTTAGCAGCAGCTTTCTGTATTGCAGGAGCTACTTTTGCACAAGATGTGCTAACATCAAAAAAAGGGATGCCTATTTTGCCTGAAGCTGGTGATTATTCAATAGGCATCGATGCTACTCCATTTTTGAATTATGCAGGAAATATGTTTAATGGAAATGTAGGAAACGTTTCTCCTAGTTTTTCTTATGGAGTAGATCGACCTCTAGCTATCTATGGTAAGCGATTTATCGATGCTAACTCTGCCTATAGAGCTACTATTAGATTAGGATTCGGATCTAGTTCAATTTCAAATATGGTTCCAGACTTATCCTCAGGTGCAGCAGCAGATGCAATGGTAGAGGATAAGATGGATACATCTGCAATGAATATAACTTTAGGTTTAGGTAAAGAATGGCGTAGAGGGAATGGACGTCTTCAAGGTGTATACGGTGTTGAAGGTTTAATCAACTTAAAATCTAGAAAGATAACCAATGAGTATGGAAACGCAATCGAAACTACTTCTCAAACTTCTAGAGTTTTAGAAACTAAAAATGGCTTAGGTTTCGGTCTTACTGCACGAGGTTTTGTTGGGGTTGAATACTTTATTGCTCCTAAAATGTCATTAGGTGCTGAGTACGGATATGCATTGGGTTTTAATGTTCAAGGTTACGGAGAGTTTACTGATGAGGTTTTTGATGGTACTGCATCTGAAGAGATTACATCTGAGGATACTGGTATTAAAACTTCAGATTTTGGATTAGATACTGATGCATCAGGGTTTAATATCAAGTTTAACTTCCACTTTTAGTATTAACAACTAACAATAAAAGGCTCGAATCCATTGGATTCGAGCCTTTCTTGTTAAATACTACTCTGTATTTTATTAAAATAAACCGTGTATTTCTGCATCTATCTTTTCGATGATTTTTCCTAAATCTTCCGAGTTTTCCATAAAGTTATTATCGTCAACATCGATAATTAAAAGTTTACCTTGATTGTAAGTACTAATCCAAGCTTCATATCGTTCATTCAATCTTTTAAGATAATCCAAACGGATACTCTCTTCGTAATCTCTTCCTCTTTTTTGAATTTGATTAACTAATTTGGGAATTGAAGCTCTTAGGTAAATTAACAAATCGGGAGGTTGAATAAACCCTTCCATTAATTTAAAAAGACTAAAATAGCTTTCAAAATCACGAGTAGTCATTAAGCCCATTGAGTGAAGGTTTGGCGCAAATATATATGCATCTTCAAATATGGTTCTATCTTGAATTACTTTTTTACCCGATTGTCGAATATCAACTATTTGATTGAATCGATTATTTAAAAAGTAAACCTGTAAATTAAATGACCAGCGTTGCATGTCATTATAGAAATCGTTTAGATAAGGATTTTCGTCCGCATCTTCGTAGTGTGCTTCCCAGTTGTAATGTTTTGATAAAAGTGAGGTAAGTGTTGTTTTCCCTGCGCCTATATTTCCAGCAATTGCTATATGCATATGTTCTTTTTTATTAGCGTACTAAAGTACAAAATTAAGTCTATAAACGCCTAATGATTTAATCCCTTTTTGGTGTTTTATAGTCATAAATCAGTAATCGGTTTTCTGTTAGAATTATCAGCCGATCTTTACTTATTCTTGCTGTTTTTGCTCCTATACTCGGGGCTTGGATATAGGCCAATTTAGTGAATTTTGGGTTGTATTGAAAAATGGTATCATTCTCAAAGAACATAACTTGTTGATTTATAATTTGTATAGGAGATGTGGTGCTGACAGAAATCTTTTTTTCAAATGTGCCAAATTGGTCAAATTGCAAAATATCGTTGTTAATGGTTTGTAAAAACAAGTTTGAGTTTTGTTCGAGCATTAATGTAGGGATTATTTGTTTGCCTGTTAATTGACTTAAATTAATGCTTTTGTTTGATTGCGTTAAGTCCCTATTTAATTTAATGATAGTTTGTTTTAGTCGATCGAAAATCCAAAGTCCATTTTCTTGGGAAGAGCAAGCCAATGTTACTTGATCAAAACCGAGTTGATCTAAAGCTAATGGTTCTTCCATTAGGCTCATAAAATTATCTAAGAAAATGATGTTGGCATAATCAGCATAGAATACCATTATTTTATATGGATTGGTCACATCAACTGAGCTTATCGCCCCCAAGCGATTGTTGCTGTAAAGTCCAATAGAATCACCCTCGGAGTTATATTTTATAATGTTTAAATCGCTGTAAACATAACTATTACCTAGGTTGTCAGTAGTTAGCTGCTTGTTTTTATCTACTGCTATTGATTTGATTAACCGATGTTGTCCAAAGCTTGAAAAGCCAAATGAAAGGAAAAGAAGGATTAGAAGCTTATGCATGTGTATTAATTATCGATAAAATTTCATCTAAATATTCTCTTGTATTCGCCAAACGTGGTACTTTGTTTTGGCCACCGAGTTTACCTTTACTTTTTAGCCAGTTAAAAAAAGTGTTTTCTTTAGCTGTGTGGATAATTGGTAACTTTAAGGCCATATTCCCTTTTCGTTTAGCGGCATAATCAGTATTTAAATCCTGTAAGGTTTGGTCTAATACTTGCGTAAAATCAGCTATGTTGTTTGGCTGTCTAATAAACTCTATTATCCACTCGTGGTTACCTGCTTCCTTATCTTTTAAAAATATTGGCCCTGCGGTATATTCCTTAATTGCTGCGCCTGTGGCTAGACAAGCTTTTTCTAATCCTTTCTCTGCATTGTCGATGATTAATTCTTCTCCAAATGCATTAATAAAGTGTTTCGTTCGTCCACTTATTTTTATTCGATAAGGGCTTATTGATGTAAATATAACTGTATCTCCAACTTTATACCTCCAAAGTCCTGCATTGGTTGTAATAAGAATGGCATAATTTACACCAAGCATTACCTCAGAGAGATTGATTGTTTTTGGGAATTCATTATCCCACTCATTCATCGGCACAAATTCATAGTAGATACCATAATCGAGCATGAGTAATAATTCCTCACTGTTTTTTTGATCCTGAATTCCGAAAAAACCCTCCGATGCATTGTAGGTTTCTAAGTAATGCATCTTGTCGGAAGGAATTAGTTGTTTAAATTCTTTTCGATATGGTGTAAAATTTACTCCACCATGAAAAAATACCTCTAGGTTTGGCCATATATCTAAAATGCTCGACTTACCTGTGTTTTCTAATATTTTATGCAACAGAATTAGTGTCCAAGAAGGGACTCCCGATAAATTTGTGACGTCTTCATTGACTGTTATTTCAGTCATTTTTTTTAGTTTATCTTCAAAATTATCAAGGAGTGCTACCTCTTTGCCGGGTGTTCTGAGGTATTCCACCCAAAAAGGCAAGTTTTTAATAATAATTGCTGACAAGTCTCCATGATAAGAGTTGGTGCTCGAGTCTATTGGCTGGCTGCTTCCACCCATCATTAAGGCCATTCCATTGAATACGTTCGTTGTTGGGTAGTTATTACAGTAAATGGAGAGCATGTCCTTACCGCCTTTGTAGTGGCAATCATCAAGTGCTTCTTTAGTTACAGGGATAAATTTGCTTTTATTATTAGTTGTTCCTGATGATTTTGCAAACCATTTTGTCTCCGTTGGCCATAGTAGGTTTTGTTCTCCTAATTTAAGACGATCTACGAAGGGCTTTAAGTCATCATAGCTTTGAACCGGAATTCTGTTTGCGAACTGTTCAGGTGTTTTGACAGAGGAATAATCATAATGCTTTCCCCATTCAGTGTTTTTGGCACTGCTTATTAATTTGTCAAACCATTCTCGCTGTACCTCGTTCGGATATTTCATGAATAGCTCTATCTGATGCATTCGTTTTTTCATCACCCAAGACATCAGAGAGTTTATAATTGCCATTACATTTCGTTTTTAAAAGTGTGATCAGCTAAAATTACTTGTAAAATTTGAAACATATCCTATCTAGGAATAGATCAACAAAAAAGCTCCATCATATTTAATTGTAATTGATGGAGCTTTAAATAGTAAAAAATTATATTTTAATGAATTACGATATCATAAGGAATTCTTGTCATTATTCCTTGACGCTTGGTCGTCTCTTCAAATATTTTGTAGTATTGATACGTTTTACTTAGCTCATCACCCATTACTAAGGTTTTAGCTTTCATAGAAAAGTCTTCCATGAGTATTTCAATAGCTTCTTTTTGTTTTGGTAATTCCTTAAGGTCATAGGAGTTAATTTTTGCTAAATCAGCTGCAGCTGCAATAGCATCATTTAATCCACCAATTCCATCTACTAGCCCAATTTCTTTTGCGTTAATACCACTCCAAACTCTACCTTGTCCTATGGAGTCAATTGCTGCTTTAGTCATCCCTCTGCCAATTGCTACTTTCCCTATAAAATCATCATAAATAGATTCTACCATTTCAGTTATGGCAGCGGTTTCTTCATTGTCTAATGGCCTCCAAGTATTTACCATCATGTCAGAGTGTTTGTTAGTACTTACACCATCTATGTAAATACCTAATTTGTTGTTAAAAAGTCCTTTCATATTTGGGATTACACCAAAAACACCAATAGATCCAGTTATGGTATTGGGTTGGGCGAAAATTTTATTTGCTCCACATGCTATGTAGTACCCTCCTGATGCAGCAAGATTTCCCATAGAAACTACCACAGGCTTTTCTTTTTTAGCCAATTCAATTGCTCTCCACATTACGTCAGATGCCAATGCGCTTCCTCCTGGAGAGTTAATTCTTAAAACTATTGCTTTAACATTTTTGTCTTTGGTCGCTTTTTGAACAGCCTCTACAATAGTTTTACTTCCAAGTATGTCAGCATTGCTTTTCCCACCTCTAATTTCACCTGCAGCGTAAATGATAGCAACTTTATTATTAGAGCTACTTTTTACTTCATCGCTATCTTCATCTTCGCTGTCAGCATCTTTTCCGGTTGCATTTTTATATTTATTGAGCTTTATTAGTTTTGGTGCTTTAGCAGGTACATCACCTTTGGTTTCAGTTTCAGCCAGAGTAGCTAATTCTGCTAGAACTTCATCTTCGTATTTTAACTCATCAATAAGCTTATTGTTTACCGCATCCTTTGGTAATCTAATGGCAATTTCGTCGGCAATTCTATTTAATTCGTTTGTCGAAATGTTTCGAGCAGTTGATATATTGGCAAGCATATCATTCCAAATAGAGCCCAATAAAGTGCTCATTTGTTTCTTGTTTGATTCGCTCATTTCATTAAGTAGGTATGGTTCTACTGCACTTTTAAATTTACCATGGCGAATTACCTGCATTTCGATATCAAGTTTTTCCAAAGCATCTTTAAAAAACATAATCTGAGAAGTTAACCCTTGGAATGACATTTCTCCAACTGGGTTTAGATACACTTTATCAGCCACTGTGCTTAGGTAATAGGCTCCTTGAGAATAGCCTTCGCTGTATGAAATTATGAATTTTCCACTTGTTTTAAAGTCAATTAGTGATTTTCTAATTTCCTCAAGATTTGCCATCCCTGTTTTTACGCTCGATACATTCAGAAAGATTCCTTTGATTTTTTCGTCAGACTTTGCTTTCTCCAGACTTTCCTTGATGTCATTTAACCCTAAAGTTTCTTTTGCCTGGAAAGTGTTAAAATCAAAATTTTCTAATGGGTTGTTAGAAGAGCGGTCTTGAATCTCCTCTTTAAGGTCTATGTGCAATACTGAGTTTTCATGCACAAAGGCGATTGGTTGGCTTCCGGCTGTTGCTAAAATGCCTCCTATTATGCCCAAAATAATAAAGAATCCTAAAATAATGGTTAGTGTCATGCCCAGCATGGAGGCAAACATAAATTTGAAAAATTGTTTCATACGAATAGTTCTCTAATTTTATAAAAAATATCAGTTGTAAATGTAGCGCTTTAGGTTAAAGTTAAAAACGAATTCTACATTAAAGGTTTTACGTTATGATAAATGGAATTAATATCGTTGTGTTGCAGTTGGGTAGTAATATGGAAGATAAAAAAAGAATGCTTTCTGATGCAAGAAGGCATATTGCAGATACCATAGGGGAGGTTGACAAGTTAAGTAGTTTGTATGAGTCGGAGCCATGGGGGAATGCTGATTTGAATTGGTTTTTAAATCAGGTGGTGATTGTGAAAACATTACTTTCTTCGAGCGCGCTGTTAGTTAGGTGTAAAGAGATAGAATTGATGATGGGAAGACAGAGAAAGACAACTACTCAATACGAGAATAGGCTTATTGATATAGACATTATTTTCTTTAATGATGAGGTAGTCAGAGCGCCGGATTTGCAAATTCCTCATAAGAGAATTCCACAAAGACGATTTGTTTTAGAGCCACTTGTTGAACTTATTCCATATTACATTCATCCGGTAGAAGGTGAAACAATGAAGTATCTGCTTGATAATTGCGAAGATAAACTTGTGGTAAATCAAAAGTAGTCTCCACTTTAAGCATTATTTTACTAAGAAAGATTAACTTTAAATTCAGTCTAATTTTTTGTAGGTTATAACAATATTAATTAACATTGTATCTTGTAATTCCAAGGGAAAAAGAAAAATTTAAAACATGAAAAATAGAAACACCAAAGCTCTGACGCTAGTTGTAACGGCATCAGTTAGTTTAATGGCTTGTAATCCATTAAACAAAATGTCTAAAAAGGCAGAGGACGTAAGTTATTCAGTAACACCAAACCCTTTGGAGTTGCATGGAGATAGCGTCGAAATAAACGTTTCGGGAAGTATTCCACCTAAATTTTTTAATAAAAAAGTTTCAGTAGATTTTGTTCCTAACTACAAGTTTGCAGGGTTAGAATCAAATTTTAAAACCATTACTCTAGTTGGTGAGGATAGCGAAGTAGAGGGAATTAAAATCAATTTTGAAAGAGGTGGTAGTTTTTCATATACTGATAAAGTTGCCTATGTAAAAGGTATGGAGCAAGCTGAATTATTTATGGTAGCTACCGGTTCTTACAAAGGTAAATCAACGTCTTTCGACCCTGAACTAGTAGCCAAAGGAACCATCATTACTCCAATGTGGGTTCAGGACGAAGATATGCCAATAGTTGGTGCTGATCAGTTTGCAAAAGTTGTTCCACAAGAATTTAAAGCAACAATTAACTACTTAGTAAATAGTTCAAATGTTCGTTCTTCTGAGATGTCTGATGAAGATGTTAAAGGAATGGCTGAATTCGTTAAAGAAGGAAAGAAAAAGGCTTTTGTGTTTAAATCAACAGATGTAGTAGCTTGGGCTTCTCCAGAAGGGGAGATTTCTTTAAACGAAAATTTAGCTGATGACAGAGCTAATGCAGGAGCTAATGTAGCAAAAGGCCTTTTGTCAAAAAATAGAATTGACGCAGCTAAAGGAATAGATTTTTACAATAAAACCGGAAAAGGTGAGGATTGGGATGGTTTCAAATCTGCAATGCAGGCTTCAGATATCGCTGATAAAAACTTAATCTTAAGAGTTCTTGAAATGTATGAAGATAAGACTAAAAGAGAGCAAGAGATTAAAAACTTAGCTGAAACTTTTGAGGTGGTTAAAGAGAATATTTTACCACAATTAAGAAGATCAGAAGTTACTATCAAGGCTGATTTAATTAGTATGTCTGATGAAATGATTTCTAAGTATGCTGTTTCTAATCCTGATACATTATCTAATGAAGAGCTGCTTTATGCTGCTACTTTAGCTGATGATATGAATGCAAAATTAGAGATTTACAAAAAAGCAGAAAGAGTATATCCTAATGACTGGAGAGGTTTCAATAACTCAGGTTATATTTATGCAATGCAAAACGATTTAGCAAAAGCAAAAGTAGAATTTGAAAAAGCAGCTAAATTGAATCAATCTTCTCCTGTTGTAAACAATAACTTAGGTATGGTTGCAAGATTGGAAGGTGACAAGGCTAAAGCAATGGATTACTACAATAAAGCGAGTGGAGCTGGTGCTGCAGTTGGCGCAAATAAAGGTTTGTTAAACATTAAGAGTGGAGATTATTCTCAGGCAGTTTCAAATTATGGCGATACGAAGTCATTCAACGCTGCTTTAGCTCAGACTTTAAACAAAGATTACCAAGCAGCTTTAAAAACAATTGATGCTTCTGAAGCTGCTTCTACAGCTAAAGGAATGTACTTAAAGGCTGTTGTTGGTGCAAGAATGAAGGATAAAGCGATGATGTTGAATAATTTAAAATCAGCAGTAGCAAAGGATCCTTCTTTGAAAGATTTTGTTAAGAATGATGCTGAATTCAATAACTATAGAGATGATGCTGAATTTCAAGCAGCTGTTAACTAATTAACAGTAACATTAAATAAGAAAGCCTTTCAGTGAAAACCGAAAGGCTTTTTTTATGCTTAAAATTTCATCTTTTTAAACGAATTAAGAAAGAGGTAGACGACTTTAGCTGAACTTCTTGCTGAATTCATAAAGCACAACTCCTGCAGAAACTGAAATGTTTAAGGAGTGTTTTGTTCCTTCCTGTTTTATCTCTATAACTGCGTCTGATTGGTCAATTACTTCTTGAGCTACGCCATCTACTTCGTGTCCAAATATAAGTGCAACACCATTTTTTGATGGTTTAAAAAGGTGTGGTTCTTGACTTTGGTCTGCTTGCTCTACTGCTAGTATTTCATATCCCTTTTCTTTACATTCTTCAATTGCCGCTAAGGTGGTTTCTGAATAGCTCCAAGAAACAGACTCGGTAGCTCCTAAGGCACTTTTGTTTATTTCTCGGTGAGGTGGTGTGGCAGTAATTCCGCATAAATAGACATGCTCTATCCGAAAGGCGTCAGAAGTTCTAAAAACTGATCCAATATTAATTAAGCTTCGAATATTATCCAATATTACTATGATTGGCTTCTTGTTTGCAGATTTAAACTGCTCTACAGTAAGTCTGTTTAAATCTTCGTTTTTTACTTTCAAATTCATTTGGCAAAAATAGTACAAATTAAGTGCATGATTTGTGAAAAACTATTGATAAGACAATTGATGAACTGAGGACGAGCAAAAGTTAAGTTCTTAAATTAGCGGTTGAAAAATAAGAACCTGTGAGCGCAAAGAAAACAACCACAACAAAGCCGAAAGAAACGCCCTTGATGAAGCAATATCATCAAATTAAAGGTAAATATCCTGATGCACTTTTATTATTCAGAGTCGGAGATTTCTATGAGACTTTTGGCAGTGACGCGGTAAAAGCCGCAGGTATTCTTGGAATAGTATTGACCAAGCGACATAACGGCTCTGCTAACGAAATAGAGTTGGCAGGCTTTCCGCACCATTCACTCGATACTTATTTGCCAAAATTGGTAAGAGCAGGTCAGCGGGTGGCTATTTGCGATCAGTTAGAAGATGCCAAGCAAACCAAAGAAATCGTGAAAAGAGGAGTAACAGAATTAGTAACTCCTGGTATCTCCTATAGCGATAAAGTATTAGACCATAAATCAAATAACTTTTTAGCCTCTGTTCATTTTTCTAAGAAGAGCATTGGTGTTTCCTTCGTTGATGTCTCTACAGGTGAGTTTTTAGTAGCTGAAGGTTCTACAGAGTACATTGATAAATTGTTGCAAAGTTTTGCTCCTGCTGAAATAATATTTCAAAAAAAGCACAAGCCCTTATTTGAGGGTAGTTTTGGAAAAGGGCATTATACCTACACCTTGGAGGATTGGGTTTTTACGCAAGAGTTTAGTGAAGACGTTCTTTTAAAGCATTTTCAAACTAAATCGCTCAAAGGTTTTGGAGTAGAAGATTATCAGAATGGAGTGGTTGCAGCTGGTGCTGTTTTACATTATTTAGCAGATAACAAGCACAATCAGTTACAGCATATTTCTGCTATTTCACGTATTGAAGAAGATAGGTATGTTTGGTTAGATCGGTTTACTATTAGAAATTTAGAATTGATCCATTCTCCTCATGAAAATGCAAAAACTCTAATTGATGTAATCGATGACACCATTTCTCCAATGGGTTCTCGAATGTTGAAAAGGTGGATTGCACTACCTCTCAAAGATATTCAACCGATAGAGGAGCGATTAAACGTGGTTACTGAGTTTATCAAAAATGAACAATCAGCTCAATTATTAAAAGTTAGCCTTGAGCGAATTGGTGATTTAGAGCGATTGATTTCTAGAGCTGCAGTGGGTAGAATTAGTCCAAGAGAAGTTGGGCAGTTAAATAGAGCCTTAAGTGAGATCGGTCCGATAAAAGAGCTTTGCTCAGCAACCACCAATGAAGCCTTAAAAAAGATAGGGGAGCAATTGAATCCTTGTGGAACTATTCAAGAACGTATTCAGCGAGAGTTAGTTGATGAGCCTCCCGTTGCGCTTTCAAAAGGAGATGTTATTGCGGCTGGTGTAAATGCAGAATTAGACGAGCTACGAGAATTAAAGAAAAATGGCAAAGATAGTTTGTTGAAAATTCAACAAAGAGAATCTGAGGCTACAGGTATTTCTAGCTTAAAAATAGCTTTCAATAATGTGTTTGGTTATTATATTGAAGTAAGAAATGCTCAAAAAGATAAAGTTCCGGAAACATGGCATCGCAAGCAAACCCTAGTAAATGCAGAACGCTACATCACCGAAGAGTTAAAGGAGTATGAAAGTAAGATACTTGGAGCTGAGGGAAAAATTTCAACCTTAGAATCTAAGCTGTATAATGATATTGTTCTTGCTTTAGCCGATTATATTAACCCTATACAGTTGAATGCAAATTTACTAGCTCGACTGGATTGTTTGTTGGCCTTTTCAAGAATTGCAATCAAATACAATTACACCCGTCCACAAATTGATGAATCTAAAGCATTAGAAATCATATTAGGAAGACATCCTGTAATTGAGCAGCAGCTTCCACTTGGAGATGAATATATAGCTAATGATGTTTATTTAGACGATTCTACACAGCAAATAATGATGATTACCGGGCCCAACATGTCAGGTAAATCTGCTTTATTGCGACAAACGGCATTGATTGTATTAATGGCGCAGGTCGGCTGTTTTGTGCCAGCTAAACATGCTAAAATTGGGTTAGTCGATAAGATTTTTACACGAGTAGGAGCATCCGACAATATCTCACTAGGAGAGTCTACTTTTATGGTAGAAATGAATGAGACTGCCAGTATTCTAAACAATATTTCTGATCGTTCACTCATTTTGTTGGATGAAATAGGACGAGGAACGAGTACTTATGATGGAATATCTATAGCTTGGGCGATTGCGGAGTACTTACATGAAGCAAAAAGTGCCAAACCTAAAACTCTGTTTGCAACTCATTATCATGAATTGAATGATATGTCGAAGCAATTTAAGCGGATTAAAAATTATCATGTTTCTGTAAAAGAGATCAATAATAAGATCATTTTCATGCGAAAGTTAGTGGCCGGTGGAAGTGAACATAGCTTTGGAATTCATGTAGCTCAGATGGCTGGGATGCCTCCAAAATTGATTCGAAGAGCCAATGAAATGTTAGTTCATTTAGAAAAATCACACGCATCTGAGGAAGCTTCTAAAAAATTAGCATCAGCATCAGTAAATTCAGATGATTATCAACTAAGTTTTTTCCAGCTCGATGATCCGGTTTTGCAGCAGATAAAGGAGGAATTGATTGGAATTGATATAAATACATTGACTCCGGTGGAGGCGCTTTTTAAGTTAAATGAAATAAAAAAGATGGTTGGAGTAAAAAAGTAAAATTTTTGGTTGTGAAACTGAAAAAATTATTACTTTTGTCCTCCACAACGAAGATGGGGTATGTCGCTCTAGAGTTCTTACAAGTTGTTTACAAAAATAAGCGAGAGTAGCTCAGCTGGTAGAGCACGACCTTGCCAAGGTCGGGGTCGCGGGTTCGAATCCCGTCTCCCGCTCAAAATAGTTCTAAATTTTTTAGAACTATTTTATTAAAATAATGTCTGCCCGGGTGGTGAAACTGGTAGACACGCAGGACTTAAAATCCTGTGATCATTGCGATCGTGCGGGTTCAAGTCCCGCCCCGGGTACAAAACCGGAATTTTTCGTTTCAATACGAAAGGTTCCGGTTTTTTTATTGTCAAAATCTTTTGTTATGACTGGGATTTAGGAGAAAAACGAATTAGCTCTTAAAGTTCGATATTGGTCAGTTTTACGGTCGTATTCAATTCCTTCAGGAAATATCATTTTTTGAACTTTTCTTTTTTCATATAAATTTCCATTTATCCACAATGACGATAGTTTCATAGCATAATTAAGGGAGATATCAAGCGTTTTTTCAATGTTCGATAAGTTAAATCCAACTTTTTTAGAAAACTTTAATTTTTCATTTTATCTTCTGTTGAGCCATCAAAATAAAGGCTCGTCTCCATTAAAGGTGGAGGCCGACTTTTTTAGTTTTTCATATTTGGTTAAATTGGATTTCCCAAATTCTCAAAACTAAAAAAGCTCGATACTTTCGTATCGAGCCTTTATTTTGGGTGAATGATGGGATTCGAACCCACGACCCCCGGCACCACAAACCAGTGCTCTAACCAACTGAGCTACAATCACCATATTGCTTCTTTTGATAAAGCATTTTGCATCGCTTTCCTTTCGGGTCACAAATATAAAACTTTTTATTCTACTGCTACATTTTATTGGTCAAAAATTCAATCATTTTTTAATCTATATTGGCTGTAATCAGCAATAGATACCAAGTCATCTTTTGTAGATTGATTAACTTCGTAAAATGGAATCTGCTGAAAAAAAACAACTTCTAGTAGAAGGAATGACCTGCTCTAATTGTGCAATGGGAGTAGCTAAACGCTTGGAAAAGAGAGGACTGACAAATGTAGATGTTAACTTCTCTACTGGTGAAGTTCGTTACACTGATAACCCTGAAATAAAACAAGAAATTGTAGTCTCAGATATTAAGTCCTTGGGTTATAGAGTAGTCGATGAATCTGATCACGGTAAAAATAGTCAGTTCTGGACGATTGAACGAAAGTTTTACGTTTCTCTTTTCTTCTCCGTGCCGCTTTTTAGCCATATGTTTATTTCTTGGCATGTGCTACATGATCCTATTGTTCAGCTTTTACTTTGTTTACCGGTGTTTATTTTGGGTTTTTTGCACTTTGGTAAAAGTGGATGGGGTTCACTTAAATCTGGTGTGCCCAATATGGATGTGCTTATTTTTATTGGCTCTACCGCTGCGTTCGGGTACTCTCTTTTTGGCGTAATTATGCATTGGGGAACTCCTGATGCTGCCAATTTCTTATTCTTCGAAACGGCTGCCACTATTATTACACTCGTTTTCCTCGGAAATCTAATCGAACACCGATCTGTCATACAAACCACATCAGCTATTCGTGAATTAAATGCTCTGCAAGTGGATAAGGCCACTAAAGTGGTAATGACTAACGGAGTTGAGGAACTTATAGAGATAGAAGCGAAAGATATAAGGGTTGGAGATGTATTGCTAGTCAATAATGGCGATAAAATACCAACAGATGGGCAAGTGAAATCTGGCACAGCCAAGCTAGATGAATCTATGATTAGCGGTGAGTCGGAATGGATTCCCAAAAATGTAGGAGCTGAGGTGATTGGTGGGACAATAGTGCAAGATGGAAATATTCAAATCACTACACTTAAAGTAGGTCACCAAACGGTGCTTTCACAAATCATAGAACTCGTAAAAACAGCTCAAAGTCAAAAACCGGCAATTCAAAAGCTCGGAGATAAAGTTGCAGGTATTTTTGTGCCTGTAGTGGTTGGTATTGCAGTTGTTACTTTTGCAATCTGGTATTTGGCCATTGGAGTAGATTTTAAAATAGCAATGCTAAATGCGATTGCAGTATTGGTGGTATCATGTCCTTGTGCTATGGGATTAGCCACTCCTACTGCGGTGATGGTTGGAATTAGCCGAGCAGCTAGAAATGGAATCTTGATAAAGGGTGGACAAAGTATAGAGCTTTTTGCCAAAGCCAAACACATTGTTTTTGATAAAACTGGGACCATTACTACAGGTGATTTTTCCATTGATTCAATTCAACTATTTACAGACACCATTTCAGAACAGGAAGTTAGATCACTACTTTTAAGTTTGCAGCTATATTCCTCTCACCCAATAGCCAAATCATTAATCAAGCAGTTGAAAGGCAAAGTAAAGATGCAATCTCTTTTAGAAATTAAAGAAGAGAAGGCGCTTGGTATGAGTGGTAAGGATATGGAAGGTAATTTTTACCAATTGGGCTCTCATAAATTAGTAGCAGAAAAGTTAGAAACCGATTTTAGTATCTATCTATTGAAGAATGGAGCGTTGATTGCAGGAATAAAGTTAACCGATGAAGTTCGTGAGGATGCATTCAAAACCATGCAGTTATTTCAATCGGCAGGAATTACTCCTATTATATTAAGTGGAGATAAGGAAATTAAAGTGAAAGAGATGGCTGAAAAATTAGGTATTCAAACCTATTTTTCAGATCAGTTGCCTGAACAAAAGTTAGCAAAAATAGAAGAGTTAAACTTGTTGGGTGATACCATAATGGTAGGTGATGGGATAAATGATGCTCCTGCATTGGCAAAAGCAACCATTGGAGTGAGTTTAAGTTCAGCTACGCAAGTTGCGATTAATACCGCTGAGGTTATTTTACTCAATAAATTATCGCTTAAAGCCGTATGGAATGCTTATAATATTAGTGCTCATACCTATTTGACTATAAAACAGAACTTGTTTTGGGCATTTGCTTATAACATAGTGGCGATTCCTATTGCTGCAATGGGATTTTTAAATCCTATGGTGGCCGCGCTTTCTATGGCCTTTTCAGATGTGATTGTAATTGGAAACTCAATTCGTTTACGCTTTAAAAATATCAATAAATGAACAAACCATTCGAAGGTTTAAAAGTAGTTGAGTTAGCGGCTGTTTTAGCTGGGCCTGCTGTTGGTAGTTTTTTTGCTGAGCTAGGAGCAGAGGTGCTAAAAATAGAGAATAAAACCACAGGTGGAGATGTAACTCGCTCATGGCGATTAGTTAATGAATCTAAAGAGAACCCTGTTTCTGCTTATTATTCTGCGGTGAATTATGGTAAACAGGTGTTGTTGTTAGACCTTAAGAATTCTGATGATAAACAACTCGTGCTCGATGAAATTAAATCGGCTGACCTACTCATCACTAATTTCAAGAAAGGAGATGATGTTAAGTTTGGCTTTGATTATGAATTGATCAAATCAATCAACCCAGAGTTAATATATGCGTCCATAAACGGCTATGGCGAAGAGAGTGAAAAAGTTGCTTTTGATGTAGTGTTGCAAGCTGAGACTGGACTGATGTCAATGAATGGGAATAGTAAAGAGGAGCCAACTAAAATGCCAGTGGCTTTTATTGATTTGTTTGCAGCGCATCAGCTAAAAGAAGGAGTATTGGTAGCTTTATTAAATCGGTATAAAACGGGAAAAGGCTCACATGTTTCTGTTTCATTGTATGATGCTGCTATCGCTTCTTTGGCCAATCAAGCGACTAATTACTTAATGAATAATCACATTCCTAAGCCTATTGGGAGTTTACACCCGAATATAGCGCCTTATGGAGAAATTGTAAACAGTGCTGATGGTGTAAAGTTGGTGTTGGCTATTGGCAGTCAAGCTCAATTCTTAGGTTTATTAAAAATACTTGGTTTAGAAAGTTTAATGGAGGATGCTCGATTTTTAACGAATGCTAATCGTGTAAAATACAGAACAGAATTACATGAACTTTTAAAAGCCGAAGTAATAAAAAAGAAAGGGATTGAATTATATGACGAGCTGATCAGTAAAAAAGTGCCTGTTGGAATCATCAAAAATCTGGAGCAAGTTTTTGAAGCTCCTGAAGCAAAGGGTTTACTCTTAAATCAAGAGATAGAAGGAATGCAAACCACTAGAGTAGCAACGGCTATTTTTAAGATTCGGGAGTAGCTTTTTTTCGTTTGTTTAATTGTAATTGTACAATTTTTAGCACTTTATTGATTTCTTTTTCAGATAGTCGATGGCCGAACAGGATAATCTTACTTCCAAAGTTGAAACATAACTGTTCATTTGAAATCATCCAATAGGATTCATTCATACTTTTTACAAAATCGTTACTCTCATTATTGAACTTTCTAGGTGCAGTAATTTTTTCAAGGGAATAAGGTTTTAAAATTCCTCTTTCGCCAAAGCGTTTTCCAAGTAGAAGGTGGTCATCGGTAAATTCTAACACTTCTTTTCCACTGTTTCTCCATCGCCAAGTTCTAACCATCTTATAGGAGAAGTATCCCCAAAATATCGCAAATACAAAAATCATTAATTTAAGCTCGCTGTTTTCGCTTGAAAATAATTGAGATATAATGGCAAGACCGCAAATTAAGAAGGCAGCCAACCAAACAGAGAAAAACTTCTGTTTATCCTCTTCTTTGAAGGAGTTAATTTCTAGGATAAACTTTCCTTTATCTTCAATTGATTTTATGCGCTGATCTGAACTCTTCATAGTGACAAAATATGAGCAAAATTACCATAAATTTTAAGCTAATATGGCTAATTATCTTATCTTCGTTTTTACTTGGTACAAGATTTGTAATTTCACCTACCAAAATACAAAACAGATATGAAAAAGATAATATTTTCACTGACTATAATTACCCTTTCGGTTGGTTCCTTATTTGCCCAAGAAGATGACAAAAAGCTGAGTAAGATTGCTTTTTTAATGGTAGATGGGAAGTTCGAAGATGTGGTTAATAAAGCAGAGAAGCTTGCTGAAGATCCTGAATACAGAAGAAATCCAACTACTTATATGTATATTTCTCAAGGGTATTTTGAGTTAGCCAGAAACTGGGAATATCAAGAAGATTATCCTGATGCCATAAAGGAGTCTTTAAAAGCTGCCTATAAAATGGTGAAGTATGCAGAGAAAGAGGAAAATGAAAAGATTCTTAAGGTAAACAATGATTTTCTTTCTCAATTAAAAGATACTGTAATTAAAATTTCTGAAATTTATTACGATAATGATAATCCTAGAAAGGCTGCCTATTACATGGCGAAAATTGTAAAGTTTGATCCAGATGATTATTCTGTTTGGTTAATGAAGGGGGTTTATGAATTGAAAGCGCGAAATGTAGGGGAGGGTGTGAAAAGTATCAAGCTCGCTATGGAGAATATTGACGCGTCTTATGTGCCTGAGGAGGTGTCTGCTCAAACTTTAGTCAACGGTCTAGAAGAATGGGCTACACTCGTTAAGAATGGAGAATATAATAAATACTTTGAAGCATATAAATTTGAAGTTAGTGAAAGCCAAGCGCCAGGAATTTTATCCATGAGCAAGTCTATGGAACAATTTTTAGTTGGCGAAAAAGTAGATGTAGAGTCAAGAAAGGAAGAATCTGAAGTAATCTACAAATCATTTAAAAGTGATGCTGAAGAAGAGGAAGAAGATGACGAGGAATAATTGGAAATTATAAACATAAAAAAAGTAGCACCAACTAAGGTGCTACTTTTTTTATGTGCTTTAGTTTAGTCTATATATTGAAGATGTTTTACAGACTCTCCAGAGTCTCTAAGCTCAATTAACGCATCAATTCCAATTTGTAAGTGAGCATTTACATAATTCGAGGTAACTCCTTTATCACTGTCAGCAGTTTTAACCCCCTCAGGAATCATAGGGTTGTCTGATACTAGAAGCAGCGCTCCATGCGGAATTTCATTAACGAAGGCTACAGTAAAAATAGTGGCTGTTTCCATATCAATTCCCATTGCTCTAATTTCGCGCAAGTAGTTTTTAAATTCTTCATCATGCTCCCATACTCTTCTGTTGGTAGTGTAAACAGTACCCGTCCAATAGTCTAATTGGTGCTTTTTTATCATTGAGGAAACAGAACGCTGCAATCTAAAAGAAGGCAATGCAGGAACTTCAGGTGGCATATAGTCATCGCTTGTTCCTTCTCCTCTTATTGCAGCAATAGGGAGAATCATGTCCCCTATTTGTGTTTTCTTCTTCAATCCGCCACATTTTCCTAAAAATAGAACTGCTTTTGGCATTATTGCAGACAAAAGATCCATAATTGTTGCTGCCATTGGGCTTCCCATTCCAAAGTTTATAATGGTGATCCCATTTGCTGTAGCCGTTTGCATAGGCTTGTCTTTACCTTCAATAGCTACATTAAATTCATCGGCAAACATTTGCACATAATTGCCAAAATTTGTCAGTAATATGTATTCACCAAAATCTTCTATTGGAGTTCCTGTATATCTAGGTAACCAGTTTTTTACGATTTCGTCCTTTGTTTTCATATCGATTTAAATTTATTCTAAATTAGGTATTTCTTGCTTGTTGGTTATATAAATTTTCAATTTATTAAAAATTATTATGCTGATATATAAGTTTTTAATTTATTATGTTTAATAATTTACGCTTGTTGGTAAACAAAATCACTTAACCTTATGTTTACACTAAAAACAATTTTAAAACATTAACTTATGAAAAATTTAAACAAGCTGTTAATGGCAGCGTTAATTTTGAGCACTTCTTTAATTTCATGTGAAGATGACGATGATGACGTAATCAATCCTTCAACCCCAATGTTGAAAAATATTGCTGAACTAGCATCGGAGGATAGCAGAATGGATAGTTTAATCGTTGCGTTAACTCAATCAGGTTTAACCGCTACTTTTCAAAATGCAGGAACTTACACTGTTTTTGCGCCAACCAACCAAGCATTCGTAAACTTACTAGCATCTAACCCTGCATGGGATAGAATTTCTGATATTGATTTAGTGTCTTTAACAGGTGCATTGACATATCATGTATTACCTTCAGTTGTTAAATCCGGAGATATTATGAATGATTCATATGCAACAACTATCAGTCCTGCAGGCCCTAATGGTGCTAATGCTAGTTTATTTTTAGAAACAGGAAATGGGGTTAAGATTAATAATTCTTCAAATGTAATTGAAGCAGATATTATGGCTTCAAATGGTATTATCCATGTGATTGATGCGATTATCACACCTCAGAATATAGTACAATTAGCATTAAACGATGATCGTTTTTCTTCTTTAGTTGCTGCATTAACTGCTGATACTAGTTTCACATATGTTACAACACTAAGCGGTGCAGGTCCTTTTACTGTTTTTGCTCCAACCAATACTGCTTTTCAAGCCTTGTTAGATTCTAATCCTGCGTGGAGTACTTTATCAGATATTCCAACTGCTACTTTAGCAAAAGTATTAGAATACCACGTAGTAACAGTTGGTAACGTTCAAGCTGGAACTTTAACTCAAGGTCAAGTTATACCAACACTTGAAGGTTCTGATTTAACTGTTGATTTAATGAATGGAGCTATGCTTGAAACTGCAAATGCAAATCAAGGAAGTGTAAATATTATTGTAACAGATGTACAAGGATCTAATGGTGTTATTCACGCTGTAGACCAAGTATTATTGCCAGTACTATAAAAATATAGGCTTACATAATTTGGGAGGCTTTCTGGAGATTCAGAAAGCCTCTCTTTTTGTTTATATCTGCGAGTAGCTTATGCTTAAAACAAATCAGTTATTTTGCAGTATGATTAAAAAGGAAGTCACCTTTCGTCATATTAATAAGATTGCGATACCTGCTTTATTAGCTAGTATTGCAGAACCATTGCTTTCTTCTACTGATGCTGCTGTAGTGGGTAATATAGATACCAATGCCACGGAAGCATTAGCAGCTGTAGGTATAGTTGGTGCATTTCTATCTATGCTTATTTGGATTTTAGGGCAAACACGAAGCGCAATATCAGCTATTATTTCTCAATATGTTGGTGCGAATAGGCTAGAGGCGGTTTCTAGTCTGCCTGCTCAGGCTATATTTTTTAATTTATTATTGTCGTTAATTGTTTTAGGAAGCACAGCAATTTTTATTAAGCCCATTTTCGAATTGCTTAACGCTCAAGACTTAGTTCTAGAGTATTGTATTAAATATTATGAAATTCGTGTGTGGGGATTCCCATTAACACTTTTTACTTTTGCCATTTTTGGAATCTTTAGGGGACTCCAAAATACGACCTGGCCCATGGTTGTAGCTATTACAGGAGCTGCTGTCAATATTGGGTTAGATTTTCTTTTAGTTTATGGCATTGAGGGTGTAATTCCTGCTTTGCACATAGAAGGAGCCGCTTGGGCAAGTTTAGCGGCACAACTAGTAATGGCTATAATGTCATTTGTACTGTTAAAAACCAAAACTTCTATCTCTCTTCAATTTAATTTTCCAATTCATTCTGACATTCGAAAGTTGGCTGTAATGTCAGGAAACTTATTTATAAGAACATTGGCAT
>JAOKVV010000018.1 GCA_028336925.1 Vicingaceae bacterium | reverse complement strand
AGTATCCATATTGTTTATTTAAATGAATTGTAAAGCTAAGGTTTAAATACCTTTTTTTTGGTCCTCAGCGTATAAACATATCATAAAGCTTTATTAAATATAACTTCTAGACCTGTAACGCCATAAAGACGTTATAACTATTTATTTGGGTGTGTAGTTAAACTCTTAAAATTATTCTAACTACCGTAATTAAAGCTAAAGCTGCGGTGCTCATCAAAAACCATTTTGGGAGTTTCCCCTTTCGTTCAAGAATTAATAGGAAAAGGAATACATCTAATCCTGATAGAATCCTTAGAAAAGCCCAATCATCGATATAAATTGAAATGGAAAACAGTGACGCGAACCCAATTCCGATTAGGCATAATGAAGAAAGAGTGCTTCTAATGATTTGAGTATTGAAGTTAAATTGCATTGCTCTTATGCCTAAAAAAAATAATGCAAATTGCCAAATCAAGAAAGTACTCCACACCATAAATTCGATTAGGCTTCGTGTGGAATCGATATGCTTTAAATTCACTAAAAAACTCATGATGATGCCATGAAATGGGAATGTTATATTTGATCCTGCAGATACAATTCCACTGGCTGGATAGGCCTGCAGCAGTATATACTTCCACACAGCCAACACTAAAAAAGGTGAACCTAATAATAGAATGCAAAGTAGTTTTCTTTTCGAATTGCCTGACATATATCGCCATAGCCAAATGGCTGCAATAGTGCCTATGTAAATGATGGTAGTTTCTCTTGTTAATAATGCCGCACTAGAAAAAAGAATGTAATAGCCGATTTTATGACGTAGGAAACTTTGAAGTATTAGGATAAGAAATAAAACCTCGAGGCATTCTGTAAGGTTTCTGCTTAAACTCATCCACAAACCTGATATTAACAAAGGTAGTAGAAACCTCCACTTTACTGTTGAGATAAATTGGAAACTTGCTATAATTCTACTGATTAAAAATAAGGAAATTCCATTTATAATTACCATTATTAGGGGAAGTATAGACTTACCTCTAAAAGATATGTAATAAGCTAATAATGGGTATAAAATCCGCTGATGACGGTATGGAGGATGGTCGATGATAACTCCTCCCTTTACCTTCTCAAATGAAAATGGATCTTTTGCAAGGCCGTAATAAAATTGACCATCATATCCGGGCCCATCTTGTTGAATTATTTCAGTTGGGTTAATACTTGGGGTTGCGAAGTTGTCACCCAATACAATAAAGTAAGACCAATTAAATCCACCAACCGCAAACCTTAAAAGTACCACTACAGCAATAAGTATTATTGAAATGAAATAGTTATTTAAAGTACTTTTAGCAAATAATCCCATATGATTAGCAAAAAAATGAAACTTTCTCTGAAGCCATTTAATCGAATAGTACAAATCTCAATCTTTTTACTTGTAATTGCTACAGTTTATGTTAGATTTTATAAAAATCACCAGGAATTACCTCGTGGTTGTGATGAATTTGGCTATCTGCACATGGCAGAAGCTATAGAAAATGGAAAACTTCTAGAAAGTCATACCTATCGGCCATTTATTAAAGATTTAACCAACCATTTAAATGGTTTAGGGTTTGCAAAAGAAGATTATGCTTGGGTGATTGCGTCCCATGCCTATCATTTAGATGCCTCATCAAATAAGATCATTAATCAATATCCGGTTGGAACTTCTGCTTTAATGTCACTTTTTCCAAAGGAGCTTCGGCAGTATTTTTTTCCAGTAGTTATTGCCTTACTTATTTATTTATTGGTATTAATTGTCTCCATCAAAGAAGAGTCAGTTGTCAGGAGCAAACAGTTTACCCTTGTATCCCTTTTTATTTTAATAAGTGTCGTTTCAGTTCCATTTCTTGTAGAGTACACAAATGTCAACTCTGTAGCTCCGACGTTTGGGCTTTTAATAGCTACAGGTATTTGTTTTTTTAGAAACTGGAAACTTTCTGCTCTCCTAATTGCTATTTCTATCAACTTTAGATTAGCTAACGTGCTACTATATGCACCTATTCTTCAATAGATCAGGTTTCAGCAAATGCTGAAATGGTATTTGTTAACTTGAAATATTACTTCTTAGACGAAAACAAATGGTTGATACTTAATATTATTTCTTTAGGTGTTTTTTACCTATTGAATAGAAAAAAAGGAGGGAGGGAGATGCTCACTCTTTCAATAAGTTTTCTTCTGATTTACTGCTACTTTATACTTCACGCTGCCAAAACACCTTATTACCCTTATGGATTAGGATTAATTGTAATCGGACAAATCATAGAAAATATCTCACGATTAGATTGGCGTCCATCGTTTGTATTTACTTTATTGAACTCGTTAATATTAATAGGGCTAGTAGGAATACTTTCTGACAATTATGGTAAGTATGAACAGTCTCGGAAAACTCCTATAAGTTTAGAAACTGATTCATTGAAGGAGTGCTTTGATTCGTATGATGTCGTTTGGGGTGAAATGCAGACGGGAACTGTAGAATATGCTACCGGAGTTCCTACAATGCGATTTTATTGGGGAACACAATTGTTGAGAGATAAAATTATGCAGTGGTTTCAAGACAATAACTACAAGCAAGCCATTTATCTTAACGATTTAAAGATTGATAAAAATGAACTACGTCGTTTAAGTAAAAAATTTAACGCATCACTGAATGAAACGAATAATAGCAGATGCGGCTTATTGATGGAGTTGTGATCGGAAAATAGTGAGTCTTGATTCACTTACTAATGGCGGTTTTTTTTACAATTTTATCTCCTTTTACCTCATACATAAATATAAGTTCAAAAGGCTCACTGCTGCCGTTTGATCCAGTGATGTATTCATAGTCAATTACCTTGTTCCCAAATACCATCTTGTTGGTGATTTCTGAATGTAGCTATGGAGACTTTTCAAAGTATGTGGTATATCGCTCCTGAACTTCTTCTTTTCCTTTTAAGTGAGGGGTACATTCTTCTACATTGTAAAATTCAACACTATCATCAATATAGAACATGAATGCATCAATATCCCTGTTATTGTAGGCATCTAAATGGACCTGAACAATTTCTTCGGCTGTTTTATTTTGGGCAAGCACCCCGAGGGATATGAAAAGGCTTGAAATAATCAAAAAAAGCTGCTTTCATAAGTTGGATGTTTATAGGGAATACTAAACTCTGGGCTATTCAATGATTTCCTAATCGATATCGAGTTTACGCAGTGCTCGTAAAGCAGTGCCTGATTGACCGTCACTTATAGTAATATCGATCACATCACCTTCCAAAAATAGTTCCGTCAATTCATTTGCTAAAGTGGTGTTTCCTTATTTAATAAATTCGGCTAAACAGTTTGCAATTCCAAATTATTTAGGTCGTTACGCACTAAACGATAATAGGTTTAATTCCATAATTGATGGTATTTACATGCAAGATACAACAATAAAAGATGTAAAGAGTGCCTACTTTCCAATACAAAACTTGCTAAAGATATTACCTAATAAATCATCCGTTGTGATTTCGCCTGTAATCTCACCTAAGTAATGCAGCGATTGGCGAATATCCATGGCTAAAAAGTCACCTGTAATATTAACTTCTAGGCCATCAGTAACCTTTATTAATGCTTCATAAGCTTTAGAAAGAGCTTCGTAGTGTCTGTAATTGCTCACTGTTACATTACTGTTTGAAACGATGTTACCTTTTACCAATTCTACTAAATGTGCGCACAATTCTTCTACATTAGTTTTCTGCAAGGCAGATAAATAATGTACGTCTTCCAAGTTTTCAAATTTGTCTAAGATCGCCGATGGTACCTCTTTTTTCTCGTTCAGCTCATCTTCTAATTTATTGGCAACAACGATAAGGCGTTTGTTGGTATTGGCAATTCGCTCTTGTATAGTCGCTACTGTTTTTTGAATTTCTACTTTGCTGCTTTTTTTGGCATCAACCAAATAAAGAATTACAGTTGCTTGATCTACCTTTTGATAGGTTTTGGTTATTCCTATATTTTCTACGACATCGGTAGTTTCACGAATACCTGCTGTATCAATAAATCGAAAGATGATTCCCCCTAAATTTACTTCATCTTCTATCGCATCACGAGTAGTTCCCGCTATGTCCGAAACAATGGCTCGCTCTTCGTTCAGAATAGTATTTAACAAAGTAGATTTGCCCACATTTGGTTCACCTACTATGGCAATTGGAACGCCATTTTTTAGCACATTTCCGGCAGAAAACGATTGAACTAAGTTGTATAGAACAACGGTTAATCTGCCAACTAAATCTTTTAAATCATCCCGATCTGCAAACTCAACATCCTCTTCACCAAAATCTAATTCTAATTCAATCAATGAAGCAAAATGAATTAACTCATCACGCAAGGTTTTAATTTTATCAGAAAATCCACCACGCATTTGATTCATAGCTAATTCGTGTGCACTTTCCGATTCTGAGGCAATTAAATCGGCTACGGCTTCTGCTTGAGCTAAATCTAATTTCCCATTAACAAAGGCACGTTGAGTAAACTCACCTGCTTTGGCAAACCGAGCTCCATTCTTTAAGCAAAGTGCAATTACTTTTCCTAAGATAAATGAGGAACCGTGACAAGAAATTTCTACACTATCTTCTCCTGTATATGAATTAGGACCTTTGAATAAACTCACCAATACTTCGTCAATTATTTTGTCCTTCTCCCGAATAGTTCCGAAATGAATGGTGTGAGAAGCTTGTTGGGTTAAATCTTTACCATGAAATAAGCTGTTCGCTATTTCATAAGCTTTTGGGCCTGAAAGTCGGATAATGCCAATGGCTCCTGAGCCAGATGGTGTGGCTAATGCACAGATGGTTTCTTGAGTTGTATACACGGGTGCGAAATTAATGAATCAATATTACAATGTAACAATTCGTCAATGAATCAACCTGCCCGCCGGCGTGCAAGTATGACAATGATTCAATTAGTCCATTTACTAACACTTCAGTTTCTTAAACTATCTCCAATTAAAAAACTACTTTTAAAAAGTGAATTATTTAGCTCATTTTTATCTCGCTAATGGCGATAAAGGATTAATGGTTGGCAACTTTATTGCGGATCATATTGTTGGCAATCAATATTTAAAATTTCCGGAAGCCATTCAGAAAGGGGTGTTACAACATCGAGCAATAGATACGTTTACGGATGAACACCCGGTTGTTTTAGAAAGCAAAAAACGCCTACGCCCAGTTTTTCATAAATTTTCACCGGTTATTGCCGATGTATTTTATGATTACTTGTTAGCAAAGCGATGGAGTGAATATTCTAATCAGGATTTAGAACAGTTTACGCTTAAAGCTTATGAGGTAATCAACGAATTTCACCATGTACTTCCTGAAAAGGCTGCTTTTATGTTTCGCTATATGGAGCGAGATAATTGGTTGTATAATTATCGAAAAATTGAAGGAATTGACAGAGCCCTAACCGGCATGTCTAAAAGAACGATTAAAGGTTCTAAAATGGAATTGGCCGCAGAATATCTTCGTCAAGATGAAGAACTGTATTTGGCAGAATTTGATGCTTTTTTTCCTGAGTTGGAAACGCATACCCGTTTATTTCAATAATGATTAATTTCGCGAAAAATCACCTAAAAAAAATGGCTTCCTTAATTCCCTTAGCAGAACGATTACGACCCACTAATTTTGACAACTACATTGGTCAAAAGCATTTAATTGGAGAAGGGGCCGTACTCCGAAAATTAATTGATAAAGGGCTAGTTCCTTCCATGATTTTGTGGGGAACTCCAGGAATTGGGAAAACCACCTTGGCCAATATTATAGCCCACACCACCGATCGTCCTTTTTTTACGCTTAGCGCAATTAATTCAGGGGTGAAAGATGTACGAGAGGTAATAGATAAAGCTAAAAAACAACAATTTTTCAATGCTGATAGAAATCCAATATTGTTTATAGATGAAATTCATCGCTTTAGCAAATCACAGCAAGACTCTCTATTGGGTGCAGTTGAGCAAGGAATTGTTACCCTAATTGGAGCAACTACTGAAAATCCATCTTTTGAAGTTATTTCCGCCTTATTATCTCGTTGTCAGGTTTATATTTTAGAACCACTGACTAAAGATGAATTGCTTGATTTGATACATTCAGCCTTAAAAAACGACAAAGAGCTTTCGAAGAAAACGGTAGAACTTAAAGAATACCAAACCTTAATGCAGTTATCTGGCGGAGATGCACGAAAATTGCTCAACCTGTTAGAGTTGACGATTAATCATAGCGATGATGCCGGTAAAATTGAAATTACAAACGATAAAGTAATTGCAGTTGCTCAGCAAACCATTGCCAGATATGATAAGGATGGAGAGCAGCATTACGACATTATTTCTGCTTTCATTAAATCCATTCGCGGAAGCGATCCAAATGCGGCTGTTTATTGGTTGGCGAGAATGATAGAAGGAGGAGAAGATGCTAAGTTCATCGCTCGTCGTTTATTGATTTTGGCAAGTGAAGATATTGGTAATGCAAACCCCACGGCTATTGTAATTGCGAATAATTGCTTTCAAGCAGTAAATGTTATCGGTTGGCCTGAAAGTAGAATTATATTATCACAAGCAGTTACTTATTTAGCTTGCTCAGCTAAGAGTAATGCTGCTTATATGGCCATAAATAAAGCTCAAGCTGAGGTGAAACAATCGGGAAATTTAGGCGTGCCGTTGGCGTTAAGAAATGCACCTACCAAACTGATGAAAGAAATTGGTTATGGTAAGGCTTATAAATACAGCCATGATGGTGCAGGAAACTTTGTGCCGCAAGAATTTATGCCGGAAGAAGTGGCCAATACTAAGTTTTACGATATGGGCGATAACGCCAGAGAGCGGGAACTTCGTGAGCGTATGAAGCGCTTTTGGAATGATAAGTATGGGTATTAATTCTAAATTGAATCAAAGAAATTGGTGATTAATTGATTTTTATTTAACTTGAATCCGAAAAATGAGCCGCATCAAATCAACGGTTTGGTAAGCTAGAAAAAAAACAACGGATATGAGGAAACACAGCTATTCAGCAGAGTTAAAATGGACTGGAAATACAGGTTCAGGTACTTCAGCTTACACAGACTACGATCGCACTTTTGTGATAGAGACAGGAGATTTAAAGGTGCAGCCGATTTTAGGTTCTGCAGATCCTGCTTTTAGAGGAGATGAGCGCCGATATAATCCAGAGGAAATGCTTCTTCATTCAGTATCATCTTGTCACATGCTTTGGTATTTGCATTTATGTGCTGATAATGGTGTGGTGGTTACTTCATACGCTGATGTTCCAAAAGGCGAAATGACCGAAGATGAGAAAAGTGGAGTAGGGCAATTTACCAAAATACTACTTCAGCCAACCATAAAAGTTGAGGATAAAACTATGCTAGAGAAAGCTGCTTCTCTTCACTCGAAAGCTCATAAAATGTGTTTTATTGCCAATTCACTCAATTTTCCTGTTCAGCTTAAACCCAATATTTCTTGCGATTAAAATAGTCAATCAGGTTATTTAAACCAAGCGTTTCATTTGCCTTTTATGATGTTCCGCATGGTCAATGATAAATTCAATCGTTTGTTGAATGGAAAGAAATCCTGCATAAGGATGCCTAAAAACAGCGATTCCTTTTAGTTCGTTTGGAAAATTGGTTAAAAATGCTTCAAATTCATTTTGGCTAGCTTCCCAATCATTTACTAAGGTATCAAAATCCAATGTCTCAGGATTTTGCTCCACAACTTTTGGCGCTTTAAATTTAATTGTTGTCTTGAGCATTACCTTTAATGATAGGTAACTTATTTTGGCCTTTATGCCTGCCTTATGGATTAGTTCGCCTTTTTGGTGCTTGTGCTGAATATATCCTAAAACCGATTTCTCCACATTGTAGAGATGGAATAGTAGCTGATTAATAGACCACTGTTCGGTTGGTTTTATTTCATTCTTATTCCTGTTACTGGCAGTTGCTTGATTGAGCATCCAGCTTTTTAGGTCTCTTGAGCGCTGATACTTTTTTACTAACTGATCCATTTTAGGTATTCTTTTTCTGCAGTAATTCTATTGCCATAGGGGCAGAGTAGTTTTCCATTTTATGAATGAGCTGAGGTATATTTTCATCAACGATTATCATTTCCACGAACCGACTTTGCACCATCTCTTCCTTTTCCATCACTTTTAATTGTGAAATGAGTGGCGTGTAAAATGAATTGGTATTCAAGATAGCCATTGGTTTTTGGTGTAAACCCAATTGACCCCAAGTCATCATTTCAAATAACTCCTCCATTGTTCCATATCCTCCCGGCAATGTAATGATGCCATCACTTAATTCATGCATTTTAAGCTTTCGTTCGTGCATACTTTCTACCATTATTAATTCGCTAACGTGGGTAGCAGCCACTTCTCTTTTATTTAAAAAATGAGGCAATACACCGATAACAGTTCCTCCATTTTCCATGCTTCCTTTAGCAAGCGCACCCATGCAGCCCACACTAGCACCTCCATAAATGAGTTGATAATCGTTTTCTGCTAAGAACTTTCCAAGTTGGTAAGCAGTTTTTAAATGAATGGGGGTAGCTCCATTAGAAGAGGCACAAAATACCGCGATGCTTTTCATGTGATAGATTTTTATTTAACAATATTACAGTATTCCTTATAATCTTACTTTTGAAATCAGCTTAAAAGGTTTTTTTCTCAAAATAGAGATTAGATCAAATTAAATTTTTCAAATTATGAAATTGCCTAAAACCATTCTAACCGCTACCAAATGTGTTCATTCAGGTACTCAAATTGATGAAAATCTAGGAGGAGTAAATACACCAATTCATACATCTACGGCATTTAAGTATTTAGAAGATTATGAGATGAAATATCCTAGAATGGCCAATACCTCTAATCAGATTGCTATTGTAGATAAAATAAATGCGCTTGAAAATGCAGCGAAAGGATTGGTTTTTAGTTCCGGTTTAGGAGCAATCTCTGCTGCGCTTATTGGTCTGTTAGCGCCCGGAGATCATGTCATTGTTCAAGCCGATATATATGGTGGTACTGCGCATTTTATGCACCATCAATTACAGCGGTATGGCATTGAAATTAGTTTTGTTACCATTGAAAGTAAAGCCAATTTGGACGGTGCTATTAGGCCTTCTACCAAAATGATTTATATAGAAACCCCATCAAATCCCCTCATGAAGTTGACGGATATTTCCATGGTAGCTGATTTTGCAAAGGAGCATGATTTAATCACATTTGCCGATAACACCTTTGCAACACCTATCTTTCAAAAACCATTGGATTTAGGGATTGATTTAGTGATGCATTCGGGAACAAAGTATTTTTCAGGGCACAGCGATATTATTTTCGGCTATTTAGGTGGTTCTGCTAAATTGATAAATCAAATCCAAATTGCTCAAATAGATTTAGGTGCTACTTTAGATGCACGTTTATGTTATGAAATTGAACGAAGCATGAAAACGCTTCATATCCGTGTAGAACGAGCGGCTGATAATGCAATGGAATTAGCAACATGGCTCGAGGCTAATGATAAAATTGAAATGGTGTATTATCCCGGGTTAGCGAGTCACTCTCAATTTGAGTTGGCTAAAAAGCAAATGATTGGCGGTTTTGGTGCCATGATGAGTTTTCGTTTAAAATCGGGAATAGATCCAATAAAGTTTCAAAAAGCGTTACAAATTATTTGTCCTGCGGTTAGTTTAGGTGGTGTAGAATCATTGATTGGTTCACCTTATTTAACTTCTCATAAAAGTATAAGCCAAAAAGAACGAGATAAAATGGGAATCACGAATCAGGATGTACGCTTTTCTGTGGGAATAGAATCTATCGATGACTTAAAGAATGATTTAAACCAAGCATTATTCGCTGATAATTAGAATAATATTACTTAAATTTTTAAGCAAAATTCATAATATCAAAGTGTTGGGTTAAAAATTTGGAAGATAAAAACGAATCATAATTTGGACGTTGTCATTTGACTTTTTTGATATAAAGGTTTTATAAAGTTTTTTGTATTTTATCATTTTGAATCTACTCGGGATAAGGTCAAAAAAGTAAGTCTCATCATATATCAGTTAAATTGCATTCCTATTTTTAATGAGTTAGAGTTTGATTACAAGTGCGATACATTTTGGTTTCATTTAACATACGATCTGTAAACTTGAATTCGAATGTTTTTGAGAATTTAAAAACTATAAATTAATTAAGTTATCAACCTATATAGTTAATGTTAAAATCAACGTTTATAGACTTTAATATTAATCACATTAGAAATGTTGAGCCTTAAATATTGTCCAAATACAACAATTTAATACGTTTTTTTTAGCAACATAGCTCGTTATGAATCAAATTGCTTACACGAGGCTATCTATTTAAAAAACTGCATTCTATATCACTATTTTTGAAAATCTGAACCTTACAATCATGATCGAATTCAGGTTATTAAATACTTTATCGGATAGAAGCAAGGAATACTCTTGTTAGATATAGATCGCACACTTCTTAAATTGCCTAATTTTTGTCAAATAATCTAAAGTTATATCCTAGAACTAGAGATCGTTGATAATAAAAAATAGTTTGCTCAGCATGCGCAGAATGGTCTCCTCTTGGAACTGTAGCTATCGCCCACATATTTTCAAAACCTCCTTGGAGAGTTAACCTCAAAAAGAATCTTTTAAATACGGTTGCTTGAGCGGCTCCATAAATATGTGCACCCATTCCTGAAATTTTCGGACGATCGTCATTTTTTTGGCCAAAAATGGACGAGTTGGTCCATGGAAATGCAATTCCTGCACCTGCACCCGAAATAATACCTAAAGCAAAGTTTTGATCTTTTGTAGTGTAAAGAAAATCGGTACGCTCTATGTTCAAATTAATCACATTAAATCCGTCAGAATGCTCCATTTTTACCAAATTATCTTCATCCATAATTATTTCGTATTGGTTGTAGTACCCTGCATAGGTTGGTGAAGCTGAAGCGTCTATTCTACCCGTAATGATGGCAGGCTGTCCGCTTCTTGTCTGGTACTTCATGTGGTCCCATCCTACGGCTAGTGCATATTTATCAGAAAGATGATAGCCAACTCGGAAGTTAAATTGAGGGATGGTTAATTTATTGATATCGAAATATACAGAAGAAAATTCTTCCGGCATGTCTCTTGCTTTTACATCTGATAGTATAAAATCATAGTCAGGACCTTTTAAGTGAATTTCACTTTTAGCATAAGATGCTCTGTTGTATCCCCAATAAAAGTAAAAGTTACCCTTTGGTTTTTTTGATGTTGATATTACTTTTCTTAAAGTTAAATTGAAAGGAAGAATCACTTTCTTGAGCACTCACTGAAATTGTTCCAAAAGTAAAAACCCATAAGTTTATTACTGAAATAAAAGCAAAAAGATGTTTCATAGTTTTTTATTTAAAGGACAAAATTACTCCCATTTTTTAAATTAAAATGTATCGAATGTTACCAATGAAAGTTGCTCTGCTGTCACCGACCTTAATTCAAAAACTTAATATAATCACTTATTTTTTACTTCAATAAATAGGTAGTTTTGTTATATAAACTTGTCAGAAATGAAACATAAGATTCTTATTCTATTATTATGCTGTTTAAATGGTTTCACAGCTTTCTCAATTGAAGAGAAGCCTAAATTAATTATCATGATTACGGTTGATCAAATGCGCCATGATTATATTGCAAAGTATTGTGATCGTTACACTGAGGATGGTTTTAAGCGATTAGTTAATAAGGGCTTTAGTTTTGATAATGCCAATTTTAGCTATGTTCCAACCATGACTGCTGTGGGGCATGCAACCATAGGTACAGGTACTACGCCTGTTCATCATGGAATAGCTGCCAATAATTGGTATGATAGAATAACTAAAAAAGAAGTTTATTGTGTTTCGGATTCAACGGTTACTTCGGTTGGTGTTATTGGAGGCGATGGCTTGCATTCCCCAAGAAATTTAAAATCAAATACCTTTACCGACCAATTAAAACTTAGTTCGCCAAAAAGTAAAGTGTTTGGTATTTCTTTAAAAGATCGCGGAGCTATTTTACCAGTCGGGTTTTCTGCTGATGCTGCTTATTGGTATAGCAATAAAAAAGGCCACTTTATTTCAAGTTCTTATTACATGGAAGAACTACCAAATTGGGTTAATTCAACTAATGCTAAAAAACGTGTAGAAGCCTTTTTGCAAACACCATGGAGCACCCTTTACCCGATAGAAACGTATACTGCATCCAGTCAAGATCAGGCAGATTTTGAAGGTGTATTTAAGGGCGAAACGACACCTACTTTCCCACATATGCTACCAAATCTAATCAAAGAGAATGGACTTGGGCTTATAAAAGGAACACCTTTCGGTAATTCATTACTTGCAAATTTTGCTAAAGAATTAATTGTAAATGAGGAATTAGGATCTGATGAAATAACTGATGTTATTAGCATTAGCTTTTCATCTACTGATTATATTGGCCACATGTATGGCCCTCAATCTATTGAAATAGAAGATACTTATTTGCGATTAGATTTAAATCTCAGCAATCTTTTCGAATTTTTAGATCAACAAATAGGAGAAGGGCAATACACCATTGTACTTACCGCAGATCACGGTGTTGCTGATATTCCTGCACATGTAAAAGGTAGCGTAGATTATTATGATTACAATGGGTTTAAAGATGCTATCCTAGAATGGTCTAACCAAAATTACGGACTAAATTTGGTCGAAGAAATTACCAATAATCAGGTTTATTTGAATTATGAGGCTATTACTAATCAGCAGTTAACTACCAAAGAAGTAAAGGAAGAGTTGCTTCAGTTTTTACTTAACTACCCAAACTTAACCTCAGCAGCCGATATGATAGGCCGAGTATGCATTGGCGATGCAGCAGTTTGTGAGCGAATGTATAATGGGTTTGACCCAAAAAGGAGCGGAGATGTTTTTTATAGTTTTCAGGCCGGTTGGTTGAGTGATTATTATCAGAAAAGAGGTGGTACAGGCCACAGTACTGGATATAAGTATGATACCCATGTGCCTATGATTTGGTATGGGTTTGGAATAAATGCCGGAAGAGAGATGCAGGAAGTTGCCATAAAAGATATTGCTGTTACTTTAAGTGATATTCAATCAATACCTTATCCTAATAGGGCTACCGGAAATTCACTACTCCCTCACTTGCAAAAATAAGAAGAGAATCAGCCAGTCTACTAAGTGACATAAGTTCGTTTATTCTCTTTATTTTAATCAGGAAATTTATTCCTCAATTTCATAATGCTTAAATTTAACACTTAAAATTAGGTTAACTAAATAGAACATACTTAAAAAAAAATAGATGGATAAATCATATTATGACCCTAAAGACCTAAAGAAATTTGGTCAAATTGCAGAATTCGAACCAAAGTTAGCCGAGAAATTCTTTGACTGGTATGGAGCTGTATTTGAGGAAGGAGCATTGACACAACGAGAAAAATCATTAATCGCCTTAGCTGTTTCTCATGCAGTTCAGTGTCCTTATTGCATAGATGCTTATACTGAAGATGCCATGCAAAAAGGAGCTAATGAAGCTATGATGATGGAAGCAGTGCACGTAGCTAGTGCTATTAGAGGCGGTGCTTCTATGGTTCATGGTGTGCAAATGATGAATAAAGCGAAGAAGCTTTCTATGTAAAAATGGATTTTTTTTATGATTAAATCACTTAAAGCTAGAGGTAATCAACTAGCGAATGTCAAAAATCAATTGAAAATTTTAAATGGCAGTCCTTTTGATGGAGAACTGCCTACGTTTAGGGATCAGTTGACCAAGTTGGGTGACTTTCCGATGAAACCAACTAATATTGAGATTTTTCAAATCAATGTTGGTTATATGTGCAACCAGGTTTGCAAGCATTGTCATGTAGATGCAGGGCCTGATCGGAAAGAAATAATGACAAAGGAGTACTTGCAAAAGTGCTTGGATATTTTGGAGCAAACAAAGATTCATACTGTTGACCTAACAGGTGGTGCTCCTGAAATGAATCCTAACTTTAGATGGTTTGTAGAAGAAGCGACTAAGATTGGAGTGAAAGAAATTATCGTTCGTTCTAATTTAACCATTATTAGAGCTAATAAAAAATATTACGATTTACCTCAATTTTTCAAAAAGCACAATGTGCATGTAGTTTCTTCTTTACCTTATTACCAAGCAGGGAAGACTGACGCACAGCGAGGCGATGGTGTTTTTAAAAGTTCTATAGAAGCTTTACAAGGTTTGAATGAGCAAGGATATGGAATGCCAGGGTCTGATTTAAAATTAGATTTGGTTTATAATCCTACAGGGGCTTTTTTACCAGGTAATCAATCGCAGCTAGAAATGGAGTTTAAACGGAATTTAAAAAAGGATTTTAATATCGAATTTAATAATTTATTTACCATTACCAATATTCCAATTAGCCGATATTTAGACTACTTAGTGGCTAGTGATAATTATGATGACTACATGGAAAAGCTCGTTTTAGCTTATAATCCGGCTGCGGTAAAAGGGGTAATGTGCCGCAATACTATTTCTGTAGACTGGGACGGATATATGTATGACTGTGATTTTAACCAAATGTTAGACATGAAAGTAGCAGCTCCATCATCTCAGCACATCAACGACTTTGATATAGATGCACTTTCGAAGAGAAGTATCCTTATTAATCAGCATTGTTATGGCTGCACAGCTGGAGCAGGATCTAGTTGTCAGGGTACAGTTGCGTAAACAAATGACTAAGGAATTGTTAATACACTCTTTTAGATATATTTAATAAATCTACAACTAAGCTTTTGTTTTAAAAACAGTTGTTCAATAATTCTTAAACAAACTAAAAATAGCGTTTAATTCAATTTACCTTATGTAATTTTGAACTTTAAAATGAGAAAGATGATAATAGAACAAATATATACAGGCTGCTTATCACAAGGAGCATATTACATTGAAAGTAATGGAGAAGCTGCAATTATTGACCCCTTAAGAGAGGTAGATGATTACCTTAAAAAAGCAAATAAGAACGGTGCAAAGATTAAGTACATTTTTGAAACTCACTTTCATGCAGATTTTGTAAGTGGTCACGTTACGCTTGCTGAGAAAACAGGAGCTACAATTGTTTATGGACCCAATGCGGAAACTTCATTTGAATCATTGATAGCAGAAGATAATCAGGTTTTTAAGTTGGGGGATGTTAGCATTACTGCGCTTCATACTCCGGGGCATACGATGGAAAGTACAACATATTTATTAAAGGACAAGGACGGAAAAGATATTGCTATTTTTTCTGGTGATACGTTGTTTTTAGGGGATGTTGGCCGTCCTGATTTGGCTCAAAAAGCAGGATCTATGACTCAAGAAGACCTAGCAGGCTTGTTATTTGATAGTCTGCGCAATAAAATAATGCCACTAGCCGATGATGTAACTGTTTACCCTGCTCATGGAGCAGGAAGTTCTTGTGGTAAAAATATGATGAAAGAAACAGTGGATTCATTGGGCAATCAAAAAAAGATAAATTATGCGCTTAGAGCTGATATGACTAAACAAGATTTTATCACTGAAGTAACAGATGGCTTACTGCCTCCTCCTGCTTATTTTCCGTTAAATGTAAAAATGAATCAAGAAGGGTATGCTTCAATTGATGATGTTATAGTGCTTGGCAAGAAAGCGATTGCGGCAGCTGACTTTAAGAACTCTGTAGAGGAGACAGGAGCAATTGTTTTAGATGTGCGCCATCAAGATGAGTTTGCGGCTGCTCATATTCCGGGTTCAATCTTTGTTGGACTAGATGGTCAGTTTGCTCCTTGGGTAGGTGCTATGGTAAAAGATGTAAAGCAGAAAATTGCATTAGTCGTTTCAGAGGATCGATTAGAGGAAGCAATTACCAGGCTTTCAAGAGTTGGTTTTGATCAAATTATCGGTTATTTAAAGGGCGGAGTAGATGCTTGGAAAACAGTAGGGAATGAAGTAGATCAAGTAACATCCGTTACTGCAGCTACCTTGAAGGCTGAATTGGAGAGCAATTCATCGATTCCCGTAGTTGACGTAAGAAAGCCAAGTGAATTCTTAACCTGTCATTTACCTAATGCTCAACTTATTCCCTTAGATGATATCAGTGCCTCTTTGTCGGAATTTCCAAATGAACCTTATTATTTACATTGTGCGGGCGGCTATCGTTCAATGATTGCCATTTCAATTTTAAAGGCTAGAGGAGATCATTTTGCAATGAATGTGTCAGGAGGATTTGGTTCAATAAAAGAGAGTGGTGTTCGCATAAATATGCCTTCAAGTAATTAATTACTGTTTGCCCGATCTGTATGTCTGTATCTGATGAGGCTTCCCAATTACTGCCTCTAAACTCTACTTTCCCGCTTTCGCCTGCTTTAAAACTTGATAATGCAGTTGCTTCTTTACCGACGAAATCTTCTGCTAAATGGTTATGCTCATCATTACTTACATCCATGTATTTTTTTGTTAGAATTTTACGCAGAGCGGCTAAGCTAATGAGGGAGGATATAATAAAGATGATTAATTGGGTGTCTAGGTTGAAATCAAAAAGGTATGCGCAGATAGAGGTTATCCAAGCACCTACGCCAAAAAAGATCAATACTAAGCCCGGGAAAACAAATTCTAACAAGAGTAGAATGAGTCCAATTATAAACCAAATAACTTCCTTTTGAAGGAGTAAATCTTTCATATTGCTCAACTTTTTGAACTTAAAGATAATTCCTTTTTTCTGAAATTTAACACCATTGGATAAATGATGACTGTAAGAATAGTTAATTTTGAAAAAAAAGCAACATGAAGTACCAAGAATTAGCCAATCACAGTAGAGTTTGGATTTATCAATCAAACAGAAAGTTGACAGATAGGGAAGTATCTGAAATAGAGGGGAATGCTGATGAATTTATTGCCAATTGGAATGCTCATGGTGCTTCTTTGTCTTCTGCTTTTGCATTATTACACCATACATTTTTAATCTTTTTTGTAGACGAGTCATTGGCAAAAGCTTCCGGCTGTTCTATCGATAGTTCTGTAGGTTTTGTTAAGCATATAGAGAAATCATTTAACCTCGATTTGTTTAATCGGTTAAATGTAGCTTATGAGCAAAATGGGGAAATAGAATTAACTTCTATGTCTAATTTTCAGGAACTCCTAAAAAATAGAGATGTTAATGAGAATACATTGGTTTATAATAATTTAGTAGCCACAAAAGGGGAGTTTGAATCCAATTGGAAAGCAAGTGTTAAAGATAGCTGGCATGCTAGGTTGTTGACTTAGCGATTTCCTTTCCGTTTAAAATCACCTCTTTTCCATGCTTCTATGAATTTAGCCCATGCCATGGGGTTTAATAAATTATTCGGTACAAATTGACCTGCATAATACATTTGATTGGTTCGCTGTTGCATCTGATACCTAAAGTTCATGTTTGCGCTCATTGGCATTGATTCAGCTCTAGCAGAAAGTTGCTCTGCGCTCAAATTTTTACGTGCAATTTCTAAGGCGTCATCGGGAATGTCTAAATTCAAAAATGCTTGTTTGAATTGATCTTGTGTAGGCCATGGATAAACAATTGCTTCATCCAACATCACGGTATCGTTCTGCAGCATTTGAATGAGAGAATACCGATTTTCATTTAAGGTATCAGGAACTATAAATTCAGACTTTTTAAATCCGATAGATGAAAATACAATTGTATCAAGCGGCTGTGCAACAAATGAAAAATATCCAAAGTAATCAGAAGTTGTTCCTCGCAGAGTGTTTTTAACAATGATGGTAGCAAATGGAACAGGGTTTAAGCTATCACCGGTAATAATAATTCCTGAAAACTGAATCAACTCTTCTTTTGAATCGTTCTGAGCAATTGCATTGAATGCAAGTAATGAAACAAATAGAAAGGTGAAGAGTCGATAAATCATTTTCATTGGCCTAAATTAACTGTTATTCGGTTATTTCGTTCTTATTATTTGTTAAATGTAACGTTTATCTTGCTTTCATTGCTGTTGCCGTCAATCACTTGGAAGGTAAGATTATGCTTGCCAGAAGTTATTGTGCCATCGAAGTAATGAAAGAATAGGTTCTTCTTATAATCATATTCAAAAAGAATCCACTTATCATCTACTTCACCGCGGTAAAAATTAATGCCGGAAAGATTATCGGTTGCTTTAATCATAATCGACCATTTGCCATTTAAATTGGCTCCATTAAAAATATTAATCGGAGTTATTTCGGGAGGAGTCGTATCCATTTTTACGCAATAGCCTCCAAAGGTTCTGCTGCGTACGCTAATGTTATCATTGTCCCATCTACCACCTTCTGCACTAAAACTTCTACCACTATTGGTGGTTGAAACAATTAAGCTTTTTTCTTTATCGTAAGCAGAAAGGCCTTCTAATTTAATCGAGACATTCATGTAAGATTGCAACGGCGTGTATTTGTTGTGCAAATTATAGAGCGGAGAGATGCACCCATTCACAGCATCGCCACGAGAAAACTCAAATTCCAAATCTTCATAGAGGAAGAAAGGAGGGATGTTTACTAAAATATCATCCTCTAAAATTACATTTCGTCTATTGTACTTAAACAGTCTATTATCTTTTGATTTCACCATTATTTGTCGTGCTTCCTCTTGATTGCTGCTGATTAGGTCAAAAGCTAAACGACTTGTATTGCCATACACATCAATTATTTCGTAGCTCATTTTCTTTTTACCATCTTTCGCTAAAGTTATAGGTCCTGAAGTTTTGGGTGTTTTGTAAATTGGTAATTGGTTGTTGGGCAATACATAACTGAGTTCATAACGGCGGCCTGTTTTTACCTTTTCTTCATAATCAATATAGGAGTTGATAAAACGAGATTTATTAAAGGGAATTTCATCAATTTCATGCGCGTAGATCAATTCATCATCTGCTCTTAGATTGATTTGAAAGTTACCAATTCGGTTAGAAACGCCATTTGCCTGATCGATGGTTTCTATCGCAAAGCCAATTTTGCCGTAACCTTTAATCGAGTTACCAACCAAAGTATAATTTCCATTACTACCGGTTACCTTAAATCGTTGTTTGGTGAATTTACCATTTACGGTGCTGGTGTCATCCATTGGGTAAACCATAATGGATTTGATAATGGGTTTTATTTCATCTTTTATATCAAGTCCAAAGAGTAGAACATTTAATGGCGTTTCAGTTCTAGAATCTCTGATTTCGAAGTGTAAATGTGGGCCGCCCGACCCGCCAGTATTCCCAGAATAAGCGATAAGCTCTCCCTGTTTTACTTTCAGCTCGCTGCTCATTGGGAAGAGCTCTATAGAGAAGCTCTCTTTCTGATATTGTGCTTTTTTGATGTACGCTTCTATGGTTTCGCTAAATTTTTGAATGTGTCCATATACTGTAGTATACCCATTCGGGTGAGTCACATAAATTGCTTTTCCGTAGCCAAAAGGAGATATTTTTATGCGGCTTACAAAACCATCAGCCGCTGCATTGATTGCAATTCCTTCTCTACCTTGTGTTTTTAAATCTACTCCTCCATGAAAATGATTTGATCGAATTTCGCCATAATTGCCCGACATAAAGAGAGGAATATCCATGGGTGCTTTAAAGTAATCTTTCGGATAGTGTTTGTCCTGAGCCAAAGAAATTAATGAAAAAGCAATCAGAAAAAGAAAAATAATTAGGCGCATAAAAAGAGATTTCGATTGGGACATAATTCAATACAAACTTAGGTTTTAGGGATACTTCTCAAAATTTTAAATGATATTTATTTCAACAGTTAACAGCTCAAAAAAATTCTTAGCTTTGTGAAAGACTTAATGAGTCAATTTTTTAATTGAATTGCACCAAGTGGAGAATCTAAATTTAACGGTCAAAAATATAAAGAACAGTGTATTAGCTTTAGTCAAAAAGCAGGAGCAAACACTTGGCCAATTAGAGCTAGAGCGAAAGAAAGTAGTGCAGTTAAATGAAGAAATAGCTCAATTGAGGCTAGAAATAAACGAGTTAGAAGATCGAAATAACGTGTTGAAGCTTGCAGGAAACTCTACGGAGGGTGGCAATAGAGACATGAAGTTAAAGTTGAATGAACTTGTACGGGAAGTAGATAAGTGCATAGCACAGTTTAATAAGTAATGATTAATCCGTGAGGAATCTTTCAATAAAAGTAATAATTGCTAATCGACCTTACCCGCTTACTGTGAATAACGAGCAGGAGGAGGAAGCCATTAGAAAAGCTGCAAAGCGAATCAATGACATACTGAAAGATTATGAAAGTAAATATGCGGTAAAAGACAAACAAGATCTGTTGGCCATGTGTGCATTAGAATTTGCCACTAAATCAATAGAAATTGAGTCTAAAAACGTGGTAGATGACGGATTAAGAGAAGAGTTAGAAGGGTTAGAAGCATTGGTTTCTAAATTGGTTTAACTTTTTTAAAAGCGCGTTCTTAACATAAAAATCCCTTTAAACAGGGAATTCTGCATGCCCGTGCAAATTTGTAATGTTTGGTAAACTCAACATGCTTGACAGCGTGAGTTTAACTTAGTGATGCCAAAGACAGGCCTTTAATTACCCCAGTTTACTGGGTGATTCTCTGCGAAAGTAGAGGACGTTGGAAGTCTGCGGTTATCCGGAAAACTCAAATCCTTTTATTAGGGGTTTACTCAAACAACATATTTGCTCGGGTTTTTTTTAATAAATTAATAATAAAAGATGGATATAGTAAGTATCATTATTGGTTTGCTCGTTGGATTAGGAATAGGAGCAGGCGTTGTATTCTTTTTGCTTAAAAAAGCAATTGAAAGGCAAAGTGCTGACCTCATAGAGGAGGCAAAGACAGAAGCAGAAGTCATTAAAAAGGATAAAATTCTTCAAGCAAAAGAGAAATTTTTGCAACTGAAAGAAGATCATGAAAAGGTGATTTCAGAGCGCGAGCGTAAAATGACGGACGGCGAAAATAGGGTAAAGCAAAAAGAAACTACCTTAAATAATAAGTTAGCAGACGTTAATAAAAAGGATAGAGAAAACGCTGCCATTAAAGATAACTTAAACAAGCAATTAGAGCTAGTACAAAATAAGCAATCGGAGATAGACAAAGATCGAAGAAAGCAAGTAGAGCAATTAGAAGCGCTTGCAGGAATGACGGCTGACGAAGCCAAATCTCAGTTAGTAGAAGCATTAAAAGCAGAGGCAAAAACAGAAGCCATGTCTTACATTAAAGACACGGTAGACGAAGCGAAGATTAATGCCAATAAAGAAGCAAAGAAAATTGTGGTACAAACCATTCAGCGAGTTGCTACGGAGCAAGCCATTGAAAATTCAGTATCGGTATTTAATATAGAAAGTGACGAACTAAAAGGACGAATCATTGGCCGTGAAGGTAGAAACATTAGAGCATTAGAAGCTGCTACCGGAGTAGAGATTATCGTAGATGATACGCCAGAAGCAATTATTCTTTCTTGTTTCGACCCAATTAGAAGAGAATGTGCACGATTAGCATTGCACCAATTGGTTTCTGATGGTAGAATACACCCGGCACGTATTGAAGAGGTGGTTTCTAAAACCATGAAGCAATTAGAGGAAGAAATTATCGATACAGGTAAGAAAACATGTATTGATTTAGGTATTCATGGACTACACCCTGAATTGATTAGAATGGTAGGTCGTATGAAATATCGTTCGTCTTACGGACAAAACCTACTGCAACACAGTAGGGAAGTAGCTAACCTATGTGCAACTATGGCAAGTGAGCTTGGCTTAAATGCTAAGGTGGCCAAACGAGCAGGATTACTTCACGATATCGGTAAAGTGCCAGATGATGAGCCAGAATTACCACACGCTATTTTAGGAATGAAATTAGCGGAGAAGTACAAAGAGAAACCAGAAGTTTGCAACGCTATTGGTGCTCACCACGACGAGATAGAAATGACGTCATTGATTTCTCCAATTGTACAAGTGTGTGATGCTGTATCAGGAGCTCGCCCTGGAGCTAGAAGAGAGATTGTAGAATCATATATTAACCGTATTAAGGAATTGGAATCTTTAGGAATGTCTCATAACGGGGTAACTAAAGCATATGCAATTCAGGCAGGTAGAGAGTTAAGAGTAATAGTAGAAAGTGATAAAGTAAGCGATTTAGAAGCGGATACATTATCGTTTGATATAGCTCAGAAAATACAAACAGAAATGACCTATCCGGGACAAGTAAAAGTAACGGTGATTAGAGAACGTAGAGCAGTGAATTACGCGAAATAAGCTGTTCAGAATAGATTTCAAGGCCCTCATTTGATTTACAGATGAGGGCTTTTTTGTGGGATTAAACTTATTTGATTGTGATTCATTGTTGTCCGATTATAATTTCGAAATGAAAACGAATGCTAATTGTAACGTTGTCCCTTGAATTTTTATTTTTGTAAAATGAAATAAATCCTTAAAGAAACCGGGAAGCTCCAATCTGTGATTGGAGATCACCCGGCTGCCTGTCCGCGGCAGGCGGGAACTTAGGATTTATAAAATTTGGAGGAAATAAAAATTCAAAGGACGAGCTTTTTTTGTTTCGTTTTTTTGGCGGACAAAAAAATGAAAAATGTAAATCAAAAAAAGTAAGTCTAATTTTAAACTAATTTAAATGTACATATGATTGATATAAATTAAATTTTGATTTTTAATTAGATAAGGACTTTCAATTTACTCAAAATAAAGTGTTTAAATGTTTAATCGGACACTAGTCAAATTAAGTATTGATTATTAATCAGATAAGGGTTTTCAATTTGTTGAATGTAAAGTACTTTTAGTGTTTAATCGGTTACTAGTGATTGTGATTATTTATTCATATACTCTTGCCACTGTACAATCACGTATTTCTCTTTTAGATGTTCCTTTAATGCCAAGAAACCATAATCGAAGACAAAGAGGTAAACGTCTCCTTTTGCGTTTTTCCAATAATGGGTGAAGAAGTTGGGGTTAAAACCTTCTTTGATTAGTTCCTCTCTTCTTAAAGTCGTTTTTCCTACACGATTGTATTTCTTTAGTATTCTTCGATTCGTTTTTAATTGGCGTTCTACCTTAAGGTAAAATGGGGACTCTTTAACACGTTTATCATATCCTGCAGCTCTTTTACACACTATGGAACAATAGATTTTATCGGATCTTCCTTTAATCGTGGATTCACAAATAGGACAAGTTTTAGATAGTCTCATTTTATAAATGTATTAAATTAACCGACTATTAGTCGACTAATAGTCGGTTAGTTGTTTTTAATTGGACTAATTATGCATTATATGAATACGCGGAGCTTATATAAAATAACGTTAAAGCATTTGTTTCTCAATAATGAGCAACAGATTGGGTTACAATTTTATCCGAATAAGGTATTAAATGCAATGGTGAAAGGGCTTCCTAATATAAAATGGAGCAGTGAGTATAATATGGCCTATATCTCAAATAAAAAGCAAAATATAGGCTTATTATTCAATACATTTAGAGGGGTAGCTTGGATTGATGGGAAATTCTTTTTTGATAAAAAATCAAAGCAAACCTGCAATACTTTGATAGCTGTAGAAAAGGTAGAACATTGGAAAGCAAAGGTTCCTGAGAGTTATATAAATAAGTTAATTCTCAAGCGATATGCCGAGAATACAGTGAATACTTACTGCTCTATGTTTGGTCAATTTATGATGTTTTATAAGGATTATCACGCAAATGAATTGGGTGAATTTGAGATTCGTACGTTTATGAAACACATAATATTGAGTGGAAAGTCCGATTCATTTATCAATCAAATGATAAATTCCATTAAGTTCTACTATGAAGTGGTGCTTCAGATGCCAAACCGATTTTATGATTTAGAGCGACCTATAAAAAAAGAGAAGTTACCAAAGGTATTGAGTAAGCAATTGGTTTTAGAAATGATAGAAAAAACCAATAATATCAAGCATAAATGTTTTATAGCCATGATCTACTCCGCAGGACTTCGCAGATCCGAATTGCTCAACCTAAAAGTAGAAGATATAGATAGCAAACGAATGACAGTTATCATTAAAGATGGGAAGGGAGGGAAAGACCGTTTGTCTACATTGAGTGTACATTTACTAACATTGCTTCGGAAATACTACAAAGAGTATAAACCGAAAGAATATTTATTTGAAGGACAGAAAGGTGGGAAATATTCTGCGGGTAGTGTTTTAAAAGTAGTAAAGGCTGCAGCAAAACGTACAGGCTGCAGACAAACAGTAACTCCTCACATGTTAAGACATAGTTTTGCTACACATTTATTAGAAGATGGAATAGATCTTAGAAAGATTCAACACTTATTGGGGCACAATAGCTTAAAGACAACTGAAATTTATACTCATGTTGCAACAAATTATCAATTAGGTATTAAAAATCCATTAGATACATTATATTTGAAACTAAAATAAGCATCAGGGCAAAAGGTGAATAAACGTACCTTTCCCTTTATTCGGATGTTGTATGCCATTAAAAGAAAAGAATAACTAAATGCCAATATTTCAAAAATCTATAGTAGATAAATATTTAGACACACTTGATGCTGGTGTTCTTGATAAAGCATATGATTCTTATAAAGAGGTATATAGTGCTCAAAAAACACAACGGATTAAGAAACTAAAAGAAGAGCAATAACCTTATGAGTAGTAACAATTTAAAATTTATAAAATGAAAAAAGTAATGAAAATTTTCGGAGCGATGTTTATTGCATCAGTAATTCTGACAAGTTGTTCCAATAAAGCGCAAGTAAGCTTAGAAAAAGTCCTTCAGATAACCGGAAATACTTTTAACGGTGCGTGCAAAGTTGGGAATGCATATGGGAACGCTACCATTAATTTTAATGGGGAAAAAGTATCTGTGAACTATTTTGTGATAGGATACTCTACAACTGAATCAGGTGTTTTAGAGAATTTAAAGTTAGTTGATGATGGGGAAAATAATACTTATCGTATCACGGGGGATTGGAATAATCAGGATGCGGGCGATGGTCATTTTCGTTTAGAGGTATTTGGAGCAGATGAACCTAACACTATCTATTTAGCAATTGAAGGTAGTAGTTGGAAATATTATGATTCTAAGGAATTGTCAGATGAAGATTTTAATAAAATTATTACTGTCTTGTCTATAGACTTAAATACTACATCGTCTTCTGAAGCTGATGCAATAAAAGAAGATACAAATCAGAAATCCACTGCAATTGTTGAAAATATTGTAAATGACGATAATACTGAGTATTACATAATTGAAGATCCAGACGGTTATTCAAACCTAAGAGAAGTGCCTAGTGGTAATGTTATCAGAAAAGTTTATGTCGGTGAGAAGTTTGAGATAATAGGTGAAGAAAATAATTATAAAAAAGTGAAGTTCTCTGACTCCTCAACCGGATACATCCACAACTCAAGAGTTGTTAACTTTAATGACAAGGTTTGCGAATGTCTCCATTCAGCAGATGAAATGATAAAAAAAGATTTAGACAAGGACTTCAGTACAGGTTCAGAAACAGGTTTTTCGGATAACTGGAATCCATCATATACAGAAAGGCTTGTAGAAATTTTTAGATATAATCAATGCCCAAAGGGTTGTGATTTTTTAGGTGATCATGATGTAATTGATTTTCAAAATGAATTACAACGTTGCATAGAGTAGATTAATGTCCTATAACATAGATTTAATAAAAACTAAACTCCCCATAACAAAACCTAAACTGCATTAAAACGCAGTTTAGCTAAACCGTTAGCACTCATTGTAAAAGTAGAATTGTTATTTTTACACAAAAAATAAAACTTAACAGATGAAAAAATTATTTTACCTACTAATTGTTACATCCCTATTTGTTTCTTGCTCTGAATCTTCGTCAGAAAATGTCAATACGAAAAAAGAAATTATTGAAAACGGGGACCCATTAAGCGGAATTTTCACCTCATATGACGCTAAAGCTGAAACCTTATTAAAGAATATGAATCTCTTTGCAAAAGCAGATTTTTCTTATGTGAAGCAACTGTTAGGAGAGGACTTTACATTACAAACAGCAGGAGATACCGCTACTGTTGCATCAGGTGGAGCTGAGGCAATTACCTATTGGAATAATATTCATAGTATTTATGGAGACATCACCTTTTCGGAAGGTAGACTTCAAACGTTTGAATTAAATAATGGCGAAGTGTGGTCGGCTTACTTTGGCGAGCTTTACGCAGTGGGCAAATTTTCAAAAGAGAACTACGCCATTCCATTGCATGTTTGGATTCAATGGGAGAACGATAAAATTATTCGTCAAGTTGACATGTTAGACTCAAAGTTTATTGCGGCAGAAATAACGGCAAGCGAAGCATCTAACAATAATGAATAAGGGCTGATTTAGTCCCGTCTTAAGTCATCAAAAGCCCTCTTTTTAGAGGTTTTTTTGATTTAAATAAATAATACATTAAAAATATTTAGGATAATGCCTATCAATAAGAGTTAAATGAAAGTTCAGGAGTGTATTTTATTAAAATAAACTCTAATGGAAACAGTGCTTATTAAAAGGTAATCAAAGAATAAAACGAAATACTAACAATGTATAAACCCCATTAAAAGGAGATTTATACTAATCGTTAGCAAACATTAATAGCATTGTCTTGTCCTGAAATATGGAATTATTGATGTCTCCAAATAAGAATGATATATTTGAACTTTAAGAAAACAAAGTGATGAAAAAAATTCTACTTTCTTTAATTATTGCTTCAGGGCTAACTCAAACAACACAAGCACAAGTTAGTTGCGGCATGATGAACTTAATAGTTAATGTATCTGATACTGGTTTGGTTAAATTATATCATCCCGGTCACTATTTAACTTGGCCACAAAGTGAAAATGTTATTGTGTGGGAGATTACAGATTCTCAAGCTAATATTATTGCAGACGATACTTTAACTAATAACAGTGATTTTTTGTTTTATCATAATATTCCTCTTACCGATACAATGAATGTTACTGCACTTTTAACAAATGACTCGGCTGGAATTGCATGTTTGATAGAAGATAAATTATATTGGGAAGTGACTGAAATTACTCCGGGTGTTTTTACTGCAAGATGGGAATTTGTTTACGGTAATGTAGGTGTAGATGTAACAAATACAGTAGGTATTGATGATATCGAACCTACCACTGCAAGTGTATTTCCAAATCCATCAAGTGATGTAATAAATATAAGCTTAGATAAAGGTCAACTTTTAAAAATAGAACTATTTAGTATAACTGGTAGGCTAATATTTAAAAAGGATTTAAATTCCAGAACATATGCATTAAATATTAGAGATTATCCATCTGGCGTCTATCTGGTGAGAGTTTTTAACCAAAATAATGACATCGTAAACACTAAGATTTTAAAAGAATAACGTTTGCTAACACCACCTAAACTGCATTAAAACGCAGTTTAGCTAAACCGTTACCAACAAGCCAAATAAACGAAGACAATGAGGAATTTTCTGCAAAAGGAAAGACGAAAAAAAGGAATAATTATTAACTAATAATTAGAACCATGGAAGAGAATTCTAAAAACATGTCAAAATACAATGCTTATAAACAAGCATTTACTTTGATGGAATTAGCAAAATCAGAAAAGAATTTACCTTATTCAATTGCATCCATCGCAATTGCTGAAAGTATAATTGCTGACAGGACTCAATCATACATTAGTTATAAAGAAAAAAGATGGTTTGAAGCCAATAAAGACAAACATATACGAACAGCAACATTAGTTGATAAATGTAATAAGCATTTTAAAAACCATTCCGTTTGCATAAAAAGAAAAAATTCTTCAAATTTTGAAACTGATGACTTATTTTTAGAAATAAAAGACTGGTTAAAAAACCGTAATAATATATTGCACGCATTTGCTAAATCAAACCCTGGAATGCCAACAATGGACATTAACGATTACATTCAATATGCAATTAAAACATCAGAAGAAGGATATAGACTAATTTCACTACTTAAACAATGGTTTGACAAACAAAAGCGTATAACTAAAACCAAATAAATATGAACATAGAATTAGAAAACTTAATTAACATGGCTCTTGCCGATGGGGTAGTGACAGAAAAAGAAAGAGAAATAATTCTTCGCAAAGCTGAATCACTCGGCATTGATAAGGATGAAATTGAAATGATTTTAGATGGAAAACTACATCAATTAGAAGCTAGTAAGCCAAAGCAAAAAGAAAAAGTTGGTAATGTTAAAACTTGTCCTGCTTGTGGTGCAACTGTGAAATCTTTTACTACGAAATGCCTAGACTGCGGACATGAGTATAGAGCAACAAAAGGAGTTAGTTCAATAATAACTTTAACTGAAAAAATAGGAACAATAGATCCCAATATTTTAAATTATAATGACGTTATTGAGGGGATTATTTCGAATTTCCCAATACCTAATAATAAAGAAGATTTATTGGAGTTTATTGCTGTTGGAATATCGAAAGCTGGTGGATTTGAGGCTAGTATTAAAAAAACATGGGCTGACAAGGCTGATGAGGCTATCAATAAGTTAGAAATTATTTCTATAAATGATTTAACATTTAAACCACATGTTGACAATTACAGAAAAATGCTGCGAAAAAAAAAGATTAAAAGTAATATGAATATGTTCTTTTTGCTGCTGGGTGTTGCGGCATTTGTAGCGTTGGCTTACTTCTTAACTACATAGAAAACAAATTAACGTATAAACTATGATACCAGAATTAGAGAATTTAGTAAAAAATCTTCTTTCTAAGGGAGAATTAACTGAAAGAAGCCGAGAGCTTTTAATCAAAAAAGCAGAACAACTTGGCATTGATCCATTAGACTTTGAATTAGAACTTGAAGAAATGATAATTACAGGTTCAACAAAAACAGAAGTATCACCCCCTTCTCCACCAATACCTCCTCAGAATGTTTCTTCAAAAACAGAAAAAAAATCACAAAAAGAAGAAACTACAAAAAAATGTCCTTCCTGTGGTGCTCCTGTAGAATCTTTCAATACAAAGTGTTCTGATTGTGGTCATGAATTTAGAAATACAGAAGCGGCATTCACTGTTCAAAAACTAAATGATGAATTGATGAAAATTGAAGAAATAGTTCGCAAGGATTATTTTGACAATAAAAGGGATCGAAACGTGTTCCAAAAGGGTGGTCTGATGAGAGAAGAAAAGGTTATGATGAAAATGCAAGCGCAAATTGATGCAGAAATTGAGGCGGCCTGCGCTGATAGGAAATTAAGTTTTATTAGTACTTTTCCTATTCCTAATTCCAAAGAAGATATTCTTGAAATTCTTGCTATTGGAATACCTGAAGCTAAGAGAAAATTAAGCTTTTGGGAAAAGACTCAACAATCTAAAGGCAAAATGAAAAAAGCATGGCTTGCCAAATGTGAACAAATAATAATCAAAGCCAGGTTTTCAATGAAAGATGATAAAAAAACATTGGAAGAAATTGAACATTACGCAAAACAAATAGGAGTTTAATTTCATAGATAGAACAAATGCTATTAATGGGTTAAAATTTTTATCTTAAAATAATTAATTATGGGTTTATTTAGTAAAAAAGAAGAAGGTGGATTAATGGACGTAATCCGTTGTGACGAACAAGAATATTTAGTTCATAAATGGCGCCCAAGTGGTGAAGCCAACAGTACAAAAAAAGAGAACTCAATACGTTATGGTAGTAGTCTACGTGTTAAAGACGGTGAGCTTGCTGTTTTTCAATACAAACAAAAGGACGGTACAATTCAAGATTTTATTGAGGGACCTTTTGACCAAACTATAAAAACTGCCAATTTTCCAATACTAACAAGTATTGTTGGCCTTGCTTTTGGAGGCGCTTCTCCCTTTCAGGCAGAAATATATTTTATAAACCTATCTGGAAATATTCAAATTCGTTTTGGCATACCTTATTTTGATGTTTTTGATCCAAGGTTTATGGATTTTGCTGTTCCGATGGCTGTTAGAGGAACATTGACTTTTAATATAACAGACTACAAAGGCTTTATAAAACTAAATCGTTTAATCAATTTTGAATTAGATGACTTTAAAAAGCAAATAAAGGATGCTATAACAAAATACATTAAAGGTGTAGTTACAAATATTCCTGCTGACAATGGGATGCCTGTATTGCAAATGGAGAGAAAAATTCTTGAAATAAATGATTTAGTTGCAAAGTATTTAGGTGCTCGACTTGAAACAGATTTTGGTGTAAACATGAAAGGTATAGATATTGCAAACCTTGAAGTTGACAAAGAAGCTGAGGGATATGCTGAATTGAGAAAAGTCACAGCAGAACAAACAACTAAAACTGTTGGAGCGCAGACAGATGTAAATATTAAGAATTTGCAGGATACTCAGGAAATTAACGCTACGAATATGGAGGAAACACTTCGTATTCAAAGAGAAGAGGCTCAACGTCAACAAAAACTACAAACAGAAGGTCAAAACCTTTCTGCACATCAATTAAATCAACAAACTAAAGTCGCACAAACAGCAGCCGAAAGCATGGGTAAAATGGGTTCTGGTGGTGGTTCTGGCGGTGGCGGTGGCGGAATGATGGATCCCGGCTCTATGATGGCGAGTATGGCTATGGGTGGTGCTGTTGGTCAAGGAATGGCTGGAGCAGTTGGTGGCATGATGGGTGGCATGAACCAAGAAAAACAAACTCCTCCTCCTCCTCCATCAGTTCAATATAATATTTCAGTTAATGGACAACAAAGTGGTCCTTTTGGTTGGGAACAATTAAAACAAATGGTTGAAGCAGGTCAGATTATAAAAGGAACGCATGTTTGGAAACAGGGTATGGCAGGCTGGGAATTGGCAGGTAACGTAGAAGAATTAGTATCTTTATTTGGTGCAGTTCCACCACCACCGCCACCACCACCAGCACCTTAATTTAGTATTTACTTAAAATAATGTATTATGGATGATAGTAGTTTTTTTTCAATGGACAGATTAGTTGAGTTTGGCATGGGTATTACTGTTGCTCAACAAATGGTAAAAACCATGAACCAATCTATGACTAATATGCATGTTCCAGGAGCCATGAATCCAATGGAAAAGCCCGAACAGAAGTTTTTTTATGCAATGATTGAAGGCAAACAAGCTGGACCTTTTTCTGAACAGGAATTAGCCCGTTTAATAGCCGAAAAGAAAGTTGTAAAAGAAACTTATGTTTGGATGCCAAGTTTACCAAGTTGGAAAATGGCAGAACAGGTTCCTGAAGTTTTAAAATTGGTTGCATTAGCACCGCCACCATTTCAACAAAATGGATAAATTTTTTTACTCAAAAAATAGTTTAACAAAAAAGTATATCACTAAGGTTATGAATCTAGAATTAGAAAAATACATTGATATGGCACTAGTAGATGGTGTTATTGCAGAAAGTCAAAGAACTTTCCTCCGAAAGAAGGCAAAACAGCTTGGGGTTGATGATGATGAATTTGAATTTATACTTAGCGCTAAAATACAAATCAAACAAAAAGAATTACACGCAAGTTCCCCGCCTCCTCCCCCGATACAAATTGTTAAAACTAATAGCGATAAAAGTATTAAAGAAGGAGGGGTGTATAAGTGTCCTGCTTGTGGTGAAACGGTAATATCATTTTCCGCTAACTGCGATTCATGTGGTCATGAATTTAGAGGAACTAACAATCGATCAAAAATAAATGAACTTATAATTGAGTTAAAAAAAATAGAAGAATTGGAATGGGAAAACAATCCTTATAATGGTAGAAATGGTCAACCTAGATTGGATCATATGGTAAGAAATGGCATATCTGCGAAACAATGTAGTTTGATAGAAAATTTTCCTATCCCTAACACTAGGGAAGATATTTTAGAATTTTTAGCTCTCTCCTTACCCATTGGAGTGAAAAAATTTTCTTGGTCTGAAAAATTCACACATGCAGCAGAAATACAATTGCAAAAAAGTTATAAAGCCAAGGCCAAACAGGCAATAATTAAGGCTAGAATTACTTTTAAAAGTGATAAAAATCTCAGTAATCAAATTGAATCATATGCTAATCAATTAAAATTATGAAATTGAATTTTGTACAAACAATTATAGCCATAGCGTTAAGTTTACTTATCGCTTATGGTTTATACAGTTTTCACGATAGCGAAAACAAAGTATTATTGAGTTTAGGAAGTTTTGTTTTTCTTGCAACGACTTTAGTAATTACAATTGGAGTTAATTTTGAACAATCACGGACAACAACAAACGTTCGAGTTGTTTCGGGAATTTTCTTTGCAGTAGCATTGACTAGCAATTTAATATTTTCATTTTTCAAGTTTTCAACTCCAAGTTATGTAATTACTAACGGAATATTATTGTTAATTTTTGTTTTAATTGTATACTCAATAAATAAAGCGAAACAATGATAACAGATCTAAAGTAATATGTGAAAATTTAGGATAAGGGAGAATACACCTTCCCTTCGCTGTAAGGCACATTGTCAAAACAGACAGAGCCAACGCTCCAACCAAATTTTTCCAAAGAGCCTTTCAGCCCTTCCCACACAGACAAGTGGATGAAAAAATGAAATGCAGCAAATTGAAAGACAAAATGAATAAATAGAAATGCCAGTTGGTAACACACAATATACTCCATAATTTTTGCCGCAGGCGCAACACAAAAATTCCGTAGCATGTTGCAACCGTTACAAGCAAGCCGAAAAAAGACAACGACACAATGACAATGAAATTTTTGCTGTATAAAGACAAAGAAGAAAATCCAGCCCACAAAAGCAAGAGTGTGGCTGCCCTTCCCTAAAATCTTCCCTTCGCAGCCACACACATGCTTTTTTTACAGCCCAAGGGCAACCTGATTATATAATGGTAAAGGCGACCACCATTAGAGGAGCCAAAACAATTAATTAATAAGAATATGTATAACGAACAATTAGAAAAATTGATTGAGATGGCTCTAATGGATGGAGAGCTTACAGAAAAAGAAAAACAAGTACTTTTTAAGAAAGCAGAAGCAATGGGCGTTGACTTTGATGAGTTTGAAATGGTTTTGGATGCAAGACTTTTCGAAAAACAAGAATCTATGAATCAAAATACTCAATCAAATGCAGCTCCTAAATCGGATAAATTAGGAGATATAAGAAAGTGTCCTGCTTGCGGAGCAATAGCAGAAACGTTTGCTACTAAGTGTCCTGAATGTGGAACAGAATTTAGAAATATTGAGGCTTCTCAAAATATTGTTAAATTTTTTGAAAAATTGGATGAAGTTGAATCTAAAAGAGAAGATAGTATTTATGATACAAGAATTAATAAAAGCAATATCGGTTTTGGAACTGTATTGCTTTGGCTGTTTTTTTGGTATATTATGTTGCCTTTTAAACTTATAGGATTTATATTAAATAAGTCAAAACCTACTAAGTGGTCTACAACAGACTCAAGAAAAGAAGAACTTATTCTCAATTTTCCTGTACCAGCATCTAGAGAAGAAATAATGGAGTTTTTAACACTTGCTTCTAGTAAGATTAATTCTAATTCTTATTTCAATGTTTTTTCTGAAGAAACAAAATATAAAAACACTTGGAATAAAATATGGTTAAAAAAAATAGAACAAATTCATTCTAAAGCAGTTCTGGCAATGAAAGATGACAAGAAATCTTTCGAAGAAGTTAATAAAATATCAGAAAGTGCTCGTTATGCTGTGAAAAATAATAATAAAAAGGTTCTACATATTACTTTAGGATTTGTAGCATTAATTGCAGCTTTAATTATTTGGGGAATTATTTCTAGTAAGATTGATGACAGTCATTTAAAAGAACAAAAAGAGTTAAAATCTAAAGTTGAAAGTTTTATAAAATCTACTGAATATGATAAAGCTGAAGAAATTATCGCAACAATGGATAATGAAAATTTTATTGTGGAATTAAAAAGTAAAATTCAATTAGATGAACTTACAAATAAGCTTAACGAACTTGAAGTTTATCTAAAAAATAAAGAATATTCTAAACTAAAATTAGAATTAGAGAAATTGACATGGACTAAAATTAGTGATAACTATGATTCTGAACGAATTGAAAGGGAAAGTTTTAAAATATTTTTACAAAAGAAGAAAGCAATAAATAATCAACTTCCTGAAAAATATAGAATAGAAATAGAAAGTGAATATTCATTGTAAATTATATATATGACAGAAACATTGAAAAGATAATCTCAGACCATAATCAAAAAGAGTTGGAAAAGCAAATTGCTAACTCTTCATATTTTAACTCTACATATAGATTTGCTCAAGGCGAGGTAATATTGACTCGAACTGTTCCACCACCTAATTATGACTATTATTCATTTTTTGCTCAAGAACATAACAATTTATGTAAATGGATAAAAACTTAGACAAAGGACAAGAAGAACAAATTGAGTTAGAAGATTATAAATATTATCCAGCAATAAATGTCAATACAATGCAAATGGCTTATTTAAGAATTCATACAAGTAGAATTACATTTATGAAATCTAAATTTGACATGAGTGAATGGAACGGTTACGAAATTAACAAGATAAAATATAAACTTGATTTTTCATTTCTCAAATCATCAACTAAGAACTCAAACATTAAAGTTACTCTTAGCAAAGAATCAATCGGAAAAGGAAGTTTATACTATTTTTTTAATGGTTCAGTTTTTTCACTTATAAAAACTAAATACAGTAATGA
>JAOKVV010000017.1 GCA_028336925.1 Vicingaceae bacterium | reverse complement strand
AATGCAGCTTAAATTTTTAATCCAATTTCAGGTGCGTATTTTTGCATAAAAGTAAATTATGGATAAGCGATTAGAGGCATTTCAGCGATTATTGACAATTATGGACGATCTGCGAGAAAAATGTCCATGGGATAAAAAGCAGACGATGCAAACATTAAGACATCTGACTGTAGAAGAGACCTATGAGCTTGTTGATGCAATTCATGACGAGGATTATTCGGAAGTGAAAAAGGAGTTGGGTGATTTATTTTTGCACTTAGTATTTTATTCTAAGATTGGCTCTGAAAGCCACGGTTGGGATGTTTCAGATGTTTTGAATGGAATTTGTGAGAAACTCATTCATCGTCATCCACATATTTATGGAGATACCATAGTAAAGGATGAAAAAGAGGTTTTAGAGAATTGGGAGAAACTCAAGTTAAAAGAAGGCAATAAGTCTGTTTTAGGTGGTGTTCCGCGATCATTGCCTGCGATGATAAAAGCTATTCGTATTCAGGATAAAGCAAGAGGTGTTGGGTTTGATTGGGAGGAAAAAGAGCAAGTTTATGAAAAAGTAGAGGAGGAGCTGGCAGAATTGGCAGCTGAGGTAAGTTCAAACGCTCCCAAAGATAAAGTTGAGGGAGAGTTTGGGGATGTTTTGTTCTCTATGATTAATTACGCACGGTTTTTGGGAATTAATCCTGAAGATGCATTAGAACGAACAAACAAAAAGTTTATAAAACGGTTTCAGTTTTTAGAAGTTGAATCGGCCAAAGACGGCAAAAAGATGGGTGAAATGACACTTGCGGAAATGGACGAATATTGGAATAAAGCAAAAACGATATAAAAATATAGAATTATGGCAGTAGAAAAAATAACAGATGAATTATGGGATGCAAATGTATCAGGCAATAATAAAGTAATAATTAAATATTTTGCAGATTGGTGTGGTTCCTGTAAGCTATTTGCACCTAAATACAAGCGTTTATCAAACGATGAGCGATTTGAAGGGATTTCCTTTTTAGAAGTGAATGCTGAGGAAAACGAAACTGCAAGAGCAGCTGCAGGAGTTGATAATTTACCTTTTTTCGCTATTTTTAGCAATGGTAAGTTAGTAGAAGGCACCGCAACGAGTAAAGAAGAGAAAGTAGTAGAATTATTAGAAAAATTATAAGCTATGAAAATACCGATAATTAAGAAGTTGGTAGAAACTGCTTCTTTTGAAGAATTAGAAAATGCTGAATTATCTATATTAGAAGAGCAGCAGCCTGATATTGAAGTAGAAGGAGATGACGAAGGAGAGCAGTTAACTCATGTAATGGCCGCAATTTGGATAAAAAAGGAAATGGAGAAGGAAGGAATTCCTTTTCCAAAAGCTTTAAGAGCTTATACACAGAAGGTAAGAGTTTCAATCGGAGGCTAATAATCTAAGGCATCAGTTTAAAGCTGATGCTTTTTATTTTTTCTACGTTACTGTAAAAATTTATTTATTAATAAATATTATAAACTAAAAAGAGGCCTAATATTTATATTAGAGCCTCTTAAGTCAATTTTAGGTATTTTTAGTTGTTTGAAAGGTAAGAAGCAACTCCATCGTGAGTAGCATTCATTCCCTCTTTTCCTTTTGACCAGTTAGCTGGACAAACTTCACCTTTATCTTCAAAGAATTGCAATGAATCAACCATTCTAAGAGCTTCATCCACATTTCTTCCTAATGGTAGGTCATTTACTAGTTGGTGCTTTACGATACCTTCTTTGTCAATTAAGAATAATCCTCTATAGGCAACCATTTCGCCATGAGCAATCATTTCGCCATCCTCATTGTAATCCCATTCTCCAGCTAATACATCAAAATTCGATGAAATGGTTTTGTTGGTATCCGCAATAATTGGATAAGTAATGCCCTCAATACCACCATGGTCTTTACTTAATTGTAACCAACCCCAGTGAGATTGCTCAGTATCGGTAGAGCAAGCAACAACTGCTGTATTTCTATCTTCGAATTCTTTTAATTTAGCTTGAAAAGCATGAAGCTCTGTAGGGCATACGAATGTAAAATCTTTAGGGTAGAAAAACAAAACGACATGTTTCTTTCCTAAATATTGATCCAATGAAAAATTTTCTACAATTTCTTCTCCATTAATTACTGCGCTTGCAGAAATATGAGGTGCTTTTTTTCCGACTAATACTGCCATAATATTTATGTGTTTTTTTATTTATTTTAAACTGTAACAAAGTTACAGAATGAGGGTTCGGTTTAAAAGGAAAAAACCTTAAAAAATGAAAAGATTTTGGATTTAGTAAGTGGTAATTATTGCAAGTATTGCACCTACTAATATGCTGATTATTTTCATATTACTAAATTTATGATTTTCGCTTGTCTCCAATAAAATGGTGGTTGCGATATGTAGTAAAATTCCTGCTGCAAGTGCAAGTAAGTAAGGAAATAAGTTGGCTAACTCTTCTGTATGGCTAAGCCAGTGACCTAAATAGCCACCCAAAGGAGCCATTAATGAGAAAAGGATAATTGCAAAAGCAACAGTAGCTTTTTTTATTTGATTGATCAATAGAAGACTTGCTAGTACAATTGAAATCGGAATTTTATGAAGTACTATTCCTATAAGTAAAGGAGATACTTCATGCTCGTGCCCGTGCCCGTGAATATGAAACGCAGGAGCTGCTTCCACAAATGCATGAAAGCAAAGACTTAGAAATACTAGGTAAGGAAACTTTTTTAATTGATCTTTATGCAGGTGTATATGGCCATGCTCGATACCGCCTGAGAAATAATCCAAAATTAGTTGTAGAAAAAAACCGACAAGAAGGAAGAGAGGCACATGGGTAGCACTTGTTGCGAAGACTTCAGGTAGTAAATGAAGAAAACAAATGGCCATTAAAAAAGAGCCACTAAATGAAAGTAGCAGTTTAATATTTTTAGTTCCTCCAGGTTTTAAACACACCATTACAAGTCCACTTATGGCAGAACTAAGAAACAAAAGTATAATTGCTGAGGTGCTCATTATGCTACTTTTCTACTAATTAAGATTAATCGATCTGAATCTAGCGAATCAAAGTTATTTAGTTGATAGTCGCCGAATAGATGCACAAGTTCCATTTTAGCTTTATTGAGGTATTCAATAAACGTTTCTTTTGAAATGTTTTTTACGTATTCGGTAAAGTGATAGTCCTGCCCTTTGTCTGTAAACTTGATCGATTTTGTAATAAAACCGTTTTCGACTATTTTATTTATTTCGAATGAAATACCATCTATATTTTTAACCTCTTGATTAGGTAAGTTTGGAGTGACTTTGTTTACGTTCAGAAAATCTATCACTAAGAAGCCTCCGGGTTTTAAATTGCTTGCCATAGAGCTAATTGAATTTTGATTATCTTGATCGTCTAAGAAATACCCAAAGCTTGTAAAAAGGTTTAAAGCGAAATCAAACTTTTCCTTTATAAACGGATGCCTCATGTCATGACGAATGAATCGAAGACTGTCTGATTGATTTTGATTTGCATAATCAATGCTTTCTTGTGACAAATCGACTCCTGTAACATCAAAGCCTAAAGAATTGATGTACGTCGAATGTCTACCTTTACCACATGCAATGTCAATTACTTTTTGACCAGGTTGCACATTGAACTGAAGCATCAACTTTTTTATAAATCCTTGAGCCTCCTTTTGATCTCTATTCTTATAAAGTGTATGATAATACTCAGAGTCAAACCACTGCTTAAACCAATCTTCTTTAATCATCATTTATAGGACGTACTTTTAAAGTACACAAAAGTACATAAAGTATTAAGACAACAGAACGATAATTGGAAGATCAACTATTTTACGCATGGATAAATAGTACAAATAAAATTTTATTACTTAATCAATATAGAGTATATTAGCCACAAATTAAATGTTCATATAATCGCTTATCATTAGCTAATTATTTATAGGAATATTTTTCTTCTAACATAGATGACCATTAAATTACTCGATTTTTATAATCTTATGGATCAGGACGATATAATATTGTCTTACAAAGGGGATGTATCATCAGATTTGGTATCATCTGTATTACAAATCATCGAATCAAAGATGGATAAGTTAGAAGAGCCTTCTAAGATCCGTAAGAAAGTATATAATGTACTTGTTGAAACACTTCAGAACTTATACCATCATATAGCAGAAAATCCTGGTTTAAGTGTTAAAGAGGAGGTCTCTTCAGTGATTTTTTTAATTGGAAAATCAGAAGACTATTATATAGTTAGCACAGGTAATTTTATGGAAAATGAGAAGGTAAATCAATTAAAGGAAAGAATTAATAAGATAAATGACTTGGACACTTTAGGATTAAAAGAATACTACAAAAAAGTATTGAATAACGGTATTGTTTCAGATAAAGGTGGTGGAGGGCTCGGTATGATTGATATAGCCAGAAAGTCGGGTCATAAACTAGAGTATAACTTTAATAAGATTGACGATCAGCATACTTTTTTTAGTTTATTAGTAAAAATAGGTGAATAAATAAAATAAAAATGGAAAATTTAAAAATAGACGGAACTCCAAAAACACCAACAATTGAGTTTAATTTGGAGGAAGGTAAACTCTTAATAAGAGGTAGGTCAATACCTGAAAATTCTATTGAATTTTATAAACCTCTTATTGACAAGTTGGAGGAGTATTTAGGAACCCCACAAGAAACAACTTTAGTAAAGATCCAACTAGAGTATTTCAATACTAGTTCCTCAAAATGCATCTTAGATGTATTTAAAAAGTTAGAGAAGATTAAATCTAACGGAAGTGAAACTCTAATACATTGGTATTATGAGGAAGATGATGAAGATATGTTAGAAGCCGGTGAAGATTATCAAGCGATTATTAATATTCCATTCAAGATGATTGAGATGGAAGAGCAATAGAGACTAAATATTGAAATATAAAAAAGGTTCTTGAATATTTAAGAACCTTTTTTTATGCTCTACTCTTTTTTATAAGTGTAAGCTGTTTTTCAATAAAAAGAAGAATATGTTTGAGTATATCATAATACAGCGTAATAGCTAAAGCGATCGAGAAAAGCCATATAACCATAAGGTTTGCTGAGTAAGTCGTTATTTTTTTACCAAATAGTAGTTTTGATGGAGCAAAAAAGTGAGCCCTCAAACCTTCAGGATCCTTGTAGATTGGATTTGAATGTTGAATTAGTTGATTTTCCCATTCGAGAATTTTACTCAAATCATTTTTATTAGTTACAAGGTCGTTTAACGATTCGTTGGTATAGTCGTTTTTTAAATTAATAAATACTTTACGATCGCCGTCTGATTGATTCATTGATGAAATTACTCTATCTTTTTCATTAGTTTTTGCATTATAATAATCGATAAAGAAATTGTTTAGCTCATTCAAATAGGAATTAGTTTTGTTTATTGTCGCCTCATTAATATTGCTTAATGTTAACTTATTTAACTCGTTAAATTTAAATTGAGGATAGGAAAGCTTTGTTTTCTCTATTTCGCCTCTTAATAGTTTTAAAGCGCCATATAATTCCTCTTTTTTATCTTTATTAGACCTATTGCGTTCAACAAAATTTATTTTTTCACGCATTCTACTAATCCAAAAGTTCTTTTTAAAACCAACTTGTTTTATCTCTTTATCGATGAAATAGAAATTTTTATTGAATCTATTATTTTTAAATTGATTTACAGCGAGAGCTTCAAATGCCCATTTACTAACCATAATATCCCCACTCCATGGAACTTTATTTTGGTTAGTTATAGTGGGGTTTAATTTTTCAAATTTTACAATTACACCACTTAAAATAAGTTGTGGGATTACTAAAAACGGAATAAGAATGTATATGGTAACAGCCGAATTGAATGCAGATGAGATATTAAGGCCAAGCATATTTGCAAAGCATGATGTTGAAAATAGAATTAACCAATAGTCAAAATACATTCCTTTTATTTCAAGAATAGTATTGCCAACTAAAACAAAACTGAGTGTTTGAATAGCCGAAACCATGAACATAATGCCAATCTTAGAGAATAAGTAACTGCCCTTACTTAAGTTTAGAAATTTTTCTCTTTTAAGTATTTTCTGATCTCTAATAATTTCTTCCGCTGCAACTGTTAGTCCCATGAAAAGGGCAACAATAACCGACATAAAAATGTATGCCGTTATGTTTTCATTCTCTCTAAATAAATAGCTACCATTAATTGATTGGTCAGCATTTTTGTATTTTACGATAAAAGCTAAAATGAATGCAAGAATGGGGGCTTCTAAAAAGTTGATTAATAAGTATTGTTTGTTAGTCAATTTACTTAAAATATCTCTTTTTATGAATACCTTAAATTGTGTCCAAAGATTAGGGATTTTAAACGTTTTTTCAGGTGCATCTTGATTAATGATTGAGGGTAGCTCATCCTTTTCATCTGAAATGTGAAAGTGTTCTTGCCATTCTACCGGTGTCGTTTTTCTGCTATCAGTTAAGTTACCGTACTCGTCAATTACTTTTGATTCAATAATATTGAAAATCTGTTCAGGGTTTACGTTGCCACATTCGACACATTCACTTTCTGACTTATTTGCTTGGTTTGCAATGGTTTTGAAGTAAATGATTGCATCCACCGGATTGCCATTATAGATTAAATAGCCACCCGTATCTAAAATGAGGAGTTTGTCAAACATCTTGAAAATATCCGATGAAGGCTGGTGAATAACAACAAAAATAAGCTTTCTTCTAAGCGATAATTCTTTGAGGAGATCCATGATATTTTCAGAGTCTCTGGAAGATAAGCCAGAAGTAGGTTCATCGACAAAAAGAACCGCTGGCTCTCTAATTAACTCAAGGGCTATATTCACACGTTTTCTTTGTCCACCTGAAATAGTTTTATCTAAAGGACTACCAACTTTTAAGTCTTTTGTTTCATAAAGGCCTAAAGCATTTAAAACCTTTATTACCATTCTAATTATTTGACCATCTGACTGGTTGCCAAAACACAACTTTGCATTAAAAAACAGGTTTTGAAAAACAGTTAATTCTTCGATCAATAAATCATCTTGAGAAACATATCCAATTACACCTTCAATTTTCTCTTTATTTAAAGGATCGTTAATATCAAATCCATTAATTTTAACAGCGCCTTCTGTAGGCGCATAGTTTCCATTTAATACATTTAGCAATGTTGACTTTCCTGCACCACTGGCGCCCATTATACCAATTAATCCACCTGATTCTTCTTGAAAGTTAATTTCATGAAGACCGACATTTCCATTTTTAAATTTATATGAAATCTTTTCGGCAGTAAATGTGGTGTGCTCCTTGTTTGTATCCGAAAGAAACTGAGTAATTATGTCACTGTAGTAAATTGTGGATAGTTTGCTGCCTCTCAAGGCTGAACCTTGATTTAAGATGTAAACTTTATGCGGTAAAATTATTTGACTGTTTAGTTGCAGCTCTGATTTTCCTAGGTATTTTACAAAAAGCATTCTTACACTTTTCACAAAAAGTATTCTAAGCTTACCATCTAACCCCGGAGAATGGATGTGCTTTATTTTTAGGTCATCTCTTTTGGGAAGGCTTGTTACAATTAATAAATTTTCAGAATCAATTGTCTGTTCTACACCTGATTCGATGAATTGTTTGCATTTGAGGTATTCTTCCTTTTCAATATTAAATGTATCAGCAACAGTATCAGTAAATTCAAATGCTTGATTGATAGTGTTCTTATCAATATGAATAAATTCTAGGAGTTTAATTAATACAAATATTTTTTGTTTTTGAGTTAGTTCTTTATTTATCTGGGTGCATATAACCAATACTTTAACAGAGTTGACTGATGTTCTTTTTCGAGCCTTTGTACCACCCTTTCTTTTAGTCTGTTCTTCTACAAACTCATCAAAAACTAATGTATATTTATTTACTAATTCCTGATTTAATTGTTGTTTTAAAAAGAATTTTACAAATTCTCTACCTAAGGGGTTGTCTTCACCAACATTTGCAACAATAGCAAATAGTTGCATTAGAGCTTTAAGTATTCGTTCACTCATATTTTAATATCTAATTGGCTGTTATTTTTAGCTATGAAAATAGTAAAAAAAAAGCGTTGAAACTAATGTTTCAACGCTTTGATTTATTTTAAAATACAATTAATTAGGGTTTAAAACCGACAAGAAGTACAGCACATCCTGATGACAATTTATCTAAATTAAGATTTGCTTCAATCATTACATCTAGCGTATTGGTCACTTAAAAATCCCAATATGGTGCAATACTGTAAGGCTTATTACTAAACAGTTCATTTCGGTCTTTGTCGTAAACGGTAAAAATCAAATTACTTTGCGATAAACCGCTACATGCAGCAAACCTGTAGACACTTTTTCCTATAAAGTTAAATGAAATTCAGCTGTTTCTTCTTCAATTAATAGTGCTCTATATTCATGACCATCAGATAGAAATTGTTTTGAAATGTTTTTTTCACATATACTAGCAATTGTATCACATTGCGCATATGTATTATTGCTATTTCCCGCAATTAATAACAGGAGTAATACGATGAATTTATAGGTTATATTTTTCATAAGTGAGATGATATTATTGAATGATAGAGTTTCTTATGTTGTTCACTTTACTGGCTATTAGACCAAGAGTTTCTTTATTTATTGTTGTCGATGAGGTGCTATTAATCGTTGTTGTTTTATTGGCTTCATCAACAGTAGAGGCTATATAGGTGTAACTATATTCTACTTGACTAAAAGTATCCTTTAGATCATTTAGTTGACTTAGTAGGAGAGTAACTTCAGCACTCTCGTTTAAAGACATCAATAATTTCATAAGGTTTTCAATCGTAATCTTTTGTTCACCGATCCGGTTGATTATCTTTTGATTCGATTCAATATTTGTTATTTTGGTAGTCAGATATAATGTTTCGATCCAGCCACCGGCTAATATTAGGGTACCTAAATTTTCTTGATTATTTTGCTTTAAAAAACGGTCGGTTGCTCTAAATGCATCAGATACTAAGTTTAATAAGGAATCTTTGTAACTGATATTCTTTTCATATCGGGCAAGCAAAGACTCATTGAAGATGTTTGAAATCCCTAGATCATTAGCTAGACTTTTACTAACTGCAAGGTAAGCTATAGAAGATTGTGTCTCTTCAAAAATGGTTACGTAACCAAGGTCAGCTCCGTATATGCCTAAATTTAATGCTTTCTTAGTCGATGCTGTATATTTAGAAACATTAGAGGTTGCATTTAAAATATCTTTATTGAATGCGGATCCTGATTCTTTCAATAGCAAAGCCGTTTGAATTGGCGAAGGGATACTAAATACTTTGCCCTCTACTTCGAACATTGTAGCGCTTTTTGTAATTGTATCATTCGTTGGTATTTCTTTTTCAACACTTTCTCCTCCTTCCATACATGAGGTGGTAAATAATGTTGAGCCTATGGCTAATGTCAAAAATAAATTCCTGACGTTGCTAATAGGATTAATGCGAGTGTTTTGTTTCTGCATAATTAGCACATGGTTAAAATGAAATTTGGTCTAAACTAAAGGTAAAGATAGCTAAAACTAGAAAAAATACAGAATTAATACGGCCTTTAATTAAGTTAATCTTTAATCCTATTTAGTTGTTGACTATTAATAATTTGTAGTATTATTTAAAAACTTCGCTTTTTGAAATGGCCAATCGCAGCACAACGAAACTGACTATGCTAATCATTCCATAGAGCGCAACATCACTGTAATTTTGAAAGATTAATGAACCGATAAAAAACAAAATTCCATACGTCATAATTATTGCACTGATCCAACAAATGAGAAGGGGAATTAGCTTACTTTTTTGATCAATATCAACAGTTTTATAGGGTTTCCAATTTCCTTCTGGTTTTACTTTATTGTAAAATTTAGCTAGATGAACATAATCCGTAGGTTGGGTTAGAAAGGTAACAGTAATCCAACAAATTGTTGAAAAGCCAACCGTGAACAAAAAGTTGACGGGATGCTCAAAATTCAATACATAATTAGATAGGGTGTAGCCAATAAACGGTGCAATTGATGCGGTGATTTCACTCCAAGCATTTATTCTCCACCAATACCATCTGAGTATCAACACCATTCCTAAGCCTGCTCCGCATTCTATTAGAAAATTGGCCGCTCCATCGATTGTTTTTATTTGGGAAGTCGCGAAAATGGAAATAAGTACGATTAATAAAGTACTTATTCTAGCTGCTTTTACATAATGGGTATTTTCCTCTTCTTCATTTTTAAATGATTCAGGTTTTTTAATGAATCGCTTGTAAAAATCATTGGTGATGTAGCTGGCACCCCAGTTTAATTGAGTGGAAACGGTACTCATATAAGCGGCTAAAAATGCAACCAATAAAAGACCTTTTAAACCAATTGGTAAATAATCGCGCATCGCTAAAACGAAGCCTTGCTTGGTTTCTTCAGGTCCTAAGTCTGGATATAAAACCAGGGCGCAGAGACCAACAATAATCCAAGGCCAAGGACGTAAACAATAATGAGCAATTTGGAAAAATAGGGTAGCATAAACAGCGTTCTTCTCGTCTTTTGCACTCATCATACGTTGAGCAATATAACCGCCACCACCGGGCTCAGCTCCTGGGTACCAACTCGCCCACCACTGCACTAATCCAAAGGTTAGAAATGCCCCGATAGAAATACTGTACGTTCCAATAGTGTCTAAGGTAGATGAGCTTTCGCCAATTTTGGGAAAGAAATCGAATCGCCATGCGGGTAGTTGAGCTTTTAAGCCTGCTATACCGCCAATTTGCTCTGTATCCAAAACGACATACGCTAAAATAATACATCCAATCATGGCAATAAAAAACTGAATAGTATCTGTAATCGCTACTCCCATAAAGCCTGAAAGGGTGGAGTAAAATGCTACGATGAGCATACAACCGCCAAGAACATATAGAATTTGAGTTTCGGGAATATCAAAAAAGACAATTAATATCGAAGCCAATGCAGCATTTACCCATCCGATGATTACTACATTTAGGAAAATACCCATGTAAATCGACTTAAAGCCTCTTAAAAATGCTGCAGCCTTTCCGCTGTATCGGATTTCAATTAGTTCTAATTCAGTCAAAACATCAGCTCTACGCCATAAGCGTGCAAAGAAGAATGTAGTGAGCATACCACCAATGAGCATGTTCCACCACAACCAGTTCCCTGAAACTCCATGTTGTGCTATTTTTTCTGTTACCCAAAGTGGTGTGTCGGCAGCGAAGGTGGTGGCTACCATAGAAATACCAGCTATGTACCACGGTAAATTGCGACCACCTAAAAAGAATTGGCTTAAATCTTTACCTGCATTGGCTTTGTAATAAAGGCCAATAGCCAATGAAAGAATAAAATAGGAGGCAATAATAATCCAATCGAGGTAGTGTAATTCCATTTGTTTTATTTCTGGCGACTAAAATAGAAAAGTTTTTTGGTGGAATGAAAAAGGAATTAAGTTTTGACTATTTTTAATTGAATATCAATTTTAACTTGAACGCTAATAGACCTAGGATGTTTTCAAAACTTGTTAGGTTTAACATTCAATTAAAACTAAAAATAAATTACTTTAGGCTTTTATTTTACCGTTGATTCTCCCGAATTTAGCTGCATGTCTATTTTAATTTGTCCGCATTGCCAGTATTCGCTTCAGTTAACTGAAAACCGCAACTATGGTTGTGAAAATAATCACCAATTTGATATCGCGAAGGAAGGTTATGTGAACTTATTACCAGTCAACCAGAAAAAATCAAAGAACCCAGGCGATAACGATGTGATGATAGCCGCGCGCAGAAGTTTTTTAGAGGCTGGACATTATGATTCTTTGGTAGATGAGGTAGTTCAGTTGGTTTGCGATCAATTAAATGAAAAAGAAGAAGCAACTCTTTTAGATTCTGGTTGTGGTGAAGGGTATTACACCAATCGAATTGCTGAAAAGCTATCAGTTAATAATTCGCAAGTTTTTGGAACAGATATTTCAAAATATGCAGTGCGTTTAGCCGCAAAACGATATAAAACGCCCAACTTTTTTGTGAGTTCAGTTTTTAATTTGCCTGTAGCAGCAAAGTCTGTTGATTTTATCGTTTCTATTTTTGCCCCATTTCAAGCGGATGAATTTCAACGTGTGTTAGCTGTGAATGGAAAGTTATTGATTGTGAGTCCTGCAGAAAATCACCTAAAGGAAATAGCCGAGTTGGTGTACGATGAATTTCGACCACATGAAAAGACGATTCTAGATAAAGTTCCTGAGCCTTTTCATCAAATCGCAAAAAAACATTGCAGATTTGTATTGCATTTAGAGGGTACCAACGCGATCTTGAACCTACTTAAAATGACTCCCTATTATTGGAGCGCATCAGAAAAGCAAGTAGCCAATTTTGAAATCATCCAGCAAATGGAAGTGACCTGCGACTTTAATATTACGGTGTTTGAGGTGGTTGTTTGAAATGAATTTAGCGTTTGATAAAATACCTCCGAAAGAAGTCTTTTGTTATATTTGATTATAAATTTGATATCAACCGCTTGTGTAAAAAATAATCCCAGAAACAGAGAAAATGAGTTATTTCGAAAATAAAAACGACGATTCAAATTCAGGAAATATGAAATCACACGAAATAGAATACGAAATACATGGAGATGATATGCAAGTAGTATCGATTCTTTTAGATCCTCAAGAAACAGTAATTGCAGAAGCGGGCGTTATGAACTGGATGGATAGAGCGATACAATTTGAAGCGAAAATGGGCGATGGTTCTAATCCAAATCAGGGATTGTTTGGTAAGTTGGCTAGCGTCGGAAAACGATTAATTACCGGAGAGTCACTATTTCTAACTCATTTTACAAATACTGGTTTTGGTAAAAAAGAAGTCAGTTTTGCAGCTCCTTATCCTGGAAAGATTTTACCATTAGATTTAAAAGAAATCGGTGGAGAAATACTTTGCCAAAAGGATTCTTTTTTATGCGCTGCAAAAGGAACGGAAGTGTCCATTGCATTTACCAAGCGTTTTGGTGCAGGCTTTTTTGGCGGTGAAGGTTTTATTCTTCAAAAATTGCGAGGCGATGGTTTAGCATTTCTTCACGCAGGAGGAACCATTGTAAAAAAGACCTTAAATAATGAATCGCTGTTAATTGATACAGGATGTATTGTAGGTTTTTCACCAAGTTTAGACTATTCCATAGAGCGAGCTGGGAATTTAAAATCAATGTTTTTTGGCGGAGAAGGCTTGTTTTTAGCAACCGTGCAAGGAACAGGAACTGTTTATTTGCAGAGTTTACCATTTTCTAGATTAGCTGATCGAATTATACGTCATACGCCTAAATTGGGAGGTTCGTCAAAAGGAGAAGGCTCTATTTTAGGAGGTATTGGCAGAATGATAGATGGGGATAGGTAGAATAAGAAGCGATCACTTTATATATTTAATGTCAATTAATTTATTTTTTTAGATATGAAAAATCTACTTCGAAATATACTAGCCCTTTTGTTGGGTCTGTTTGTAGGCGGAACAGTCAATATGGGTATTATAACCATTAGTGGTTCTATAATTCCGCCGCCAGAAGGCACTGATACCACTACCATGGAAGGCCTAAAAGCTGCTATGGAATTATTTGAAATGAAGCACTTCATTTTTCCATTTTTAGCCCATGCAATTGGTACGCTAGTTGGCGGATTATTAGCTTCTCTTATTGCAGCAAGTCATCAGCTGAAATTAGCGCTGGTTATAGGTGCTTTTTTTTTAATTGGAGGGATTACTATGGTTCTAAGTGTTCCATCACCACTTTGGTTTACCATAATAGATTTAGGATTGGCTTACATTCCCATGGCCTGGATAGGCTGGAAGATTACTAGAAGGGGATAAAAAACCGCATCACCCAACTAGAAAGTCTTATTTACTGTAGTTTTAAGATGGTGTGAGATGATGCGGCGGAGGTTGTTTACACACTGAAAATTTTGTTTTCTTAGATAAGTTACGTAATTCCGTTGTAAATACAATGTACTTCACCCAAAATGCATGAAGGACTTAATAATGAATAAGAAGGTTTTAAAGCTCGAATAAATTGAATATTTCTTAACGAATTGTTTTAAAATAGCAGATTGTTAATATAGATTTGTTCTGTTTTAACCTAAAAAGTAGAGTAAAAATCTATAATACTTACTATTAGTTGAATACTTGGTGAAAGCGTAGTATTCCAGAATACAAAAAAGATGTGTAATCTATTGCTATTAATATTGAATTAAATTGAACTATTATAATTAGCACAATTTATTCAACTGTAGGAGTATGATTTTCTAATCTATAAAATTTATTCATTTCAAAAATGTGAGGAACGCTCAAACATGAGAGGAGAATAAAAAAGAATCCCCATTGATTAGCTTCCGCAAAGACCCAAATAGAAATGATACTGAAGGCTCCACCAATTGTGAATGGGAGCGATTTTATAATTAGTGATTTACTTTCTAAATTCAAACCACTTTTTAATTGAGCCCACCCGTTTATGCTATGTTGCAGTGTAAAGTAAATACCGAAGGTTACAAGGAGAGAAAGTTGACTGCATATTATTAGATAAGCTATGGTTATAAGTAATTTGAATGATTTTTTGATGTAAGCAATAAGAATTCCTATGGCAATGGAAGATGATGTAATTATAGTATCATAGGAAATAAAGCTATTTTTCAAGCTTGAAATATATATTAAATCAGGTATTTGATTTAGTATTATATTCATTTCATTTATATGAAAAAATAAGATTAGTGAAAGTACAACTCCCCCCCAAACTCCTGAAAGATAATAAGCTTTCAGCTTCCATTCTTTGAAATCAGCTTGACCAAAATGCCAAACAGAAACTAAAATAAACATTATTAAAGCAATATCCGCCGAGAAGTACCAAATGAAAAAGAAGATAAATGCCTTGCTCAAATACTTAGTTACAAATATTAAAATGCTTTTTGGAGAGTGAATTTGACTTTGAGTTAAATGATCCAATGCGCCATGAGCCAAACCAATTGTAAAAAAGGAAATACCCAAAATGGCATATGTAATCTCTTCTTGATTAAATGAATTCAACGAAACAAATAAAATGGAAATTATAAAAGGAATTAAAACTTTTGGCACCAAATGTATCCGAGCAGCAAAGTCCTTAATCGCAGTTTTTAAAAACAACCTGATGGGTAAGTGAGAAAATAAAATTAATTCGTCTTTCAAACTTGATTTTTCATCTAGAAAGTCTAAGACCGTTTTCATGGGCACTTTTTTAAAGAGTGTCTCGAATATTAATTTTCCTTTTAATGGTTTTGTTTCTAGTATTTTTAACAATAATCGATCATAAAATTGAAATCTTAGTTTTTTGTAATTTCTTTTATCTACTTGATTTTTTTTAATGAGATCTATTTGTAGTTGCGCATCTCTAGCCATATTCAAGAATCCATAACCTGTAGAGCATTTTAATAAATTAGCACGAGACCCTGTATCTATCCATTTATCACCAATAACTGGGTTAATGATTTTCCCTGAATACATTGGTATTATTCCTTGTTCCTCTTCAACAATATGAAATGAAGAATCAATTTTCTTAAGGTATGTAGTTAATATTTCATTTGCCGACTCTTTTGTGATAACCTTTTTTCCAAAACGAGTTAATTCTACTAATGCTTCGTTTTGGTTAAAAGGTAAAGTATATACAAACTGTGTTGAATTATCTTGTGGTACATCAAAATCCATAAGTGTCATGGTTTTTGAGTCAAATACAGTTTTGTCTGTTTTTATCTTCCAACCATAAAATGATTGAAATAAAAGGCTATTGAAAGAATCAATCTGTTCAATTTTAGGTGTTCTACTATCAAATACAAATTTGCCTAAGATACTACCTTCATTTATTTGAATTTCATAATGATCATTATTTACTAATGGCGAATTGGTATATTCTGTTTGATAAAAAGTAGAATCTACTATTGAAATTATTTTTTCAGTCTGTGTAGTTAGTGACTCACCCTTTATGTAATAGTATTTTTTTGGTTTGATGTTTTGTTCAGTGATTGAGCCTATTTGTATTGTATCCCATAGATGGCTAATTAGGCTCTCTATTCCAAGTTCTTTTATGTGTTTTTCTGTGCTCCAAAAGCAATAGGTCTTATTGTTGGTAAACTGTATGCTTTGATCTATAGTAGCTATAGATTTATCTTTTAGCATTCCATTATTATATAAATTTAGCAGTATTAGAGAGTTGGAGGCTCCCATACCTAAGAAAATGTAGTCAAATACATTTGTTTCTCTTACTGCTTTCATATTCATTTAGTAATGAAATGATCTAAAAAAAAAAGGATGGTAGTTTTAACCACCATCCTTCCTAGTTTAGAAAAATATTATTAAGCTGTTTCTGTATTTTCGTCAGATCTACTTAACGCGTAGATAACTAAACCGAAACCGATTTTGTTAATAGCATCTGCAATGTTGTAAACGATATCCATCGCATTAAGTGCTGCAGCAGTATCTTCTACTAATTGAATTCCAAATAATCCACCTGGAGTACCAAGAATGTATCCTAATGGATAGATTGCCCAACCAACTAGAACAAACCAACCAAGAATTTTTGTAGCTTTTGCTACTTGAGCGCCTGCTGATTGTGCAAGTTTCGAAACTTCTCCGAACCAAACTAGGTATACAATATAGAAATATGCTATACCTGATAATACGCCCCAAAGTACACTACTATCTCTATCCAATACTTCACCTACGTAACCTGTAACTAACATTACTAGTGAAGCTAAGATTAGTTTCCAAAGCAATCCAATTTTTGCTCCAGCTTTTTTAGTGATTAGGTAAAACTCCACACACATTAATGGCACAGTTAAGATCCAATCAACATACCGGAAAAATGTTGGAGAGTCTCCTGTTTCAAGATTATAACTTCTCATGTAGTAGTAATGCACTGCTGCAATAAAAGTAATCAGGCCTGAAACAAGCACTGAGGTTCTCCATTTTTTAGAGGTGTTATTCAACTCTAAAAAGAAAAATACTGATGCGGCCATCATAGCCATTGTTCCGATAAAGAACGTAAACGCAACGTAATTGTCGCTCGCAATTTTTAAGTGTTCCATAGTTTTATAAAAGTTTAGTTATTCTACAAAACAACAACATTTAATTTAATTTTGTTTTATTTTTTTTAACTTTTATTAAACATTTTTAAATTTAAAATTATAAATTATTGATAATGAAAAAACTAAAAATTAAAAAAAATTACTTATTTTTTGATTGATATGTTTCATTTTTTAAGTAAAAAATAATATTTTCTGGCAAAAAGTTAGTAGTTTTTACATCATGAAATTGTTTTCTGAATAGAATCATATTAAAAATTGTCGTCATAATTTTAGTTTATTTTAACAGTAGATTACGTTACATTTTTGCGTCAGTCTTGCTTTAAATAGAATTATGCCATTAATTGTAACTCAATTTTGATTACGGTCAAATTATTTATTGCTATTTAAGATTAATGATATGTTTTAAGTGAAATGAAAACAGCGTAAAATTTGATGCTTTTGTGTAACAAAAGTGGCTGTTAGAAAATTTACATCAGCCCAACTTTGATGTATTGAATAACAAAACATAAAATCACTAGTTATGGAAGAACTAAATAAACAAGAAGAAATCATTAGTATGCCAAGAATTGGCGACAAAGCTCCAGAATTTAAAGCAGTAACCACACAAGGAGATATTAATTTCCCTTCTGATTATAATGGAAGTTGGACGATACTTTTTAGCCATCCTGCAGATTTTACTCCGGTATGTACGTCAGAGTTTATGATGTTTGCTACAATGGAAGAAAAGTTTGAAAAAGCCAATTGTAAATTAGTTTGACTTTCAATAGATGGTCTTTACAGCCACATTGCTTGGTTGAGAACCATTAAAGAAAAGATAGAATATAAAGGAATGAAAGATGTGGAAGTAACGTTCCCTCTGATTGAGGATATATCTATGAATGTGGCAAAAAAATATGGCATAATTCAACCCAACGAAGATACCACAAAGGCTGTTCGTGCAGTTTTCTTTATCGATCCAAAAGGAATTATCCGAGCAGTTATTTATTATCCATTGAGTTTGGGTAGAAATTTTGATGAATTGTACCGAGTAATTGTAGCGTTACAAGCCGCTGATGCCTTTGATATTGCGACTCCTGCAGATTGGGAGCCTGGCGATGATGTAATTATTGGCCCTGCAGGATCTTGTGGAACCGCTAGCGACCGAATGCAAGATGGAGAGCTAGATTGCAAAGATTGGTTTTTCTGCACAAAAAAGCTGGATAAACAAGTGGTCCTAGATCGAATATTAAAAAAGTAAATCCAATAAACTATTTAGAGCTACTCAAATCTTGAGTAGCTCCTTTTTTCTATAAAGGTTGAATTGAGACGAGTAAATTACTCGTCATCCATTTTGGCTTCGGTTACTTGGGTGAAAGTTGGAACATTCTTAGTGATACTTCCTGCACCTTTTTTATTGACTTTGAATGTGATATCCTCTGCTATAGTAAAAAGAAGAACCGTATAAAAGGGTTCTTTTAAGTGCTTCTTTACTATTTCAAAAGCTTCTTCTAGCGACATTTCATTTTCGATATCATCTTTTTCTCTAGATCGATATCGCAGTTTTAAAAGTACCTTAAATCCTGAATCAGCATAAACAGGTCGGACAAAAATATTTCTTAATTCAGGTTTGCCAATTGTTTTAGCCATGGTAAGTTTGGCAAATTCTCCTGCTTCGGCGCTAGTTTTAACGCTGTCCCAAAATTCAATAAACACATTTTCGTAAGTCATATTGCAAGGTATTGTAACTGTTTGGTTGGGTTATCTTTTAAAGTTTTTAATAAATGTAAGCTGCCCAATAGTAGTTCTACTGTAAGTATTGTCTGATACGAAATCATATTGGCTGAGGTAGCCAAATTGTAGTTTTGTATATATATTAAAAGCTATTCCTGCGCCAATATACAACCAATTTCTAGTAAAATTAGTTGGCAATAGTTGGCTATTTTGATTGACCCAAAGTTCATCGAATGCATTGATAAAGATACTGGTAGCAAATTGGTTAAAACGGTATACAGTTCGTGTACCTGTAAATCGAAACCTAAATCGGTTTGAAAATCGATAACCATCTCTAGTCGTTTGGTTGTTATTGGTTATAAAATCACCAAGCCAGCGATGTTCTAAGCGAAATCTGTTCTGAAATTCAATTTCACCTACATTAAATTTGAAATTAGCTTGTTCCCAAATGTTGTGTACGTTGTTTTCAAGTTGCTCTGTAGCGGTTTTACTTGGCCAAAGATGAACGTAGGTATAACCAACAGAGAATTCTGTTTTTTCATCTAAATGATAATTAATTGATGGGCGCACTAAAAACTGGCCTTGTTCATGAAACATCTTTGATGTTCGTTCATGTACTTCGTTCGTAACAGACCATTTTTCATTAATTTGTAATTGATTGACTAACAGGAACCATGTTCGGCTGCTGAGGTAATCTGTTTCTTGTGCAAACAGTTGAGATAAACTTATGAATAACAAAACGAACAATACGTGCTATTTCATGGTCATTAGGGTGCTTTTCAGTTAAGGGCAAATTTCCTCATATTATTTGAGATCCGACTCCAATAACATGATTTGTGACAATAAAAATACAGCAGTGACTTGAATTAGCCACTGCTGTATGAAAAGATATTGTTGGTTGATTAATTGTTTACTGCATCAAGTGCCTGAGCAATGTCATGAATTAAATCTTCACTGTTTTCTACACCAATGGAAATACGCACCAAACTTTCGGTGATGCCCATTTTGATTTTATCGTCAGGCGCAATTCCTGCATGCGTCATAGAGGCAGGGTGTTGTATCAAACTTTCTGTGCTTCCAAGGCTTACCGCTAGTTTTACTAAATTCAGGTGGTTTAAAAATTTAAAGGCTTGTTTTTCTCCACCTTTCACTTCAAATGAAATCATTGCGCCGGGAGAAGAATATTGCTTTTCATAAATTTTGTACGCTTTAGAACCTTTCTCTAAGTTTCCAAGATATACTAGATCAATAACTTTCGGATGCGATTTAAGGAATTCTGCAACATAAATAGCACTTTTAGCTTGTTGTTCCATTCTCACTTTTAATGTCTCTAAACTTCGCGTAAGTAACCAACACGTATGCGGACTTGCCATGTTTCCTAAAAATGTTCTTAAGGTTTTTACTCGAATCATGTCTTCGGTATTACCTAAAACAGCTCCTGCAATTAAGTCACTGTGACCGCCAATATATTTTGTTGCCGAATACATCACTAAATCGGCTCCATGCGCTATCGGATGGCACCAAATAGGCCCCATAAATGTATTATCTACCGCCAATTTTACTTGTTGTGTTTCACTTGATAACTCATCCGCGATTTCTTTACACATCGCAATGTCTATTAGTGAGTTGGTTGGATTTGATGGCGTTTCAATCATAATTAACCCAACTTTGTCGGATTTGCCTGTTGCTCTAACTTTTTCAAGAATCGCTTCTTTACTATCATCAGCATTTATACTAACACTATCTACACCAATTCTTTTGAGGTAATCATTAATGAAATGATCTGTTCCACCATAAGTTGGCGAACTGTAAATTAACAACTCACCTGGTTTCAGAAACTCCATTAGCACGGTACTAATAGCCGACATACCACTCTCAAAAACAGCACAGTCGTCTGCTTTATCCCAAAGCTTTAAACGATTTTCAAAAATCTCCAAGTTAGGGTTGTTAATTCTACTATAAATCAACCCCATTTCTTCTTGTTCTCCTTTTTCTCTTAATCCGTAGGCAACTTCAAAAAAGGCTTTTCCTTCTTCAGCAGTTTTAAACACAAATGTGGATGTTTGAAAGATGGGTGGTTTTACGGCTCCTTCTGATAATTCAGGTTGGTATCCGTGTGTCATCATTAAACTTTCTGGGTGTAGTGGCTTTTTCATCAATTGTTGTTTTATTTACACTGCAAAATTATTAATTATAGGAATCAGTTTTAAATTGATCAATTAATGAAGTGATTATTCCTATTTAATTTAAAATGGTAGGAAATTTTATGATTCAAGTTGCTATTTTTGTAATCTAAAGGAAATTTTCCCTATGATTAAATTAGATGATACCGACCGCAAGCTTCTTGAGCAACTTCAGACTGATTCTAAAGTAAATATTAAAGCACTTTCAGAACAGTTGAATATGACTAAAACGCCTATATATGAGCGAATTAAACGATATGAGAAAGAGGGCGTAATTGAAAAGTATGTAGCAGTGCTTAATCGTCAGTTAGTTAGTAATGCAATGATCGTTTTTTGCTCTGTTTCTTTAGACAGCCAAAAGTTGGAAGAAATACATGCTTTTAGTGATGCTGTATTAAAGATTCCTGAAGTAATGGAATGTTATTTAATGGGTGGAGTAAATGATTTTCTATTGAAAGTAGCTGTAAAAGATTTAGGCGCATATCACCAATTTTCATCGGGTAAACTTGCTGCATTGCCCAATGTAGCTCAGATTAAAAGCACCTTCGTTTTAAATGAAATTAAACGATCTACCGTTTTGCCACTGATCTAAGCAGTTTTAGGTTCTATTAAGTCCCATAAATTGCCATATAAATCAGCAAATACCAATGCTTTCCCAAAATCGGCTTCTCCAGGTGGTCGAATAATGGTGACGTTATTGGCCAATAATTTTTGGTAATCTCGCTCTATATCATCGGTATGGAGGAAAAGAAATACTCGATTACCTGTTTGATTGCCTACATGTGCCATTTGTTCATCGTTTTTGGCTTTCGCCAATAGCAAAGTAACGCTTCCATCGCCTTTAGGCTTTATTCTCACCCATCTTTTTTCAGGACTTCGCTCAGTATCTTCGATTAATTCAAATCCTAATTTATTGATGTAGAAATTAATTGCTTCATCATAATCCTTTATGATTAAACTAATTTGACTAATAAACTGATTCATAATAAAGAGTTAATTGAGTTCATATTCTGTTTCTAAAATCTCACTTACTGCCTTATCGTAAGCTTCAATGGTATTCGCTTTCTTGATCTTTTTTACAATTTTTTTAGGATTGGAGAAGGCTGTTGCAAAATACTCCCAATAATGTAACATTTTTAAAGTGATATGCTTAGCGCCTGAGAGTGATTGCTCAAATTCCGAAAATAAGGTATCGTGAAACTTGCTAAAAACCTCAATTCTATTGGCAGGATATACCGTTGTGTTGTTTTTAATCATTTGGGGTAGAAATGGATCGGCTATTAAACCTCTTCCAATCATCCAATGATCGATAGAAGGGAAACGCTCCTGCATAAGCCTAAAAGATTCTACTGTAGTAATGTCTCCGTTGTAATATAGTTTATGAGGACAGGCATTTAAGCAACGTTCAAATCCGTCTAAATCAACACCGCCTTTGTAAAGTTGCTTGCCAATTCTTGCATGAATGGCGATATTTTTAAGCGGATATTTCTCCAAAATTGGAAATACATCTAAGATTTCTTCATTGTGCTCATAACCCATTCTCATCTTCATAGAAACTAATATATCAGACTCCTGATGAACACGATTTAAGATATCGTCGATTCGTTTGGCATCACTTATTAAACCGGAGCCCATGCACCGATTTACTACCATAGGGTAAGGACAACCAAGGTTCCAATTCAATTCTTTATAACCCAGACTTTGCACATATTTTGCTACAAAGAGAAATTCATCTGCATCATTGGTCATTATTTGCGGAATCACCTCCAAGGTGTCATTGTTTTTTAGAAGGATGTCTCTTTCGCAGGCCGGTTTTATTTCAAACTTTCCATTTAGCCGGATATATGGAGAGTAGAATGTATCTATTCCACCAAAATACTTCTGGAACGCATTTCTAAAACGAAAATCTGTAAATCCTTGTAAAGGAGATGATAGAAGGGTAGGAGCCATGCTAATTGATGAAATATAATGGTTTAGTTTCTAGGAGTATCATGCTTAATAACAGGCTTCTTAAAAATGATCAATGGCACCCAATCCAAATAAAGCAAAATCATACTTGATGGGATCTTTGGGATCAAATTTCCGCAATTGATCGCTAATTTCAACCACTGATTTCCAATCATTTTGTTTGCGCTCTAACAGCAGCAATTTCCTGCTCACATTTCCGGTGTGCACATCTAATGGCAGCATTAAGTGAGCGGGCGAAACCTTTTTCCAAATGCCAAAATCTACCCCTCTTTTATCATCCCTAACCATCCACCGTAGGTACATATTAATGCGCTTTGCAGAAGATCCTTTTGAAGGATCTGAAACATGTTTGAGTGTGCGCAAGCTCGTAGCTCCCTCAAAGAAAAGTTGTTTAAAATGAGCAATATTTTGAGCCATATCAGCACTCTGGCAAAGGGCAGATTCTAATCCACCATGTTTTAAATACAATTGCTGAAGCGACTGAAAAAACTGTGCTAAATCTTGTGCATTAAATGTACGATGCACAAAACCTTCCGTTCGTTTTAAATCCTTTTTAGTGTGATTCATAATAAAATCGTGCGGTGCACCCTCCATTAGCTGAATCATTTTATTGGCATTATTGATAATGCTTTTGCGGTTGCCCCATGCAATCGTGGCGGCTAAAAATCCGGCTATTTCAATGTCTTCTTTTTTTGAAAACTGGTGCGGAATTCCTACCGGATCATCGTCATTGAAGTTTGGACGATTAAATTCCTCATACTTTTGCTCTAATAAAGCGTGAACATCAGAAAATGTGAGCGACATAAAACAATTTTAAGGAATGAATAGTTAAGTTGATCAATGGAAAAAGTTGCTGCTTCTGTATTTAAAAAGCTATCGTTAAACGATAAATACCAATTGCTTAAGCAACGGGGTAATTTTATAGCTTCTCGATTTCACGGCGGGCACAATTGCCATTTATTTGCCTTTGACGGCTATTACGTAGAAATTTTTAAAGTGATGGGGCTCAATCAAATTCAATGGATTGAAGTAGTTGAAAATGATCGTACATTGGATAACTACCTCGATAACATTTAGCCGCCTACACGTTTTGCTTTATAATTAGCGTCGTGCAATAGTTTTAAAATCTTATCTCGGTGATCGCCCTGAATTAAAATTTCTCCATCTTTTACAGAACCTCCTACGCCGCATTTTTGCTTCAACGTTTTTCCAAGCGCATTCAAATCTTCTTCTGAACCAACAAAATTATAAATCAACGTAACTGCTTTACCTGCTCGTTGTTTTTTGTCTAGAGTTACCTTTAAGTCTTGTTGCTGTGGAGGTAAAGTATCCTGCTCTTCTTGCTCCTCAAAATCATAATTGAAATCAGGATTGGTGCTGTACACCACATTTTTCTTTTGCTTCTTCGCCATAGGTCTATATTAATATGGGTGGTCTATTGGTTGGGAATAATTCTTTTAATGTTGGATCGGGTGAAATAATTTGGTCTTTAAATCCATTCATTTCGTCCAATGATTTTGCCGAAAGTAAACCAATCATTTCATCGAGAACTTGGCCACTAATGGCATAGGGAAATGCGCCAAAAACCATTCGGTTTCCTTTGAATTGACCATAAATTTGAAATTCATCGCATTGATCTGTAGGGTTATTGGTAATTAGGCAATGGTCGATCCATTTTTCGGCATCAAACTGATTTAGCTCAAATTGAGTACTAAAACGCTGTTGTATATTTACTTTCGATTCAAAATATGCTGTTATGTTTTCCTGCGATTCTTTGCTCATTCTGCCTTGCATAGCCGGCACACAGTCTAAACATATTGCGTATTCAAAAATGGTGTGCACCACACCGCTATTCACCCGCCGAAATGATTTTTCAATTAAATAATCGGTAAATTCTTCAAATTCACAGTTACAGAGCACGCAATTGGTCATGGGCGCACCGGTAAGATCGGCGTGAAAGGGCTTTGGTACCTCGTCGTTGGTATCTAAAATGAACATCAAACAAAATTACTATTTTACGTTCATTAATCAATATCTGAATTGGAAGGTGGGGTGCTGGGTTTTTATGTTGGGAGAATCCAATAATTACAATTTGGCACAATGTTTTTTCTAAAACAAGACTCAGACGTAATGAATAAAAATTAAAAAGCCCCAAACCACTTCGGTGGTTTAGGGCTTTTTATATATTATGAACCTGTTGGTTACTCCAACTCTCCTGCAATTGGCGTAAATAATCTACTCCATCTTACTTTATCAAATCCTGATCTATTAGGGTCTAATGATAACCAAACAAACACCGCTTTCCCAACTACGTGATCTTCTGGCACAAATCCCCAAAAACGGCTGTCTTGAGAGTTGTGTCTGTTATCTCCCATCAACCAATAATAGTCTAGCTGAAAGGTGTAAGAAGTAGCGATCTCTCCATTAATTAAGATATTTCCATCTTTTACCGCTACTTGGTTTCCTTCGTACACTTGAACTATTCTTCTGTATAGTGGCCAATTTTTAAGCGTTAAATCTACTGTAGTTCCTTTTTTCGGAATAGTCATTGGGCCAAAGTTGTCTTCTGTCCAATCATAGCGTTTGTCATTCGGGTAAATAAGGTTTTTGCCGTACTTACCATCAGAATAATATCCTTTTGGTTTGTTTATTGGCTCTACACGCTTCACATAAGGCAGGGCTTCTATGCGTTCTTTATTTTCATCCGTCAACAGCATAAAGTATAAACTTGGGCCATCCATGCGGTGCTCGGTAATTTCCCAATCCAATAGCTCAGCTGGATTAAATCCTCTGCCATCCGTTTTTACCAAATAGCTATATTGCACTCCTTCTGCTTGGTATGCTTCTTTTCCATTTACGAATAACTTGGTATCGATAATTTCGATTTCATCACCAGGTATAGCCACACATCGTTTAATGTAGTTTTCTCTTTTATCTACAGGTCGCGCTACAATATCAAATTGTTGCTCCAAAGTAGTTCTTCCGTAATCTCTTTCTAATTGGTAAAATGTTCTGTCCTGATGCTGCACAACTACTGTATCTCCTGCAGGAAAATTAAAGACTACAGCATCATTTCGCTCTACTTCACCAAATTGAAAAACTCGTTTATAGGGAAATTTAATCCACTCTAAATATGACTTTACATTCTCGGTTCCCGGCATGGTGTGGTGCGCAAATGGAAAAAAGATGGGTGTATTTGGAATTCTAGATCCGTAACTTACTTTACTTACGAATAAGAAATCGCCCACCAAAAGTGATTTCTCCATAGAAGAGGTAGGGATGGTAAATGCTTCAATATAAAATGCACGAATCAGTGTTGCTAAAATTACTGCAAAGCTTATTGCATCAGCCCATTCACGACTTTTTGGCTTCGTCCATCTATGCACTACATCATTTCCTCTCCATTTGTATTCTTCCTTAGTTCCTAGTAAATAAAGGTAAACCGGTGCTGCAACCACCATTGCTGCGTGGTTTTTAAACTCGAAGATGCCAAATCGTTTTAGAAGTTCGGTGAGAATTCCTACCCAAATAATAAAACCAACGAATGGGATGTAATACACAATCAGCCACCACCATGGTTTTTTGACTAATTTTATAGCTACAAAAGTTCCATAAAAAGGAACCAATGCTTTCCATGGTTCTAGCCCAGCTTTCTTAAAAACAAGGTATAAACCCACATGGCTTAAAAGAAAGTAAATCAAGGCAAGAATGCCAGCTAATTCTACACTTATCAACATAATATTATAGTTTCAATACATCGTTCATGGTAAAAACACCATGTTTATCTTTAATAAATTCAGCTGCAATTATGGCTCCTAAAGCAAAGCCATCACGGTTATGAGCAGTATGTTTTATAGAAATATCATCAATTACCGAGGTGTAGGTTACTTCATGAGTACCTGGTACATCTGGTAATCGTTTAGCGATTATTTCTATGTCGTTTTCTTTTGGTGATTGGTCAATTACCCATTGATTCTTGTTGGGATAATTTTCAATAATTCCTTCTGTTATGGTAATAGCAGTTCCACTTGGGGCGTCCAATTTTTGAGTATGATGAATTTCTTCAACAGATACATTATAAGAGGAGTGAGGCTGCATTAATTGAGCTAATCGTTTATTCAGTTCAAAAAATAAGTTGACACCAACACTAAAATTAGTTGCTGCGAGTAGCGCTCCATTTTTTGCTTCACAAGTATTTTTAATTTCTGGATAAGAATCATACCAGCCTGTAGTTCCTACAATTATAGGAACACCTGCTTCAAAACAATTAGTGATGTGTGATACGGCCAATTCAGGACGGGTAAATTCAATAACGACATCGGCTTTTTTTAAGTCGCCTGCGGTAATAGAGTCTACATTTTCAGCACCTATTTTCAGGATAATTTCATGACCACGCTCTTTTGCGAGTCTTTCAATGGTTTTACCCATTTTTCCGTATCCATATAATCCTATTTTCATATCGCTGTAAATATAGTCGAAGTCTTTCTGTATTGCCACCAATTTTTACATCGAAGGCGGAAATATAGCGTTTAAAGGTTATCGCTTAAATTTAATATTGAGTTGAACTCCTGTAGTATAGTGTTGGTTGTAAGGGTTGTATAGTAATTTTGGGCGAAATGATGCCTGCAAATCATCGCTCACATCAAAATAGTACAAATGGGCATCTACAGCGGCATCTACAATGTTTAACATATAACTAAAGCCTGTTAAAACAAACATTAAGTCCCTATTTCTCCGTCTATTTTCAATTAATGTCAGCAGGTTTTGATCGGTATAAATTCCGGTGTATTTGTCATCATTGGTATTAGGATCATCATCAACACGATAGAGATAGGCGTCTTTAAATTCTTCGAATTGTTTTTTCTGATCGAGGGCAAAATAGAGACTTGCTCCAATTGCTCCATATACTAAAGGTACTTTCCAGTATTTTTTGTTGTACACTTGACCTGCTCCGGGCAAAATAGCAGAAAGTAAACTTGCCTTTTTGGGAGAATGCTCAATAAAGTTAGGATCTACTTTAGTCGTATCGCTTTGTGCATTTAACTGCAATGAAGTAAAACCCAACAATAGAATTAGATATAAAAGTCGTTTTGTCAAATCGAAAACTTACAGGTCTAATAATTCCATGATTCTCAATAAATGATCTTGAGATTCAAATGGGATAACAATTTTACCAGTCTCCTCGTTGTTTCGCTGCAACTTTACGGTTGTTTGAAAAAACTCACTTAAATCGGCTTTCATTTTTTGTTCATGAAAAGATAAAGGAACCGGTGCTGCTTTTTTAACCGTTTTTGATGGCTTTCGCTCCTTCACTAATTCCTCTGTTTGTCTTACAGATAATTCGTTTTGAAGAATTTCTTTAAACATTTTCAACTGAGTGGCTGTATCTTGCAGATTTATTAATGCTCTTGCATGACCCATGGTAATGGTTTTGTCTACAATAGCATTCTGTATTTCAGCGGGAAGCTTTAATAATCTCAAATAGTTAGCGACTGTACTTCTTTTTTTACCTACACGGTGCGAAAGTTCCTCTTGGGTCAATTTACATTCATCAATTAATCGCTGGTAACTGATTGCAACTTCTACGGCATCTAAATCTGCCCGTTGAATATTCTCAACCAATGCCATTTCAAGCATTGCTTGGTCATTTGCAATACGAATGTATGCAGGAATTTCATCTAAACCGACTAATTGAGAAGCTCTAAACCTTCTTTCACCTGATATTAGTTGATATTTATTGTATCCTAATTTACGTACGGTAACAGGTTGAATAATACCTAGAGTAGCTATAGAGTTACAAAGATCAGTTAATGCTTCTTCTTCAAACTTGGTTCTAGGCTGAAACGGATTTGCTTCAATTTGACCGATAGAAATCATAGCAACCGAACCAACAGCTTCCGATAAGGTCTCTTTTTTTATTTGGTTGTTGGTGATGTCTGTGTTATCATTTTCTAAAAGCGCACTTAAACCTCTACCCAATACTCGTTTATTTTTACTCATCTTCTAAATTGATTACCTTTTCAGATTCACTGATTTGTGTTAAATCATTTTTCTGTAAAACTTCGCGTGCTAAATTAAGATAATTGATAGCACCTTTGCTCGTTGCATCATGCATGATAATAGTTTCTCCATAACTTGGCGCTTCTCCTAGCTTTGTATTTCGCTGAATAATGGTGTCAAAAACCATTTGTTGGAAATGCGTCTTTACCTCTTCAACTACTTGATTAGAAAGTCGTAATCTAATGTCGTACATGGTTAACAATAGCCCTTCTATTTCTAAATCGGTATTCAATCTCGACTGAACTATTTTGATGGTATTTAACAACTTACCTAAACCTTCTAATGCAAAATATTCGCATTGTACCGGAATGATTACTGAATCGGCCGCCGAAAGTGCGTTTAGCGTAATCAATCCCAAAGAAGGGGAGCAATCAATAATAATGAAATCGTAATCATCTTTGATTTTAGCCAAAGCTGCGCGCATCATTTTTTCCCTATTGGGTAAATTAATCATTTCTATTTCAGCACCTACTAAATCGATATGACCGGGTAATATATCCAAGTTAGGGGATTGGGTAGAAAGAATAATATCCTTAGCTTCCACGTCATTCACCAAACATTCATAAATACTTGTCTTTACATTTCTCGGGTCAAAACCAACTCCTGAGGTTGCATTGGCTTGAGGATCTGCATCAATGATTAGAACTTTTCGTTCTAACACACCTAATGCAGCTGCTAAATTTATGGAAGTAGTTGTTTTTCCTACGCCACCTTTTTGATTCGCTATTGCTATAATTTTACCCATTCTCGTACTGTAAAAATTAAATTGCTACGGTTTGACCGATTGATAATAATTGAAGGTTTACCCCTTTATTTTTAAATGCTTTAATTGCTTTGTTATGATCTATTTTGATAGGAGGGAATGTATCGAAATGCATTCCTATGACTTCATTACAGTCGATAAAGTTAGCGGCTATAATGGCATCATTAATTCCCATGGTGAAGTTGTCGCCAATTGGTAGAATAGATAAATCTACATTTTCAAATTCTCCAATTAGTTTCATTTCAGTTGTTAGCGCTGTGTCTCCTGCGTAATAGAGTGTTTTCTTATTTGCTTTAATGATGTATCCATTGGGATTTCCTCCATATGTACCATCAGGCAAACTGCTTGAATGTGCAGCAAAAACAGATTTGATAGTACCAAAATCGAATGTAAAGCTTCCGCCTGTATTCATGGCATGTACCTTTTTAATTCCTTTACTCTTAACCCATTCTATAATTTCATAATTTGAAATTACGGTGGCATTTGTTTGTTTAGCTAGTTCTATTAAATCTGCCGTATGGTCTTCGTGACCATGTGAAACCACCATATAGTCAGCCTCTATTTCGGTTAAATTAATGGATGAAGCTAATTTATTCGGTTGAATAAATGGATCAAACACTATTTTAATAGATGCTACTTCAACTCCAAAACAAGAATGACCATAATATGTTATTTTCATGACTCGGGGAGTTTTAAATGTAGTATTTTTTTGTTTTCAATTCTGTTAAGTAGTTGTTAATACCTAATTTCGCGACTCGTTTTTTACGTCACTTAGCTTATTCGAAATTACCACTTTTATAGTGGGTAATCTGAAAAAGTTAAGAACAATTTTTAAACATAATTATGTTAATTGATAACCAATGATAACCATTATTTCATCCTCAAACAGAAGAGGAAACAAAACACAAAAGTTTGCCGATTATTGCTTAAAGTGGCTAAAAGAACAAGGGGAAGAGGTACACGTTTTTTCACTTGATGAATTACCTGAAAATTTAGATTTAAATGAGGTGTACAATTATGAATCTTCGGTATTTACAGACATTGCTAAGAAATTTATAATACCTGCTAGTAAGTTGTATTTTATTGTTCCTGAGTACAATGGAAGTATTCCTGGTGTGTTGAAATTATTTATGGATGGTGTAAAGCCTGAGTATTATGCCGGTAAAAAAGCGGCGCTCTTAGGTGTAGCAGCAGGAAGAGCCGGTAATCTTAGAGGTATGGATCATTTGACCGATGTTTTACATTACTTACAAGTAGAAGTTATGGCTCTAAAGCTTCCTGTTTCTCAAATTTATAATATCTTAGACGCAGAAGGAAATGTAATTGATGAGCCTACTAAAATGGCGATCAATTCGCAGTTAACTAAATTTATTAATTATTAAAGTGTTTAAAATGATATTGATGTATTCGATTTTCGGAGAAGGAAACCATGATTTGGGAGTAATAATTATAAAAATAATCCTTGCTGCTTTCTTCGCAATACTCTTTTTACAGTCAGGTTTGGATAAGGTATTTAATTGGAAAGACAATTTGGGCTGGTTAAAGGGGCATTTTCAAAATTCTATTTTATCAGGAATTGTTCCTTTTATGTTACTGAAGATAACTGTTGCAGAAATTTTAGCAGGTGCTTTATCACTCATAGGAATTTACGGCTCAATCATTGGAAACGATTTATTTTTAGAATTAGGTCTATTACTTTCAGCGGTTTCATTAGGTGCTTTATTCTTTGGGCAGCGATTGGCGAAAGATTATCCTGGAGCAGGTGCACTAGTTCCTTATTTTATTGTAGCAGTAATGGGAATGGGCTTTATGCTATTTTTTTAAGCGTATAAATAGTAAAATCAGATTTTTACATAACGAATCATTGTTTTACAATTAAAATTTTTGAATTGAATATGAATTTGTCTCTTGAATTGTGTTGTTGAAATATAACATTTCTATAATGTTCTTTTGTCCTGAAACAAAATGATCAAAAAAATCAAGGCCGTTCCTTAAATTGCATTGTAATTGATATGTTCCTTTAACTCCTTTGATTTTAAAATTTAACAACACTTTGCTTATTTATTTCTCAGATAAATTAATCGAATGTTTTTTTCTCCAGTTTCTTTGACTTCTATTTCAAAATCTCCCAAGCTTTTAATAAATGGGTAAAGTTTAGGGAAACCATAATTACGTGGATCAAAATCGGGGCGTTTTTTAATAATGAAGCTACCAAGCTCTCCCAGAAAAGCCCAACCACTGTCATCTGAAATTTCATCCACACTTTCGCGAATTAATTTTCTAAGACTTTTGTCGACCTTACTAACAGCATCCTCATCTGATGTAGCTTTTGTCTGTTTGTTTGGTTTCTCGGCATTGTCTTGTTCTTGCGCTTTCTTTAAAATTTCGATGTAGATAAATTTGTCGCAAGCAGTAATAAATGGACGAGGAGTTTTCTTTTCACCAATTCCAATAACCAACATAGCCGCTTCTCTTAATCTTGTTGCCAATCGAGTAAAATCGCTGTCGCTAGATACGATGCAAAATCCGTCTACTTTTTTAGAGTAAAGTAGGTCCATTGCATCAATAATTAAAGCACTATCGCTAGAATTTTTACCGGTGGTGTAGCTATACTGCTGAATAGGAGTAATGGCATTTTCTAATAATACATTTTTCCAGCCAGAAACATGCGGTTTGGTCCAATCAGCATAAATTCTTTTGATAGTTGGGTTGCCATATTTAGCGATTTCATCCATCATTTCTTTTACGTTGGCATAAGGTACATTATCGGCATCTATAAGTACTGCTAGTTTTTTATCGTTCATTTTGTATTGTTGTTAGGATTTGTTTTATAGTAACCTGAGTTCGGCTATTCTTGAGAATTCAGAAAACTATAAATCAATTAATTTATAAACCTTTGCAATTAACATTAAAATCAACATTTATAGACTTTAAAGTCAATTACATTAGAATTATTTAGCCTGAAAGCTTTTTCAAATATATCTATCTACTGTGTTAGATTTTGAAAACATAACTCGTTGTAAATCCATTTACTCATTACGGGACTATGTATTTAAAAACCTGTATTGTGCATCACTATATTTAAAAAATTGAACCTTTCAATAATAATCGAATTCAGGTTAGTAGGTTCTGTTTTTTTGAAAGTTAGGCAAAAGTTACTTGGTAAGCTTTTTTTTGTAGGCGTTGAACTCTTCTAGTAAAATCCTCTCAGGGTTTAAGGAATCATCTTCAAACCTCCCATGACCTAGACTTGTCATGTCGATCAGTAGATTATTTTTGAACACGAACCAACCATTGTAGCTGATATCGAATTTGGTGTAATTAAATCCATTAAGCTCATCATCATATAGATATCCATTAAATTGTTCTATAACTAAAAAGAGACTGTCGTTTTTTAGAAAATATTCACGACTAATCACTCCATAAGATAAACCAAACCAACTTTTCAATTTAATTAACTTACTGTTGTGGTAATAGCCAATAAGTGAAGCCCCACCGTCTGGTAGTTGTTCGGATAATTCATAATTATTCAAGACCAATGAATCAAAACCAGTTATATTACTGATAGAGTCCAAGTAGCCATTCAGCTTTGTGTTTCTATCATAAAATCCTGTCTGAGCCTTTATAAAAAGCGGGATAAAAACAATAAATAAGGCTAAAGCCTTTATTTTAATGATCAAAATTATGACTATTTGCTTTCTTTAGCTTAATTCCTAATAACCTTAAAGTTTGTGATACTACCTGTTTCACTTATAACATTTAATAAATATATTCCTTTTGGTAAATCACTTAGGTCAAACATAGTTATATCGTTTAATGAGTTAGGCGTGGTTGTTAATACCTGTCCATTAAGATTGTACAAAGTAGAGGTGATTTCCATTTGAGAATTGTTGGTTAACCAAAAATAGTCGTTTGTTGGGTTATTTGAAATGCTTATTAGGTTCTTGAAATCAAGTTCTTCTATTCCTACGCCTACAACAGGTACACATGAAGACGTGTCAATGCAACCATTTTTAGTAATCTCCACAGCATATAATCCATTAGCTGTAGCGCTTAAAATTCTATTAGTATCATTTGGAAGTGCAGCAAAGCCATTGTTGCAATCTAACCATCGGTAACGTGCACCTGTTTCTGCAGCAGTTAGAACATTTCCTGAAATGGTAATTGCGGTTGTTATATTGTTGACTGTTAGGTTTATTGCGAAGATACTGTCACAACCTTGAAATGTAATAATAGTGTCTAAATACGTACCGGATGTATTAAAAATTATATTTCCACTTGGGGATGAATAGGCGCCACAAGAGCTGATTGTAAGGTTGGTGTATGTAGTATTATTTAATCGTGTAAAATTAGTTGTGATGATACTATCGCAATTGATTGAATTAGGTATGGTATCAATGTAGCTACCTGATGTGGAATAGATATAAAGTCCACTAGGCGAAGTGATGGGCTGGCAGTTAGTAATGGCAACTGTGTCAAATGATTTTCCACTTGAAATGGAGGCTGCTCCCAACACCCAGTTAGAAGTAGTACCGGTTAAAGCAAATCCATTTAGAGTACCATTATTACTAGCTACTTGATCGATTGCTGTAGTACTAGATAAGTTATTTCCGCTAGCAGTACCTTCATTTAGTGTGTAATATGAAATTAATCCGTTTGGTAATGTACAAAACTCAGTATTCATATTAGCATTTAGTTGCATTGTATCTAAAGCAATATTCCAAATTCTAACTTCATCAATAATTCCTGAAAAAGGAATATTTCCACCTATTACCCGTTGTCCAATAGTAATACTAGCATTACCTGTAGGCGTATTTACGGTGGTTAATGAACCGGATCCTACCTGAACTCTATCCACGTAAAGAAATCCTGTTCCATTGTTTAACACAAAAGCAACATGCGTCCACTGACCTCGAGTAATAACGTTTGGTGTAGAAGATATGTTTGCATTGGTTCCACCGGAAAGATATCTCAAACCTCCGCTACCGTCTACTAAAAAAGTATTTC
>JAOKVV010000016.1 GCA_028336925.1 Vicingaceae bacterium | reverse complement strand
TACACCTCCAGCTAATTTAGCCAAACGCTCTTGTAACTTTTCTCTATCGTAATCAGATGTCGTATTTTCCATCTGTGCTTTTATTTGAGAAACACGAGACTGAATATCTTCTTTCTGACCTGCACCATTTACGATGGTTGTATTGTCTTTGTCGATAGTAATTTTTTCTGCCTCACCTAAATATGAAAGGTCAGCATTTTCTAATTTATACCCTCTTTCTTCAGAAATTACAGTACCACCAGTCAAAATAGCAATGTCTTCTAGCATTTCTTTTCTTCTGTCACCAAATCCAGGTGCTTTTACAGCAGCAATTTTTAGTGATCCTCTGATTTTGTTCACTACCAATGTAGCTAAAGCTTCTCCTTCTACATCTTCAGCGATAATCAATAAAGGTCTTCCCGATTGTGCAGATTTCTCTAAAATCGGTAATAAATCCTTCATGTTAGAAACCTTCTTGTCGTAGATCAATACGTAAGGGTTATCTAAATCAGCGATCATTTTCTCTGTATCAGTAACAAAGTAAGGAGATAAATAACCTCTGTCGAACTGCATACCTTCCACAACTTCTACAGTTGTTTCTGTTCCTTTTGCTTCTTCTACAGTAATTACACCTTCTTTTTTTACTTTCGCCATCGCTTCAGCGATTAACTTACCGATTGAATTATCGTTGTTTGCAGAAATAGTAGCGACTTGCTCTATTTTCTTATTATCATCACCTACCGTTTTAGAAACTTTCTTTAATTCGGCTACGATAGAAGCTACTGCCTTATGGATACATTTAGAAATATTTTTTGCTGCCGCGACTTGACCAGTGATGATATGAAAATTAGCCTCCAATCGAATTCCAGACATTCCTACAGGATCTTTGATTCCCTGCTCGTTGTCTACAATAAATTCTTGTGGCAATACATCAATAATTTCTTCACCAGGTAGCATTACTAATTTATGCATATCATTGATCAACAAATCAATATCATCTTGACTGATTTCATCGTCTAAAGAGTTACGTACCCGAATTCCTCTGTGCTGCAAACTTTTTATATGCTGACCCGCAATACCTACATTCACCACCTTGATATCTACACCACTTTTTTGCTCGGCTTCTTCAACTGCAAGGCGAATAGAGTGAACCGTTTTCTCAATATTCGCAACCACGCCGCGTGTAACACCCAATGATTCAGACTTACCCATGCCCAAAACTTCCAGTTTACCGTGCTCATTCTTGCGACCTACCATGACCACAATCTTGGTAGTTCCAATATCCAACCCTACTACAATGTCAGAAGACTCCATACTCTTTATCGTTTTGTGCAGACCACTTGGCCTTCATATTTTAAATTAATGACGCTATATTCATTCCAGCCTGTATTACTTAAACCCTTATTATAGAATACGATAAGCTTCTCAAACTTACTTTCGATTTGGTTCGCGTCCCCAAATACAATTGTATGATTTCCAACGCGTGGAATCAACTCTATATCCATATCTTTATTAACATGCAACTGTTCAATCTGAGCTTTCCAAAAGGGATTTTTTGATATGAAATCAGCATATTTAAACAATTCATCCAATTGTGTTCTTTTCAAAATCGAATCCGGTAACTCTTCCGAAAAATTAACCCCAACAAACTTAGTGTAAGGACTGTAAATAAATCCATTGGCCACCATAACTCGTGATGTAAATTGATCTGAAAGTGGCATTAGCTGCCCCTCTTTATCCATATAATAACTATCGCCATTACTTGAATATACGCGCATAATAGGCTCACGTTGTTTTATTTTAATGCTCAACTTTCCGTCCAATGTTTTAAATACTTCTGCATTTTTAATGGATGGATGTCCATTTAATTGCATCTCCATTTCATGGCTATTTAACTCCGCTAACGGGCGATTAACGATGGCCGAAACTTCATGATGAATCATCGCATGAATATCCTCTTCATCGATAAAAAAGTTCTGTTTACTGCGGTCGATATCAATCAATATTTCAGAGCACAGCTGTTCGTTTCTTGAACTTTCTACAAAGCCCAACAAAACAGTAACTGCTGAAAAAAGCAGCACCCACATCACTATTTTTGCTGTATTACCCACCTTTTATCCAATTATTTATCGGTTCCACCAATCGGTCGATATCACCCGCACCGATGGTTAATAAAATATCTATTTCTTTGTTTTTTAGCAGCGCTAACAACTCTTCTTTATGTCCAGTTTCCTTTGATTTCAAAGCAATTTTTTCTAGTAAAGCAGCTGAATCAATTCCTTCAATTGGCTCTTCCCTTGCAGGATAAATATCCAATAAAATCAACTCATCTACTTGCGATAAGCTATCCGCAAACTCATCCATAAAATCACGCGTACGTGAGAATAAATGAGGTTGAAAAACAGCAGTTAACTTCCTATTAGGATATAATTCTCGGACTGAAGCTACACATGCATTAATTTCACTCGGGTGATGTGCATAATCATCAATATAAACGTGCTTATCGGAAGCAAAGTGTACGTCAAATCTTCTTTGAACTCCTTTAAACGATGCTAACCCGTCTTTAATTTCCTGATTAGAAAGCCCGACTAAATGCGCTATAGCAATTACAGAAACTGCATTATCTACATTATGTCTTCCAGGTAATCCCAACGATAAATTAGAATAACTACCCTCTGATGTCAACACATCAAATTGGTACTTTCCATTCGCTACTTTTACTGCCATGGCCATATAATCTTCATCGCCATCTATGCCATAAGTCAGCACTTGTATATCATCTCTAATAGATAAAATCGGCGCAATAGCGGCTTTGGTGATTAACGTGCCACCAGGCTTAATTTTTCGAACGAAATCTTGGTAATTTTTTACCATTTCGTCCGGTGTACCATAAATATCTAAGTGATCTGCATCTAATGATGTAATTATAGCTATATCAGGCGATAATTGTAAAAAAGAACGATCATATTCATCGGCCTCGGTTACAAAGTACTCCGAATTATCATTCAGCACTAAATTGCTATCAAAATCTCGAGAAATTCCACCAAGAAAAGCATTGATATTAAAGGTTGATTGATTTAATACGTGCGCCAATAAACAAGAAGTCGTGGTTTTTCCGTGCGTTCCGGCTACAGCCAATGTTATATATTGATTGGAAATCAATCCCAGCAACTGTGAACGTTTCAATAATTCAAACCCATTGGTTTGAAAGAAATCTAATTGTGCATTTCCAACCTTTACGGCAGGTGTATAAATAACCAATGTATTGGCAGGAGATAAATCCTTAATAGGATTCAAATCAGTATCAAATGTGATAATTACTCCTTCCTTTTCTAGTCGATTAGTCAGCGGAGAAGGTGTTTTATCATAACCCATCACCACTTTATTCTGAGCAACAAAATAACGAGCAAGCGCACTCATTCCGATGCCACCGACACCGATAAAATAAATGGTATGTACTTGATTCATTTCCATTATCTCTTCACTAATTTCATTACTTCGTTGGCAATAATATCCGCCGAATCATTCATTCCTAATGCTGCGATATTGATGCTTAATTGATCTAATCTTTCGGTATTATTTATTAATTCAAAAACGACTTTTTCTAATTGATCTTGAATTTCATTATCCTTTACTAAAACGGCTGCTTTATGGCTCACTAAAGACATCGCATTCATGGTTTGGTGATCTTCTGCCGCAGTAGGCAACGGAACCAAAATTGCTGGCTTTCTTACCAAACAAAGCTCTGAAACGGCAATAGCTCCTGCTCTAGAAATAACTAAATCAGCGGCGGCATATCCTAAATCCATTTTAGTGATAAACTCCATTGTTTTTATGCCTTTTTCCTCTTTTCCCTTTACAGCGATTGCTGCTTGAGTAGAAAATAGCTTTCCCGTTTGCCAAATCAATTGAATGTCTTCTTGTTCAAATCGAGCAATCATTCTTTCAATACCTTGGTTCACGCTTCTAGCTCCCAAACTTCCACCAACAACCAACACGGTTTTTTTCTTAGGATCTAAACCAAAAAACTCTATAGCTCGTTGTCGTTTTCCTTCTAATTTCACCACTTCTTGTCGAACCGGATTCCCAGTAATAATAATCTTCTCTTTTGGAAAGAATCGATCCATTTTATCATAAGCAACACAAATAGTACTAGCTTTTTTTGATAGCAATTTATTGGTCACTCCTGCGAATGAATTTTGCTCTTGAATTAAACAAGGAACATTTTTATTCAATGCAGCTTTTAAAGTTGGTCCGCTAGCATAACCACCAACGCCAACTGCCACATCAGGATTAAAGTCTTTTATAATTTTTCGCGCTTTGAGCATACTCGCCACTAGCTTAAATGGAAACTTTAAGTTTTGAGCAGTCAATCTTCTGTGTAAACCCATAATGGGTAAACCGATAATGGTATAGCCAGCTTGGGGCACTTTCTCCATTTCCATTTTACCATCTGCACCAACAAAAAGTATTTCCGTATTCGGATTGATTTTTTTTAATGCATTTGCAATCGCAATAGCGGGAAAAACGTGCCCGCCAGTGCCACCACCACTGATTATGATTTTTGGATCAACCATGAGCTACCTCCTCTTTATCTTCTTCATAAACACTTCGGCTTACGCTGAGAATAATACCCACAGCGAGGCAAGTAAACCAAATAGAAGTTCCTCCCATACTTACCATTGGAAGCGGCTGACCAGTTACCGGAAATAAATTTACTGCAACAGCCATATTAATCATTGCCTGAAAGACGAGACTAAAACTGAGTCCTACGGCCAATAATGCACCGAATGTTCTAGGTGCTTTTAATGAAATCATAATACCACGATATAGTAAAATGAGGTACAATAAGAGCAATATAAAACCACCAACTATGCCGTACTCTTCAATTACAATGGCGTAAATAAAATCGGAATAAGGGTGTGGCAGAAAATTTCGTTGTGTGCTTCCTCCAGGTCCTTTTCCCAATGGTCCGCCTGTGGCAATTGCAATTTTTGATTGCTCTGCTTGATAGTTGTTCTGAGAATCTCCAGAGGTAAAATTCTCTATTCTATTTTTCCATGTTTCTACCCGACCGGTGTAATTGGTGTTTATAACTATGGCGATAAAAAGAGATACAAAAACGATCCCAACTGCAGCCATGGAAATGATGTATTTTAAATTAATTCGACCGATAAACATAATCACAATGGATGTGGTAAATAACATAGCAGCTGTAGAAAAGTTAGCCGGTAGAATTAATCCACAAATCACTACAATAGGAAACATTATGGGTAAAAAAGCCGACCCAAAATCCTTGATAACATCTTGTTTCTTCGATAAAATTCGCGCCAAAAACATAATTAAAGCGAGCTTGGCTAAATCAGAGGTTTGAAATGTTTGGTTGATTACAGGAATAACCAGCCATCGGCTAGCATCATTGATGCTGGCACCAGTTAGCAATGTAAATAGCAGCAAGGGAGCAGCTATAAATATGGCTATCTGTGATATTCGAGAATAGTATTTATAATTTAATTTATGGGCTGCAAACATCAGTCCGAAACCTACAATCAGGATAAAGCCATGCTTAAATAGGAAATACTCGGTATTACCATCCTGATATTTGTAGGCCAGAGAAACGATAGAGCTGTAAACAGCCAGTATCGACAAGATGCCTAAAAATAGCACCACTGCCCATATTACTTTATCGCCTTTCAGATTTTTGAATAATGCTTGCATCGTATTATAAACTTCTAACTGCTGTTTTAAACTGATGACCTCTATCTTCATAGTTGTCGAATAAATCAAAACTTGCACATGCAGGTGACAATAAAACGACATCGCCTTTTGTTCCCAACTCATATGATTTAGTTACTGCTTCTCTTGCAGTTCCTGCTTCCACAATTTGGTCTACTTTATCACCAAATGCATCGATTATTTTTTGATTTTCAGTACCTAAGCAAATAATCGCTTTCACCTTATCTTTTACCAGATCAAAAAGCATAGAGTAGTCATTTCCTTTATCTACTCCACCTACTATCCAAACCGTTGGCTTATCCATGCTCTCTAAGGCGTACCAGGTAGAGTTTACATTAGTTGCTTTTGAATCATTGATAAACTCAATTCCATGAACATTGGTCACGTGCTCTAAGCGGTGCTCTATGTTTTGAAAATCAGCTAATGATTCTCGTATCAATTCCTTTCTTAGGTCTAGGACTCTTCCTGAAATCCCTGAGGCCATTGAATTGTACAAATTGTGTCTCCCTTGTAATGCTAAATCGTGTATTGACATCTCGAATAATTGATTATTGACAGTTATTATTAGTTGGTTATTGTTTTTATCGACGCATGCGCCTTCTTTAATTTCTTCCGTATCGCTAAATGGGTAGCACTTCGCTTTAATTTGATGCGCTTTCATTGCAGCAGCGATAAATTCATCATTTGCCCAATAAATGAACACTCCATTCTCATCCATATTCTGTAGAATCCGCATTTTAGAAGCGACGTAGTTTTCCATTTTATAGTCATACCGATCCAAGTGATCTGGTGTGATGTTTAATAAAATAGCGATATCAGCCTTAAAATGATACATTCCATCGAGCTGGAAGCTACTTAGCTCCAAAACGTAGTAATCATGATCTCCTTCAGCTACTTGCTTAGCGAAACTCTTTCCTACATTTCCTGCAAGCCCCACATCCAAACCTGCTTTTTTATACAAATGATAAATTAGCATGGTGGTAGTGGTTTTCCCATTACTCCCTGTAATACAGGTGAAATGACCTTTTGAAAACCTTGCAGCAAATTCGATTTCAGAAATCACCGGAATACCTATTTCATGCGCCTTTTTAATTAAAGGAGCGGTATCAGGAATCCCAGGACTTTTTACAATTTCATCAGCAGATAAAATTCTTTCCTCAGAATGTTGCTCTTCTTCCCATTCAATTTTTAACTCTGTAAGAACGCTCTTGTACTTTTCTTTTATCTTCCCTTTGTCCGATACGAATACTTTGTACCCTTTTTTTAGCGCAAGCTCTGCTGCACCTAATCCGCTTTCACCTGCTCCTAATATGGCCAGTTGCTTTTTCATCTTATCTTAACTTCAGGGTTACGATAGATAGAATAGCTAGCATAATTCCTACAATCCAAAAGCGTGATACAATCTTAGCTTCGTGGTAGCCTTTTTTCTGATAATGATGATGAAGGGGAGCCATTAAAAACACTCGTTTACCTTCCCCAAATCGCTTTTTCGTGTACTTGAAATACGCCACTTGAATCATTACCGATAAATTTTCAACTAAGAAGATTCCACAGAATACAGGAATCAATAATTCTTTACGAATCGCTAATGCAAATACTGCGATAATTCCGCCTAAAGCCAAACTACCTGTATCGCCCATAAATACTTGTGCAGGGTAAGAGTTGTACCACAAAAAGCCAATACATGCTCCTACAAATGCTCCGATAAATATTACCAACTCACCAGAATCAGGGATGTACATAATATTCAGATAGTCAGCGAATATGGTATTACCAGAAACGTAAGCGAAGATAGCGAGCACCACTCCGATAATAGCGGAAGTACCGGTTGCTAATCCATCTAAACCGTCAGTCATATTAGCACCATTCGAAACAGCCGTAACAATGATAATTACGATTGGAATGAATACCAACCAAGCATAATCCAACGCATTATCACCCATCCAATCTACTAACCAAGCATAATCAAACTCATTATCCTTCACGAAAGGAATCGTGGTCACGAATGATTTAGTTTCTTCCCAATAGTAGTTTTCAGTAGTTGTTTTATCAATATCATTGTGGATTAACTCCTGAACATGAGCTGGAGCGTCTGCATCAAATACCTTTTCTTTCACCACCACATCTTCGTGGAAATAAAGAATACATCCAACTATCAACCCAACGATTACTTGACCAACTACTTTAAATTTTCCTGCTAATCCTTGTTTGTTCTTTTTAAATACTTTGATATAGTCATCCGCAAAACCAATTGCGCCAAGCAAAACAGTAGAAACGAGCATAAGGATAACATAAATATTATGCAGTTTGGCAAATAACAACGTAGGAATCAGAATAGAAGCTAAAATAATTAGCCCACCCATAGTTGGTGTACCTGCCTTTTGATTTTGACCTTCCAATCCTAAGTCACGGATAGTTTCGCCCACTTGTTTCCGTTTGATATATTCAATAATTCGTTTGCCGAATACCATAGAAATAAGCAATGAAACGATAACCGACGCCGCCGCTCTGAAGGTAATGTACTGGAACACTCCTGCGCCAGGAATATCTAATTCATTTAAATATTGGAATAAATAGTACAACATATTTTAAGCGTTTAATTCGTTTAGCGTCTCTTGTAAAATTTCCATATCATCGAAGTGATTCCGCACACCGTTAATCTCTTGATAATTTTCATGTCCTTTTCCTGCCACCAAAATGATATCTCCAGGATTGGTCATAGCACAAGCCATTCGTATAGCTTCTCTTCTATCGGTAATGGCATTTACTTTTCGTTTTGCGGTAGGATCTATTCCTGCACGCATTTCTTCTATAATAGCAGCAGGATCTTCCGTTCTCGGATTATCTGAAGTAAGTATTACTCTGTCTGATGATTGAGTAGCAATTGCAGCCATCAATGGTCGTTTGGTTTTATCTCTATCACCACCACAACCTACCACCGTAATCACTTGCTCATTTCCTGTTCTTATTTCTTTGATGGTTTTCAATACATTCTCCAAGGCATCAGGTGTATGTGCATAATCTACAATACCTGAAATGTCGTTGACTCTGGTGTATTCAAACCTTCCTTCCACCGGCTTCAAACTGCTTAAGGCTGTCAACACCTCTAATTTATCCTGCCCCAATAAAATCGCGGAAGCATAAACTGCTGTGAGGTTATAGGCATTAAACTTTCCTAAAATCGGACACCAAACTTCTTGATCGTCTATTTTTAAAAGCAATCCAGTGAAATTGCTTTCCATGATTCTGCATTTAAAATCAACCGAAGCCTTTACGCCATAGTAATATTTCTTTGCTTTTGATTCTTGGAGCATTACCTCAGCACGTTTATCATCTTTATTCGACAATACAAATCCACTTTTCCCTAGTTGGGTAAAGAATCCTCTCTTTGCAGCGATGTATTCATCAAACGTTTTATGATAGTCTAAATGGTCATGACTGATATTGGTAAAAACACCACCTGCAAAATCTAATCCTGTAACACGGTGCTGCACTACTGCATGAGAACTAACTTCCATAAAACAATACTCGCAGCCCGCAGCCAACATTTCTGTTAATAATCGATTTGTGCTCAAAGCGTCAGGCGTAGTATGTGTTGCTTTTACTTCTACCTCATCGATTAGATTAACAACAGTAGAAATCAAGCCTACTTTATAGCCTAATTTTTTAAACAAGTGATAAAGCAAGGTAACTGTAGTCGTTTTCCCGTTAGTTCCCGTAACACCGACTAATTGTAAGTCTTGAGAAGGGTTATCGTAAAAATTTGCTGCTACAAATCCCAATGCTTCGTGGGTGTCTTTTACCTTAATAAAGGTGATATTTTCAGGCATTTCGGTCGGCAATTCTTCGCAAATTATTGCAGAAGCGCCTTTTTCAATTGCGGAAGCAATATAGCTATGGCCATCTGCTTGCACACCTCTCAAAGCGACATATAAAAAGCCAGAATTAACCGTTCTAGAATCGAAGGTAACACCTTGCACTTCTAACTCATTAGTTCCATGAACTTCCTGAATAGCTACTTTATATAATATGTCTCTTAGTAATTTCATTAGGTTAACTCTAAAACGATTTCACTTCCTTTATATACTCTTGATCCTGCTTGTATCGACTGGCTTCTTACGGAACCTCTACCAACAAACCGAACCTTTAATCCTGCATTTTCTAATAAATAAATGGCATCCATCACACCCATTCCTTTCACATTAGGCACTAGGTTGTCGATTAGTTTGCGGTCAGTTAGTTCTACTGATTCTTTTTGAGTAGAAGTAGAAATCCACTCGCTCATTTCGGTTCCTGACTTCACTTCTACACCAATACTTTCAAATACTTTTTTCACGTCATCGTGATAGCCACTCTTTGAATAAGGGATTTTTGAAGAAGCATAAAATTTCTGAGGAGCTAGTGGTTTGTGTATTTCTAAGCTATTGGCATATACTTTATCCGCTACTTCTTTAAAAATTGGGCCTGCTACCAAGTTTCCGTAATACACATTTTTTGAAGGTGCATTTACCACTACAATACAGCTATACTTAGGATCTTCAGCAGGGAAGTAACCTGCAAATGAAGCCTGGTGACTTACTTTAGATTCATATCGATATCCATAAGATTCATTTGCTATCTGAGCTGTACCTGTCTTTCCAGCAATTTTAAAGTTGGCATTTTTTAAGTTGGTCGCAGTACCATTTTCAATCACACCTTCTAATACTTGCTTTACTTTTTCAATTGTTTTTCTAGAGCAAACTGCAGGATTAATTACCTCTGTTTTTACCTCTTCAACTACTGTTCTGCCTTTCGTGATTTTATCGACAAACTTTGGACGAACCATCTTGCCATTATTCGCAATCGCATTATAATAGGTCAGAATTTGCAAAGGTGTTTGAAGCACCTCATACCCATGCGCCATCCACTCTAAGGTAATCCCCGACCATGAATTATTATCTGTGTTTTTAATAGCAGGTTTTCCTTCTCCCGCGATAGAAATTCCTAATGGCTCAGAAAGACTCATCGACTTTAAGTGATCTACAAACTTCTGTGGATTCTTAGCATAAGCACCTCGTATAATTTTCGCCATTCCAATATTTGAAGACACTTCAAAAACTCGTTTTACCGAAATTTTCCCCCAGCCACCATCATCGAAGTTGGAATCATACATGGTTCTATCGTAAAGATTTAATTTACCATTCCCGCAGTCTACTAAATCCTCTAAATCTACATGGCCATCTTCGATAGCTGCGACCAATGCAGGTAATTTAAAGGTAGAACCAGGCTCCGTACTTTCACCGATCGCATAATTATACCCTTCATAATAGTTACCATTAACATTTCGCTTCAAGTTTGCAATTGCTTTTACATTTCCTGTAGAAACTTCCATCAGCACCACACATCCATGATCTGCTTGCTGACGCTCTAACTGTTTTAGGAGTGCACTCTCAGCAACATCCTGAATATTAATATCAATAGTAGAATAAATATCGTACCCATCTTGTGGTTCTACTTCATTTTCATCGCCCACAGGCATCCAAACACCACCTGCAATTTTCTGCATTAAGCGCTGACCATTTACACCTCCAAGCTGCTTAGAGTATGCACCCTCCAAGCCAACAGGCGTTACACCTTCTCGCTCATAACCTATAGTTCTTGCTGCCAGCACCTGAAAAGGCATTTCTCTTTTATTTTTTTGAATGTATAAAAAGCCACCTTTATATCTACCTCTGCGCATTAACGCAAAAGTTTTCATCTGCTTCAATTCTGTGTAACGTACATTTCTTTTAATTAAATGGTAGCGCGCTCCTTTTGCTCGAGCTCTTACTAATTCTTGTTTCCAAGATGCAGGACTTTTATCTTTAAAAAGGCTACTTAATTGATAAGCCAATGAATCGATTCCTTCGTTAAAAATTGCATTGGTCAATGCCTCAGTATTCAAATCCATTCGCACTTCATAAATAGGAATAGATGTGGCTAACAAACTGCCGTCTTCAGAATAAATATTCCCGCGTACAGCCTCTATACTCTTATCGACTAATGTTAAACTCTCCACTTTTCGCTTTAGCTCTGCTCCTTCAAGAATTTGAATTGCAAGCGCCTTGCCTATTATTACTAAGCCAAATAAACACACAGCGAAATACACGAGGTAAACCCGCCATTTCATTTCCTTTTGTATGCCTTTCTCGTTAGTCAATTTCTTTAATCTCTTTATCGTCGTCTTTTACTATTATTTTCTTTGGCGGCTCCGTTAATTCCTGCAAACCGATCATTTCTGTTGCTTTCGCTACTTGCGATTGCTTACTTAAATACATCAGCTCCGATTTAGTGGTAATGTATTCCGATCGTAATTCTTTTATTTCATTTCCAGTTTTATACAACTCTCGAATCGTTTTCTCTGCGTTGTAGCCATTCGCGATGTAGCAAATACCTAAAAAAGTGAGGAAAAAGATAAAAGGTAGTGAAGACACTACATTTGACCCCGAAAGAAAACTTCCAGAAAGCACCCCCTTCACCCCTTTTACACCTTCCAAAGAAGCTGCTTTTGGCATCGGCTTCTCGTCTTCTGCTTTTTCTTTAAACCGATTCATTCACTATTCTTTTTGCCACTCGCAGCTTTGCACTTCGAGCCCTATTATTATCGTTTAATTCTTCTTCCGTTGGCACAATTGGCTTCCGATTTACCTGCTCAAATGGCGTTAACTTATTGCCAAAAAAATCCTTTTCCACCTCTCCGCTAAACTTTCCTTTCTGCATGTAGTTTTTCACCAACCGATCTTCTAATGAATGATATGTAATGACCGACAATCGACCTTCAGGCCTTAGTAATTCTTCTGATTGCTCCAACAAACCTTTCAAGGATTCCAACTCACCGTTAACTTCTATCCTCAGTGCTTGAAAAACCTGAGCTAAAAACCGATTCTCTTTTCCCCAAGGTGTAACCGACTGAATCGCTTTTTTTAAATCTGCAATGGTTCCTATTGGCTGTTCGGCTCTTTGCTTAGCTATTAGTTGTGCTATTTTTCTAGAATTTCTTAACTCTCCATATTGGAAAAGTAGGTTAGACAAATCCTCTTCTTCATATTCATTCACCACTTTCGCTGCTGTAAGAAGGGATTTTTGATCCATTCTCATATCAAGAGGACCATCAAAACGAATAGAAAAACCACGCTCACCTTCATTAAATTGATGCGATGAAACACCTAAGTCAGCTAAAATTCCATCTACCTGACTAATTCTGTAGAAGCGTAAATAATTCTTTAAAAACTTAAAGTCTTGCGCGATTAATTCAAAGCGATCATCATCTAATGAATTTGCAGCAGCATCTGGATCACGATCAAAAGCGAACAATCTCCCATCAGGACTTAATTGGCTCAGTATAGATTTTGAATGGCCACCGCCTCCGAAAGTAACGTCGATATAAATCCCGTCAGGTTTGATATCTAAACCATCAACACTTTCAGTAAGCATTACCGGCTTATGATATTCCTCCATCATTACCCTCCGTCTTTTTATTACCCATTACCTCCTCAGCTAATAGCGCGAAATCTTCCGGCTCATCAGTCAACAAGCCATCATAAACATCTTTATTCCACACTTCGATTCTATTCGAATAAGCGAATAAAACCACCTCTTTTTCTACTGCTGCGTATTCCAATAATCGTTTTGGAAATAATACCCGACCAGTATTATCTAGGCCTAATTCGGTAGCTCCACGATAGAAATAGCGAATAAAATCGCGGTTTTTCTTCACGTATTGGTTCAATTGATTAATCTCAGTACTGATCATTTCCCACTCATTTTTAGGATAAAGCACTAGGCATTTCTCAAACCCTCGATTTAGGACAAACTTCTCCTGGGCCGCGGGATCCAACTGTCTACGAAGGCCTGCGGGCATCATTAAGCGACCTTTCGGGTCGAGCTTACACTCAAATTCGCCTATGAAGTTTGCCATAAATACTATTAATTAAAGCGTTTGCGATAGAAGATGTAAAAATAAAAAAGATTTTACCACTTCCTACCACTTCCTACCACTTTGTTAATAACTTTCGCAGATTTTAAGAACAAAAATGCACTAGAGTAGGCGTATTTACTGACATGGCAAAGATTAAGCAAAAGTGGGAAGCCCCTAAATTCAGGCTGATTTATTTTCAACAGTGGAGTGTTAAAACTGCAGTTCTTTAAATTGAGCGAATTGCAGTATTTTTGTACTATATTTGAAAAAAGGAACAACTAAATGAGTTACGAGAACGCGATTGTCACAGAAGGAAAATTTGAATTTTTAGAGAAAGGAGAAGGTCACACTATCGTTATCTTACATGGCCTTTTTGGAGCATTGAGTAACTTCAACGAAGTAATTGATCAATTTTCGGGGAATTACAAGGTAGTTGTTCCATTGATGCCTTTATATGATTCGCCACTTTTAAAAACTAGCGTAGGTGCAATGGCTGAATTCATCCACGAGTTCATAGAATTCAAGGGATATGAAAATGTGACCTTGCTAGGTAACTCATTAGGCGGCCATATCGCCTTGGTATATGCTTTGCAATATCCTAGCAGAGTTCATTCTATGGTCCTAACAGGAAGTTCAGGTTTATATGAGAATGCATTTGGCGGATCGTTCCCAAGAAGAGAAGACAAAGAATATTTACGTCAGAAAATTGCAGTTACCTTTTATGATCCTGCAGTAGCTACCGACGAGTTAGTAGACGAAGTGCATAAAATTGTAAACGATAGAAGCAAATTGGTTAGAATTTTAGCTTTGGCAAAATCTGCGATTCGTCATAACATGGAGAAAGATTTAGCCAAATTTACCATGCCATCTTGCCTAATTTGGGGTAAAAATGATAGCATTACGCCGCCAAAAGTTGCCGAAGAATTTCACGAAAAACTACCAGACTCCGAATTATTTTGGATAGACGAGTGCGGACATGCAGCTATGATGGAGCACCCAAAAGAATTTAATGAATTACTAAACAATTGGTTAAGTCGAAAAGTGTAATTGCATTTAATTTACTCACAAAGTTGCGACTTACAAGTATGCGACACACAAAGATGTGAACTCAGGAGGGGGGAATGCGTAAAAAAGTATATCTTTTCTTCTAAACATCTAAAAAGCGCATAGAATAGTTAATTTTGCACCATGCAAATAAAAACAGCCGAATTTGTGATGAGCAACACCCGTGTTGACTTATGCCCTGAACCTACGAAACCAGAATACGCTTTTATTGGCCGATCAAACGTTGGTAAGTCATCGTTAATCAACATGCTGACGAACAACAAAAATCTCGCGAAAACATCAGGCAGACCGGGAAAAACGCAATTAATCAACCATTTTATCGTAAACGACGAGTGGTATTTAGTCGATTTACCAGGATATGGATACGCGAAGGCGTCAAAAAAATCAAGAGAACAATGGAGCAGTTTTATCACTCGCTATATGCTAGAGAGAGAAAGCTTATTGTATGTTTTTCTTTTAATTGATAGTAGAATACCTGCACAAAAAATCGATTTAGAATTCATGGAGTTTTTAGGAACCAAGGGTGTTCCATTCGTCATTGTTTACACTAAAATGGACAAACTTTCTAGTTCAGCTTACAGTAAAAACATCGCAGCCTACAAACGAGAATTGCTAAAAACTTGGGAAGAGTTGCCGATGATGATCGGAACCTCAGCTATAGGAAAAAACGGTAAGGAAGAGGTGTTAAGAATAATTGAGCAAACGAATAAAGACTTTGTAACAAAATAACTACTAATTTCTAGAAATCAATTTACCTGAAGAAGTGTTGGGCTCAATAATATTAATTTCAATGGGGCTGCCATACAAATTAATATCTCCTTCATTTTGAATACTATAATCTAGTTTATCTTTTACATTAACAGCTATATTGCCTTTTGATCTGTTGATAATGTTTCCATAACTCGCATTCAGGTTTCTAGCATCAATTGAAAAAAGCGCGTCAGTCTATAACTTTACTTCTCTTGCACTCCCCGACAGATCCAATGTGCCACCGCAGGGAAAATTATTCCAAAAATAAAATACATCACAATTCAGCTCCAATATCGCCTCATTCAACTTACTACCCACTACTAAACCAAACTCTTGGGAAGTAATGGGATTGTTAGTGGATATAAAACAAGACTCACTTGCTAATACTTTTGATAAGGGTAAAGAGTGAATCACTATTCTAGTTTTATTTTTAGTCGGTTGTGTCCATTTTAGGCGCTTAGAATTGGAAAGGATTAATTTTTCAGCTTCTACACGATACTCCACATTATCAGTTAGCTTTTCATCCCCAACCACCTCTATATAAAATAAAGTATCTTCCTCTAATTCAATTATAAACGTATCATAAATCTCTACTTCTACAAACGGAGATAGTTGAATTACTTTATTATCAATCTTCTCTTTACTACAAGAAAATAATCCAATAAGACAACCTAAAATGACTACGATATTTTTCATTATTTCAATTTTATACCAATGCCTATTTCAGGATAATCCAAAATATGCAAATGAGATTTCATTGCTAATCGAACACTAAAATTATCTGACAAGTTACACTTAATAATACCTCTATTATACATGAGTTTATCTTCCACTTTATTGGTTAAACCTACATATATCCCTTGCTGTAAGCTTAAGCTAAATCGATTATACCGCAACGTTTGAGAAACATGAACTCCTGTCTGAAAATAATCTTGATTGTTAAATGATTTTCCTTCACTCTCTAAAAAAGTAGGAACTGAAGAATCATAGAAAACATCTACTCCTGCTCCAATGTAGAATATACGGCCTATTTCACGGACATACTCTAAGGAAAAGGAGTTTGCTAAAAAATACTCCCCAGATAATGATCTCAAATGCTTACCACCAACACTTCCAAACAAATAGAACCTATTCCTTGGCTCGTGTTTTGGCAGCTCTACTATTTTTCGCTCCGTTCGCTTACCTAAATAATAAGATAGCCCGGTAAAAGCAGTTAATGAATTCATTCCAATATTTGGCTCAGAGGAATTCGCGTTAGATAAATGATCGAAAGACAATCCTGCATTTAGATTTATTTTATCCGTTAATTCAAAAGTACCGCCAAATTGAGCGTTAAAATGAATATTCAGATGAGAACCTACAGCAATATTAGTGGGGTTAGTTTCAGGATCATATTTTTTAGAAACATAACTTAGGCCAATTCCTACCCTATTGTAAAGTTTAAATTTATCACGATCTAAAAGGTAGATTTTAAAAAAATAGGTAAGCGCCAACTCATTACCATAAATAGCTCCACTCCCAAATGACGTGTAGAAAAGCGACAAACCATACTCCGGATAATTAAAGAGCTGCTCCCAAGGAGTTTTTCCAACGGTCTCTTTTAAAATAGTTAGATCTAAAGACTGTATTGGATCATTTACCGTTAACAAAAAGCTAGAATACTCAGGTAAATTATACCCTCTGTGATAATTAACCCCTAACTTTAAATTGTCAGAAAATTTTTGTTGCGATAAAGCATGCTTCAAGTTGAAGCTTCAAAGTAGAAAAATAAAAATAGCAAGTTTAAGATTCACTATAAAAGCACTTAATTTTAGAGAAGTAAATATAACAGTATTTTAAGTTACTGCCATTAAGAATCAAAACTCAGTCTGCGCATTAAATACTAACAAGTCATTAAAACTAGAATTTATCCTAATATTTCGGCCTAATTTTGCCCCAAACTACAATAAAAATTTATGGAAATTAATATTTGGTCGGACATTAGATGTCCATTTTGTTATATCGGAAAACGAAAATTTGAAGCAGCATTAAAAAACTTTCCTGAAGCCGATAAGGTAAAGGTAACGTGGAAAAGCTTTCAATTAGACCCAACATTGCAAACTCAACCAGACATCAAATTAATGGAACACCTTGCCATGTCTAAAGGAATGCCACTAGACCAAGCAAAAGGAATGGTGAGCCATGTGATGAATATGGCAAGTGAAGAAGGATTGAGTTTCAACTTTGATCATGCGGTAGTTGCCAACTCATTTAATGCACATCGATTATTGCATTTTGCCAAAAGCCTGCAGAAGGGCGACCAATTAAAAGAGGCACTTTTGAAAGCACATTTAGAAGACGGAATCAACATAGATGATATTAGAGCATTGACTGAAATTGCGGTAGCGAATGGTTTAGAAAAAGAAGCGACTGAAAAAATATTGAACTCTGATGATTATGCTTACGATGTAAAACAAGACGAAATGGAAGCTCAAAACATAGGAGTAAGAGGTGTTCCATTCTTTGTATTCGACAATAAATATGCTATTTCAGGTGCGCAACCAACGGAGGCTTTTTTAGAAACGTTGAATAAGGCTTGGGGCGAATTTACCTCAGAAAAACCAGAATTGATCGTTTCTAAAGGCGATAGCTGTGATGTAGATGGTAATTGAGATTAAATAGATAACCAATGATAAAAAAGCGAAGAAATTACTCTTCGCTTTCATTACTCTTTTTACTTTTCAGCCGCTTAGCATCTTTTAAACTCTTGCTCAGCATCCATTCTATTTGTCCATTTACACTACGAAATTCATCATCGGCCCACTTTTCAATTTGTTTAAAAAGTTCCGGATTTATCCGTAAGGCAAATGTTTTTTTCTTACTCATCTAATTCCGAGTTTCTTTATAAATTATTCATTGTAACGATCGTTTTGTCTAGCTTTCACTTCGGCGTTGCTCAGTATAAACTTTTCTGCTCAAGCTGACAAAAAATCATCTATACTAGTTTAAACTACCTGTATTTACCACTGGAATTACTTCTTTATCGCCACACAAAACTACCATCAAATTACTTACCATCGATGCTTTCTTGTCATCATCAAATTCGATGATATTATCTCTTGATAATTGCTCCAAGGCATCTTCAACCATTCCTACTGCGCCTTCTACAATTTTTTTACGTGCAGCTACAATTGCTACCGCTTGCTGACGCTTCAGCATCGCACTTGCAATTTCCGGAGCATACGCTAAGTAACCTATTCTAGCTTCCATCACTTCGATTCCTGCCATGGCCAAACGTTCAGTAATTTCATTCTCTAAGGCATCATTCACCTCATCCATTCCTGAACGCAATGTCAATTCTGCGCGTTCATCATCAAAATTATCATACGGATATGAGCCTGCTAACTTTCTTACTGCTGCATCCGTTTGCACACGCACGAATTCTTCATATTTATCTACTTCAAATGCAGCCTTGAACGTATCGTGTACTCGCCATACGGCAATTACATTAATCAAAATAGGGTTACCCACTTTATCGTTTACTTTTACTCGCTCACTATCAAAGTTTCTTGCCCTCAATGAAATTCTTTGCTTAGTAAAGAATGGGTTTGCCCAATGAAATCCATTTTCTCTAACGGTTCCTTTATAAGCTCCAAAAAGCACTAATACTTTAGATCCATTTGGATTTACGGTAAAGAATCCTTTTGCAATAAATAAGATAATAACTAACAATCCTAAAAATGCAGGACTTTTCGTTATTGCTATTCCAACTATCATAGTAAGCAGGAAAAAGCCTAATAAGGATAATGCAACATATCCATTGGTTACTTTAACGTTATTTTCATTTTTCATAATAATATCATTTTGATATCACAATAATACAAAAAATTTATTAAATAAAAAAACGGTCCGTCTTTCTTACTTTTGCAGCGCATTACAGACAAAAAGATCAGAATGGATTATAATTTTAGAGAAATAGAAGCCAAATGGAGAACCTATTGGAAAGCAAACAAGACCTACAAAACGGAAATAGACAATACAAAGGAGAAATTTTATGTTTTGGATATGTTTCCTTATCCATCAGGAGCAGGACTTCACGTTGGTCACCCTCTTGGTTATATCGCCTCTGATATTTATGCTCGATTTAAAAAGCACAAAGGATTTAATGTATTACATCCAATGGGATACGATGCATTTGGCCTGCCTGCTGAGCAATATGCTATTCAAACTGGGCAACATCCGGCAATAACTACTGCGGCTAACTTAAAAAGGTACCGTGAGCAATTAGACCAAATTGGGTTTTCTTATGATTGGGATAGAGAAGTAAGGACTTCTGATCCTAATTATTACAAATGGACACAGTGGATTTTCTTGCAGCTATTCCATTCGTATTATAACACGGATTTAGATAAAGCAGACGATATTAAAAATTTGGTGGCTTTATTTGAAAAAGATGGAAATGCAACCGCCAAGGCACACGGCGATCAAGAAACCATTTTCTCAGCTGCCGAATGGAATGCAATGAGCGAAAAGGCTCAGCAAGCCATTTTAATGAATTATAGAATGACTTATCTCTCGGATTCATTTGTGAATTGGTGCCCTGCATTAGGAACCGTTTTGGCCAATGATGAAATAAAAGATGGTGTTTCTGAGCGTGGTGGCCATCCGGTAGAACGCAAAAAAATGCAACAGTGGAGCATGCGAATTACTGCTTATGCAGAGCGTTTACTCACTGGTTTAGATAAAATAGATTGGACGGATGCGATTAAAGAAATTCAGCGTAACTGGATTGGAAAATCAGTTGGAGCGTTGGTTTCATTTGATATCGATCAATACAATGAAAAAATAGAAGTATTTACTACTCGCCCTGATACCATTTTCGGTGTGAGCTTTATGGTGATTGCGCCAGAGCATGAATTGGTGAATCACATTACGACTGCTGAGCAAAAAGAAGCCATAGAAGCTTACCAAGTGAAAGCAGCAGCTCGCTCAGAACGAGAGCGCATGGCTGATGTAAAGCAAGTGAGTGGAGAATTTACAGGCGCTTATGCCAAACACCCTTTTTCAGGAGAATTAATTCCGATATGGATTGGCGATTATGTTTTGGCGAGCTACGGAACCGGTGCTGTTATGGCTGTTCCTAGTGGTGATCAGCGCGATTGGGATTTTGCAACCAAATTTAACTTAGCGATTCCTGCTGTAATTGAAGGACAAGATGTATCAGAAGGCGCTGATGCCAATAAAGATGGCATTATTTGTAATTCAGATTTCTTGAATGGTTTGAAAGTAAAAGTCGCTATTGCGAAAGCGATAGAAGCCATGGAGGCAAAAGGAATTGGCAAAGGAAAAACCAACTACCGATTAAGGGATGCGGTTTTTAGCAGACAACGATATTGGGGTGAGCCCATTCCAATCTTTTATAAGGATGGAATTGCGACAGCGATGAACGAAAGTGAATTGCCATTAGAATTACCTGAAGTAGATAAATATTTACCAACTGAAGATGGAGAACCACCATTGGCAAGAGCTGAAAATTGGAAAACTGCCGAAGGACATCCAATTGAAACCAATACCATGCCGGGTTGGGCAGGTTCTTCATGGTATTTTAAACGTTATTTAGATCCAAATAATACTGGAGAATTTACGAGCCAAGAAGCTTTGAATTATTGGCAAAATGTAGATTTATACATGGGCGGCGCAGAACATGCTACCGGCCACTTATTGTATGCACGCTTTTGGACGAAGTTCTTAAACGACAAAGGATTTTTGCCTTTTGATGAGCCGTTTAAGAAGATGATCAATCAAGGAATGATTACCGGGAATAGCAAGTTTGTTTATCGTGATAAGACCGATGGGAAATTCTATTCGAAAGGTTTAATTGAAGGAAAAGATTTTTCCTCTATGCATGTCGATGTGAATATTGTAACCAATGATTCATTAGATCTTGAAGCATTCAAATCTTCTAGAGAAGAATATGCCAATGCTGAATTTATTTTAGAAGATGGCAAGTACATCTGCGGTAGCGAAATAGAAAAAATGTCAAAATCTAAATTCAATGTTGTGAACCCTGATATTATTATTGAAGGTTACGGAGCCGACACCTTGCGTTTATTTGAAATGTTCTTAGGGCCGTTGGAGCAATCTAAACCTTGGGATACGGATAGCATTGAAGGCGTTCACCGTTTCTTGCGTAAATTCTGGCGATTATTTCACGATGCAGAAAATAACTTTAGCGTTACGGATGTAGAACCAACCAAAGACGAGTTAAAGGTATTGCACAAAACCATTAAAAAGGTAGAAGAAGACATTGAGCGTTTTTCTTTCAATACGGTGGTAAGTGCCTTTATGATCTGTGTCAATGAATTGAACGATTTGAAATCGAGCAACAAAGCTATTTTGGAGCAATTGGTAATTTTAATTACACCTTATGCTCCACACATCGCAGAAGAATTGTGGGAAAAGTTAGAAAATACAGAAAGTGTCACCTTACAAGCATTTCCAAAATTTGAGGCCAAGTATTTAGTAGAATCTTCACATAAATACCCTGTTTCTTTTAATGGTAAAATACGTTTCACACTCGAAATGTCACTTGATTTAACAAAAGATGAAATTGAAAAAACAGTGATGGAGCACGAAGAATCTCAAAAATGGTTGGATGGGAAAACTCCGAAGAAGGTGATTATTGTACCGAAGAAGATTGTAAATATTGTGGTTTAATGGTTAATTATTAATTGCCCTGCAATTTATTAATATCTAATTAGCTTGGCTTCAGCTCTGCTCAGCCACGGCTAATCTAATAGCGGAACCGAAGTCATCGATTAGTAATAGACAGAGCAAACATGACACAAAAGGGCTTTTGCAGATTTGCAAAAGCCCTTTTTATTTTAGTTTAATCAACTAACAATAAATCCCATTCGAAAAAACTCGAGTTTTCACAATTAGCGTTTCTTCATATGGTACTCCGTTTACCATTTTTTCTAATGTGCCGTTAAAGGTTGTAAACACGATCTTTCCTTCACGCTTCGTAATTACCACTTCGCCACTGTCGCTTATCCAATAATTTGCAGTAGAATCAGGAATTGAATAAAATCCAAACCTTCCCTTCATTTTTACATTACCTGCCAGAAAAGTTCCAGCTTCTGGGGTCTGATTTATCCAACCTATTGGCAACTGCACACTATTACTTTCGTACTTTACAAAATAAGCACTATCATCCATTTTTACATAAATACAGCATTTGTATAAGCCGTATCATTTAAATCAAAACAGATTTTAGCTCACCGCAACTAAAAGGCGGATGGCTATTTTCAGTAGGTGAAGAATCTTCCTCTTTTTCGCAAGCGTTAAATGCTTCACAAATAAACATACTCAATAAAAAAATTTTCATCATTTTTTTTATTTCTTAAAAATCTAAGATGCACATAAGTAGATTGAAATACGTTATTTAACGTAGATTTTATTTTTAGCAAAAAAAATACTTCTGAAAACATTCCGTTACCTTTATATCGCTGTAAACTAAGTAAAACAACGACTTAACAATCTATCAATGAAACTCATCATCAATTGGCATACAATTTGGTTATTTATAACAAAACAGATAACTATGAAAAAGCTAATTGGATTTACAGCAATTTACATCTTGGGTAGCCTGGTGGGTTACACCACAGATTACCAACCAGGTATTTTTCAAGAAAACTTGGACAGTGCTCAATTTAGGACCATCAAACACCAGACTTTTCAGCCTGGAGAAAAATTGAAATACTCTGTTAATTATGGCTGGATGACGGCAGGCGAAGCGACTTTAGAAGTCAAAAAAGCACCTCAAAAAATTAACGGTCGAGAAATTTATCGAATGATCGGAACAGGTGAAAGTGTGAATACGTTCGATTGGTTTTTTAAAGTTAGGGATCGATATGAAACCTATATGGACGCTGAGGCCGTTTTCCCATGGATATTTGTAAGGCGAATTAATGAAGGCGGATACAGCAAGGCGCAGGATTATCAGTTTTACCAGCACAAGCAAATCGTAAAAAATGAAAAGGACGAAACTTATCAAGTACCTCTTGGTGTGCAAGATATGCTAAGCGCCTTTTATTATGCTCGAACCATCGATTTTAGTAAAGCGAAAAAAGGAGATATTTTTACTATTCCTGCCTTTGTAGATGAAGAATATTATGATTTAAAGATCAAGTTTGCTGGAACTGAAAAGATAAAAGTAAATAAAGGTAAGTTTAATTGCATGGTGTTTCATCCGGTAGTGCAAACCGGTAGAATCTTTAAACACGAAGAAGATTTAACCGTTTATATTACCAACGACAAAAACAAAATCCCGGTATTGGCCAAGGCTAAGATTCTAGTGGGTTCTATCCGAATGGAGCTAGAGGATTATCAAGGTTTAGCTCACCCAATCGCAAAAGTAAATTAACGCAAAGAAGCTTCAACAAAATAGTTGAAGCTTCTTTTTTTTTGCTTCACATCATATTGTTTATAATTGAACAAACCTCCTCCTCATGTTTCAAAGAAAGCGAGTATTTTTGTTGAAAGACTATCACATTATGAAGCAAGAAAATCAGGATAAAGAAACGGATATCTTTGGAGAAGATATTATGGGAAAAATGCAGATACTGAAAGAAAAGTACGCTGTAATGGGTCAAGATCTGGGCGCCTACTTAGATGGGCTAATCTATGCTGATTATCTAACCTATTGGGACTATATTCATTTGGATACACTACTGAGTTTACAATCCCCAAAGACGGACTTTCCTGATGAAGAAATTTTCATCATGTACCACCAAATAACAGAGCTGTACTTTAAACTCAGCTTACATGAGTACAAACAATTGGCGACTCAAGAAAACCTTACCGGAGAGTTTTTAGCAGCTCGCATAAAGCGAATAAATAACTACTTTAAAGCACTTACCGCCTCTTTCGAAATTATGATTGATGGCATGGAGCGAGAGCAATTCTTAAAATTTAGAATGTCACTTTTACCAGCTAGTGGATTCCAGTCTGGCCAATACCGAATGATAGAAATTTGCTCTACTGACTTTAAAAACTTAGTAGACAAAGATTACAGAGACCAATTTGCAGACACAAAACTGACTGATGAGAACATTGAAAAAATGTACGAGTTTATTTATTGGAAAAAAGGCGCCACAGAATTAGCCTCAGGAAAGAAAACACTAACGCTTTTGCAATTTGAAAAGAAATACAATAAGCAATTTATTGAATTAGCCAAAGAATTTAAAAACACCAACCTGTGGCATTTATTTGATGGATTATCTGCTGGAGAGCAAGAAAATGAAGAATTAAGAAATCAATTACGCTTTTTAGATGTAAATGTGAACATCAATTGGCCACTAATGCATTATAAATCTGCCGTTAGGTATTTGCATAAAGCACCTGAAGATATTGCAGCAACAGGCGGAACCAATTGGCAAAAATACCTTCCTCCACGTTTTCAAAAGCGAATTTTTTATCCAGCACTATGGTCAGAGCAAGAGCATACAGATTGGGGAAAATCGTGGGTAGAAGAGAATGTATTTTTTAAAAAAGGAAAGTAATCAATGAAGAAAAAATTTAAATTGATGACTAGAGTCTTAACAGTTTTATTAGCCGCTACTGTTGGATTATTCATTTATCAAAGTAGATATGGGGAATTTGATGAACCTACTCCAGAAATATCGCCATTAGATACCATGCAGCCAGAGCCAATCGTTGAGTTTGGTGTTTCGGCCGACTCATTTGATATTGTAAGAGGCGAAATTGGCAAAAATGAATTCTTATCCAACATTTTATTGGGCCACAATGTACCTTATATTGAAATAGATCAGCTAGCAAAAGCTTCTCGAGATATTTTTGATGTACGAAGAATTGCCGCCGGAAAACCATATACCATTCTTAAAAGCAGAGATAGTTTGGAAAGAGCACGCTATTTCATTTATCAGCCCAATGCAATTGATTATGTCGTATATCACTTAGGTGATTCCGTTTCCATTACACGAGGCCAAAAACCTGTTGAAATAGTAGAAAAGTCAGTTGGAGGTATTATCAATTCCTCATTATATGAAAGTTTGCAAGAGAAAGGTGGAAGCCCAGCCTTAGCTGTGGAATTAGCAGAAGTATATGCTTGGTCGATCGACTTTTATAGAATTCAAAAAGGCGATTTCTTTAAAGTAGTTTATGAAGAAAAACTAGTGGATGGTGAGTCGATTGGAATCGGGAAAGTAAAGGCTGCACAGTTTCATCATTTTAACGATGATTTTTATGGCTATTATTTCGAAACTGCAGACGCTGCTGACTATTATGACCAAGATGCAAAGAGCTTGCGTAAAGCATTCTTAAAATCTCCACTTAAATTTAGCCGTTTAAGTTCCAGATATACACAGCGTAGATTTCACCCGGTACAAAAACGATGGAAAGCACATTTAGGAACCGATTATGCAGCGCCAACCGGAACTCCAATTATGAGTACAGGAACGGGAACTGTTATTGCTTCAGGTTACTCTAGGTTTAATGGGAATTATGTAAAAGTGAAGCACAACAGTGTTTACACGACCCAATATTTACACATGAGCAAGCGAGCTGTGAGCAATGGACAACGAGTGAAACAAGGTGAAGTAATTGGTTACGTTGGAAGTACGGGACTGGCAACAGGTCCGCATGTTTGTTATCGTTTTTGGAAAAATGGCAGTCAGGTAGATCACTTAAAAGAAAAGTTTCCACCGGCTAAGCCAATTGATGAAGCAAGTAAAACAGCTTTCTTGGCTTTCCAAAAGGAAATGAATGCTAAGTTAGACTCAGTGCAACTAGAGAAGAAGCCTAAACCTGAGCAACTTTCTGCTAAAAAATAAAAGGCAGATGGATCAGCAAACTTTTCGAACGGTAGTTCCTATTTCTCCTTCTGATACTAAAATTGGACATAAGGATCAGATTCTGTTGATTGGCTCTTGCTTTTCGGAGTATATCGCTAACCGATTAAGTGATCATAAATTTCAAGTTGCAAAGAATCCATACGGCATTTTGTATCATCCATTGGCTATTGCAAAGAGTTTAGAAGAAATTATTGCCCATAAAAATTATAAGGCCACTGATTTGGTTTATCACAAGGAGCTTTGGCAGAGTTGGAATCATCACAGTGATTTTTCTGATTTGAATCAACAAGATATAATCGAAAAGATTAATTCTACAATCACATCTGCACACAAACAACTCAAAACGGCTAAACACCTAGTCATTACGTTTGGCAGTGCTTGGGCATACCGATTAAAATCGACAGGTGAACTCGTTGCTAATTGTCATAAATTCCCCAATAAAGAGTTTGAAAAAGAGTTACTTTCAATTGAGGAAATCACCAATCAGTTTATCGCTTTAATTGAACAACTTTTAGCTTTTAATCCTAAGCTAAATATTCATTTTACCATTAGCCCAGTTCGTCACTTGCGCGACGGATTTAGAGAAAACCAATGGAGCAAAAGCACCTTGCAATTGGCCGTTCAGCAACTGCAAAAAAAGTATAATCAACTTCATTACTTCTCTTCTTATGAATTGGTGATGGATGATTTAAGAGATTATCGATTTTACAATGAAGACATGGTTCATCCTAGCAAATTAGCAGTTGATTATGTTTGGCAACGTTTCTCAGAAGCCTACTTTAGCGAAGTAACGACCACAATAAACAAGCAAATCAGCAAAATACGAGCAGCAAGCCGCCATCGTCCATTCCAACCAAATGCTGAGGCGCATCAAGAGTTCATCCAAAAAATACTTACACAAATTGAAGAATTAACCAAAACCCACCAGCATTTAGATTTCAGTGAAGAGAAAGAACGACTTCATAATTATCAGATTTAAACTTTCTTCAGCTGAGCTAAAGCTTTGCACCGCTTCAATTTGTAACCAATAGTTTATAACCTGACTTAGCTTATAATTGAAAGGCTAAGATTTCAAATTATTTTCATATTTGGAAAACACTCAAACTAGAATTTTTCATATAAATTGCAACTAATTTACTTACCGACAACTAAGTTTAGTTGATACTTGATAAAATTTCTGCTTTCTGAAACTTAAAAAATGTTTGAAAGACATTGATTATTCGATAATTATTTTTACAGTAGTAGAGATATCCTTCGACTGTAACAGTATAAAATAAGCTCCTTTTTCTAAGTGATTTAAACCAAGTACAAACTGACCTGAAGATGGATTAGGTGAAACAGAAAATAAATTTTACTTTCTAGTAAATTCATCAATACCATTTGCCGCTGTTGTAGAATTGATGACCTATGTATTAGTCGAATATTGACCACCTGGTACAGTTGTGGTACAAACCAATCCATTTTGGGAGTAATCTACCGATAACCAAACATTTGTGGAAAACCCATTTGCAAAATCTTAATACCAACGTGTATCTCCGTATGCCTTGTCTTTATTAATAAACAATGACATTAATTCTCCGATCGAATCTTCTGTTAAGTTAGGTACTTTTGGTGATAAAACCTCGTCTTGAGACAAAAGCAATAAATGACAGTTGAATAAACAGAGTAATAGCAATCCTTTGCTCATAATCATCTAGTTTATATTTTCACTATGACACTCTAAATTAAACAAAAGCTGCTTACAAATAAAAACGGCTCTAAAGTTAATTAGAGCCGTCATTGTTGTTTGCACATCGAAAATTTTAATCAATCACTACTTTTTGTGTAGATACTCCATCTATAGAAATAAAGCGCAAGAAATAGATTCCATTTTTATATTGGGATAAATCTATCAACTGTTGAATAGATTGATTAGCCACCAATGTAGTCATAACTCTCTTTCCATTAGCAGCGTAAACTTCTATCTGCTCTAGTTGGTGATTAATTGGAAACTGAATATTTACTAGACCTCTTGAGGGATTCGGGAATACATTGATTTGATTATTTTCAACATTTGCGTCTTTTATACCAACAGTATTACATCCTCCACTTGACTTAAAATTCAAACGTATCATTGGTAAGGCTGATATGAACCCATAACCTGCAGAAGCATTCAGATAAACTGATGAAACAAATGTAGATCCGAATGGAGCTAACAATTCAGCAGAAGCGTCTCTACCTATAAGCAATGAATTTGTTGGAGCCGATCGACTTACTTGTACTATGGTCGCTGAATAAAGCCCTGCGGGTATGGACTGATTCGGCTGTCCAATTGACAATGAAATCCAGGATCCGAGATCTGCCGAATCGATTGTATAATTTTGACTACTTGCTACAGAAATTCCAACGTTAAGTGAAGTTGTATCAGGAGTAAATAACTCTCCTTTTACTGTCATACCCACATTGTCCGTATTATTAGCTACATAAAATGAAATACTAGATATAAATGATGGATTTTTTAACTCATAAAATACACCCAAATGGCTGTTTAATGAAAACCCTCCAGGATAATCACTTGGACTAATTGCCCCAGATGGATTATTTAAATCACGCGCAAAAATAGTATCAGAAACAGAAAAACTAATCATTGTGTTAGAAGGTGATATTACAGTAGAGTCTCCAAGCCCTTTATATAACACACTATAATCCCCAATTAAGCCTGAATTATTATAAGCCGAGGTCATTTGAAAGGAACTAGACTGAAATGGTGCGATTACCCCATTTACCAATGAAGTTCCTAAATAACTCGTATTTCCTGAACTTACAATTGCACTGCTGAGTCTGATGTTAGTAACATTATTACCCGTTGGATTTTCAATTACTCCTGCAGGCGTGAATATGGGTGGATTAGAGCAAGGATAATGAGAATAATAAGTTTGCAAATTCTGTTGATCCAATAAATAAGACTCAGTTACTTCTACTTGAGCATTACCTGTTTCTAAAATAGCGATATCATCAATCATCCAATAATAATGAGAGGAAGTCTGATAAAATCTTAAATAAATTGTACTTTGATTGGAGGCAATTGAGGATATATCCATTTGAGCATTTTCAACAACTGCTGAATTGGCTTGGCGTCCAAACTTCGCATCAAAAGACACCCAATTCACCCCATTTGTAGAAACTTGCAATTCAAGCTGTTCAGTTGATGAGCAGCAGTATCGTTGCGATTGTGTCCACCGAACTTCAACCGAGGCTCTTGGAGCTATGGAAATTGGGCCTGTTTGCAAATAGGAGTCCATAAGTAGAAATCCACCATTAGGTGTTGGCGTATTGTATAAATCTGATGGTAATGAGGCAAACCCATTAGCAGACGTAGCGGACACCAATGCAGGTATTGAAGTAGAATATTGACCTCCGGGTGCATTTGTCGTATAAATCCAATTTAACCCATTATTACTAGCATCCGTTGAAATCCAACCATTTGTTGTAAATCCATTACCAAAATCCTCATACCACAATGTGTCTCCCGGGGCTTTTGATTGATTACCAAAAGCTTTTAATTGATTAGTCTCACGTAATTCGTTTAAAAGTGGATAAATTTCACTCATTAGTCCACTTTGACCAAATAAAGTTACTGTCGAAAATAATGAAACGACAATAATTAAAAATAATGATCTGATTTTCATATCTTTCAGTTTTATATTCTATAAACAAACATTAAACAAAATGGTTTATTACAACTCTTGAGTATTTATTATTCTAGACTCGTATCGTTTACAAAAGGTTGCCTTAAAAAACGGCCCTAAAACTAATTAGGACCGAAATGATCTATTGTATCAATAAATTGATTACCGAATTACCACTTTCTCAACAACTCTTCGACCTTTAGAATTAATTTGAACAAAATAAACGCCTTTATCTAATCCTGCCAAATTCATATCTATTTGTTGGGTAACTTCTCCGATGGACAGAGTGCGTAGTTGTTTCCCTATCAAATTATAAACTTGGATAGAACTAATTGCCGTTTGCTTATTTAAACGTATAGTAAATAGCCCATTTGAAGGATTAGGAACAATACTCGACTCAAAGGCCTTTACATTTTCATTCAACCCAGTAGGCATATAAAGGTTCAACCGTATCATTGGCTGAGCAAAGATATTACCCCAAGCAGGTGTAGCATCGTTTGCATAGACCATAGAAGAAAAATTATTACCATAAGGTTGTAATTCTTCTATATCGGTAGCTCGTCCAATTCTTAGCTCCTGATTATTTGCATTTCCGGCTGACTGTTCGATTACAGCAACATACATTCCTGCAGGCAGCGAAACAATAGGTAACATAGGTATTGTAATCCAAGTTCCTAAATCGGCTTGTTGAATAATATAAGGTATTGGATTCTGAGCTTTAATGCCAGGGACATTAACCATATCATTCAACGAAGCCTGAGTAGTATCAAACCCCCAAATAGATGACTTTATTTCTACACCTACATTATCGCTAGTATTAGTTATATAGTAGGACAATGACCCAACCAAATGTCCTGCAGACAAATTATATTTCGTCCCAATTCTTGATCCGTCATTATCCCCTCCAACATATGAACCTGGACCAATTGATCCTCCTGCGTTATCATAATCTTTTGCAAAAACACTATCGGTGATTGTCCAATTGATGGTATAGTTTTCCCTTGCAGGGTCGCCACTTGTAGAATCTGACCTTGCCGTCAAAGTACCGGCATAAGTGCCCATTCCATCTGTATTTGTATATGCATTTGTAATGTTAAACGTATCATCAAGCAAAGCAGGAATAATTAAAGTGTTCGAAGAAGAATCGTTAAATAACTGTCCAAGTTGCGCGTTGGTTACATTTACTTCCAAATCTATATTTGTTGCATCAAAGCCTCCTGTATTTCTGACAGTAGCACCAAACGATAGTGGCTTAGTTTGACCTACGGGCACTTGAGCATAAAACCCCTCATACTGATCTGTCCCAAAAGTGGTAAACACCTCTGTTATTTCCAATTGATTACCGGGCCCTTCTAAGATAGCAATATCATCAATCATCCAGTAATAATTTCTAGTTTCTCCTTGATACCATCTTAGGTAAATAGTATCTTGATTTGCAGCCACAGAAGAAATATTAATTTCTGCATTTTCAAAAACAGCAGTATTCGCACCTCTACCAAATCGAGCGTCAAATGCAACCCAGTTTAATCCATCACTACTCACCGATAATTCTAACCTTGCAGTGCTACTAGAGCAACAGAACCGTTGTGATTGCTGCCATCTCACCAATACATTTCCCGTTGGATTAATTGCAATAGGACCTGAAGTCAATAATGCATCCATATTAACCCAACCTGCAACAGGTGTAGGCGTATTATAAAAACTTGAAGGTAGCGAAGCAAAACCATTGGAGCCTGTTGTTGATTGAATAGCAGGAACATTAGAAGCATATTGTCCTCCAGGGGCCTGAGTAGTATAAAGCCAGTTAAAATTATTTAAACCAGCATCAAATGAGGTCCAACCGTTAGCAGTAAACCCATTACTAAAATCTTCATAAAAAAGAGTGTCACCTGCGGCCTTAACTCGATTAATACTTTGGATAGATTTTAATTCTTCCGGTGAAACTGCATCTTCTACCATTTCTTCTTGGTAGCGCGATAAGCTATTTTGCTGTGCAAAGATTGCAGATGAACTGCACATCAAAGCGAATAAAACGTATTTTTTTTTCATATGCTTTTAAATTAAATTGTTGGGTTAAATATATATCAATATTTTGAAATTACACTATTCAATTTAACACTTATGCATCTTAAAAGATAATCTATAAAAGCAAAAGCCCCAAGTGAATAATAACTTGGGGCTTTCTTAATCGATTTGAATCGATCAATATCTTAGTTATTCATCAAAATTACTTGATAATAACTTTTTGTACTTTTCTGTTTACACCGTTTTCGATAGAAACAAAGTAAATACCTTTATTTAAGTTCGATAAATCGATATTTTTAGTAAGTACATTGTTTACAGCGATAGCTTCGTTGTATACAACTTGACCAACCATGTTACGTACACTTAAGTTGAAGTTAGCTTTTTCAGCAGTAACTTGAACATTAAATTGACCGTTGTTTGGGTTTGGAGATACAGTAAATCCGTCGATAGCTTTTTCAGCCTCTTCAACACCTACTAACATTCCGAAATTCATTCTCATCATTGGCTGAGCGAAAATGTTACCCCAAGCAGGAGCAGCATCATTTGCATAAACCATAGAAACAAACTCTAAACCAAATGGCTGAACTTCTTCAGCTGATCTATCTCTTCCGAAACCCAATTCGAAACCATTTAAGTTACCAGCAGATTGCTCAGCAACCACAACGTATTGTCCTGCAGGTAAAGTAACCGGTGGCAACATTGGAATAGTTAACCAAGCGCCTACATCTGTAGATTGAACAATATAAGGAATAGGATTTTGAGCCTTAATTCCAGGAATATTAATCGCATCATTCAATGTTGCTTGAGAAGTATCTAATCCCCATACCTGAGCCTTCATTTCAGCTCCAACATTAGCAGTTGATGTAGAAATAAAGTAAGATAAAGAAGTTACCATTTGAGCAGATTTCAATGTAAATTTAGTTGCCATTTTAGAACCGTCATTATCTCCTCCAACATAAGAACCAGGCCCGATGTTTCCTGCATTAGTATTATAATCTTTAGCAAAAACTGTATCATTAACAGCCCACTCTAAAGTATAAACCGCACCTGATGGATCAGCACTTACCGAATCAGATGTTGCAGTAAACGTTCCTGTATAATCTCCATAACCAGAAGTATTAGCAAAAGGGTTTGAAATGCTTAATGTGTCCATTCCAAGCGGTGTTGCTATTGATGCAACCTTTGCAGATGAATCTAAATATACATTCCCTAATACATTGTGCTCGATAGAACCCGTAAAACCTACGTTAGATGCGTTGAAAGCACCATCGTTTTGGATTGCCATATCAAATGTTAATGGCTGAGTTAATGCTAAAGGAGTAATTGTATAAAAACCTTCATAAAGCTCAGATCCAAAGGTAGTAAAAAACTCATTTACTACTAATTGATTACCTGCACCTTCTACGATTGCAATATCATCAATCATCCAGAAATAATGAGAAGATGTTTGGAAAAATCTTAAATAGATAGTATCCTCACCTGCTGCAACTGAAGAAATGTTAATTTCTGCATCCTCTGTTACATTTGTATTAGCTTGACGGCCGAACTTTGCATCAAAAGCAATGAAATTAACACCATCGTTAGATACTTGAAGTTCTAATTGCTCAGTAGATGAACAGCAATATCTTTGAGCTTGTCTCCATCTTACTAATACGTTTCCTACTGGGTTGATTGCAATTGGACCTGAAGTAAGCGTTGCTGACATTGCAGCAAAACCTGCACCTGGAGTAGGCGTATTATACAAATCAGAAGGCAGAACTGCAAAACCATTCGCTGCCGTTGCCGAATTAATTACAGGAATAGTAGATGAATACTGTCCACCTGGAGCAGCTGTTGAATAAATCCAATCAAAACCATTACTGGTTGCATCTACAGAAGTCCATCCATTAGTTGAAAAACCTGTACTAAAATCTTCGTAAAACATCGTATCACCCGCAGCCTTAGCAACGTTAGATACAGCATTGTACTTTAATTCTTCTGCAGAAGCAGGAGCTGGTTTCATTGAAACTTCACTTGAAATCATTCTACTCTGCTGAGCAAAAGAAAAAGTCGAAGCTAACATCAAACCACCTATTAAAAAGTAATTCTTTTTCATTTTGTGTGTTTTAAGTTAAACAATTATAATATCAACCCGAAAGTTAAGACTTTTTTTTACAAAGTGAATTGTATTTAAAAAAAAGTTTAAGCCTAGGTTATGAAATTAATTGAGTTTTATTGTGCAGTTAACTCATCTTCATATTCAGAAATAGGTGCACAACTACAAATTAAATTTCGATCTCCATAAGCATCATCTACTCGTTTTACTGTTGGCCAAAATTTATTTTGTTGCACGTAGTCTAGCGGAAAAACTGCTTTTTCACGTGAATAAGGATAATCCCAAGAATCACTAACAATTTCAGTTAATGTATGAGGAGCATTTTTAAGCAAATTATTGTCTTTACTTACAATATCACTCTTTATTTCCATGATCTCATCATAAATGGATAATATAGAATTCACAAATTGGTCAAGCTCTTTTTTACTTTCACTTTCTGTAGGCTCTATCATTAAAGTGCCGCCAACCGGAAAAGAAACAGTCGGTGCATGATAACCATAATCCATTAATCGCTTAGCGATATCGACAACCTCAATTCCTGAATCAGCTTTAAATCCTCTACAGTCCAGTATCATTTCATGCGCAACAAACCCATCCTCTCCTTTGTAAAGCACATCGAATTTGTCTTCTAATAATATGCGCATGTAATTGGCATTTAAAATAGCAAATTCAGTGCTTTCTCTCAAACCTACAGTACCTAGCATTCTAATGTAGGCATAAGAAATAGTAAGAATTAAAGCACTACCATAAGGAGCTCCTGAAATAGGTGTAATTGCCTTGTCACCGCCTGTAGTTATTATTGGATTTGATGGGAGAAAAGGAGCTAAATGCGCGACTACTCCAATTGGCCCCATACCTGGGCCTCCACCGCCATGAGGAATGGCAAATGTCTTGTGAAGGTTTAGGTGACATACATCTGCACCAATAGTTGCAGGATTTGTTAATCCAACTTGAGCATTCATATTCGCCCCATCCATATATACTTGTCCACCGTGTTGGTGAATAATAGTCGTAATTTCTTTTACTGAACTTTCGAAAACTCCATGAGTAGAAGGATACGTGATCATTAAACAAGAAAGCTCATTGGAGTGCTGCTCAGCCTTAGCTTTTAGATCGGCAACATCAATATTACCTCTTTCATCGCACTTAACCACTACTACTTTCATACCTGCCATTACTGCAGAGGCAGGGTTTGTGCCGTGAGCAGACGAAGGTATTAAAGCAATATTCCGTTGAAGGTCTCCCCTGTCGTGATGATAAGCTCTAATAACCATTAAACCTGCATATTCTCCCTGCGCACCTGAATTAGGTTGAAGTGACGTTTTAGCAAAACCGGTAATTTCTGATAAATAACGTTCCAAATTATCAAGCATTTCAGTGTATCCCTGTGCTTGATCTAATGGAACAAATGGATGAATGTTGTTAAATTCAGGCCAGCTCAATGCAAATAATTCTGATGCAGCATTCAATTTCATCGTACATGAACCCAATGCAATCATTGAATGTGTTAAAGATAAATCTTTATTCTCTAACTTCTTAATATATCGCATCATATCAGTTTCTGAATGATATTGATTGAACACTTCGTGTGTTAGAAACTCAGAAGTTCTCTTTATGGATTCTGGTATTGCGAACCCTTGAATATCATCTTTTTCAATATTAACTGTTTTTTCTACCAGCTGAGCAAAAACATTAAGTAATTCATTAAGATCATCCATTTCAACTGTCTCATCTAATGTAACTGAAACATGTTGATCGTCAACTTTTCTGAAGTTCATTTCTGCAGCCCATCCGGCATTCATAACATCGTCAGCAGATATTGAAGAAGTGTGAACTGTTATGGTATCAAAATAATTATCATTTTTAACAAAGAAGCCAATCTGATTAAGCTTTTCAGCAAGCGCTTTTGTATACTGATGTATCCCTGTTGCAATTTTCTTGATACCGTTTGATCCATGATAACAAGCATACATTCCTGCCATAACCGCAAGCAATACTTGTGCAGTACAGATATTTGAAGTAGCTTTATCTCTCTTGATGTGCTGCTCTCTAGTCTGCAATGCCATCCTTAAAGCTCTGTTGCCCTTAGCATCAACCGACACTCCAATAATTCTACCTGGAATACTTCTTTTAAAAGCTTCTTTTGTTGCAAAATATGCAGCATGAGGACCTCCA
>JAOKVV010000015.1 GCA_028336925.1 Vicingaceae bacterium | reverse complement strand
AACCTAATAGAGTAGCTATATATTGCACTAAATAAAATGACAAACAGCCACCTAGAAGCTTGGAGTAATTGCTTAGAAATTATAAAAGATAATGTTAGTCTTCAAAGCTTCAAGACATGGTTTGAACCTATAAAACCCATAAAGCTCCAAAACAGTATCCTAACTATACAAGTACCCAGTAATTTTTTCTATGAGTGGTTAGAAGAACATTACATTACGTTGTTGAGGAAAACAATTAAAAAAGAGCTGGGCAATGAAGGTAAATTAGAATACAGCATCGTTATGGAAAATGGAGCATCTAGCTCTAAGCCATATATGGTTAAAATCCCTACAACAAATAGACAAGCGACTAAAAACAATCCTGTAACTATCCCTTTTGACGCAAACAAGGATAACCCAATAAAAAACCCTTTTATTATACCCGGTTTAAAAAAGATCAATATTGATTCTCAATTAAACCCAAACTATTCTTTTGAGAGTTTTATAGAAGGTGATTGTAACAGGCTAGCAAGATCTGCAGGCTATGCAGTTGCAAAAAACCCTGGTGGAACTGCCTTTAATCCTCTTCTGGTTTACGGAGGAGTTGGTTTAGGGAAGACACACCTCGTGCATTCAATTGGTATTGAAATAAAAAACCAGCATCCAAACAAAACAGTTTTGTATGTATCGTCTGAAAAATTTACACACCAATTTATTGATGCAGTAAGAAATAATAATCAAAATGATTTTATACATTTCTATCAAATGATAGATGTTTTAATCATTGACGATGTGCAGTTTTTCTCAGGCAAGGAAAAAACTCAAGACGTTTTCTTTCATATATTCAATCACTTACATCAAACAGGAAAGCAGCTTATCTTAACATCCGATAAAGCTCCTGTAGAAATGCAAGGAATGGAACAACGACTCCTGTCTCGATTCAAATGGGGTCTTTCAGCAGACCTTCAAAGTCCAAGCTTAGAAACAAGAATTGCTATCTTAGAAAATAAGATGTACAATGAAGGCTTAGAATTGCCTAAAGAAGTTGTTGAATATTTAGCGTATAGTATTACGACTAACATTAGAGAGCTTGAAGGAGCTTTAATTTCGCTATTGGCCCAATCTTCTCTCAATAAAAAAGCAATAACCCTTGAGTTGGCGAAGCAAATGATTGACAAGTTTGTGAAAAACACAGCTCGAGAAGTATCAATCGACTACATTCAAAAAGTAGTATGCGATTATTTTGACTTACCTATTGAATTACTAAAATCAAAAACTAGAAAAAGAGAAGTTGTTCAAGCAAGACAAATTGCTATGTTTTTTGCAAAAAAGATGACTAAATCTAGTTTAGCAAACATAGGTATGCATTGCGGGGGAAAAGATCATGCAACTGTACTACATGCCTGTAAAACAGTAAATAACCTTGTTGAAACAGACAAACGTTTTAGAACGTATGTTGATGAATTAGAAAAGAAAATAAGCATCCAATAATATAATTTTAATTCAGTGTTTAGGAATTAGGGCTTGCCTTAATTCCTATTTTTGTTTCAAAAAATAAGACGTATGAAAGTATTAATGATCTGTCTTGGGAATATTTGTCGATCTCCGGTTGCAGAAGGCCTTCTTAAGCAACGAGCTGAAGAACTAGGAATTTCTATTACAGTAGACTCCGCAGGTACATCTAATTATCATATTGGGGAACAGCCCGATAGCAGATCATTAGCCCATGCCCGGGCAAGAGGAACAGATATTTCAGATTTAAGAGGAAGGCAGTTTACCACTGATGATTTTGATGCCTTTGATCAATTATTTGTAATGGACTACAGTAATTATGAGAACGTTGTTAAACTTGCTAGGAATGAAAATGATATCAACAAAGTAGACCTACTTTTAAACCAACTATATCCAGGAGAAAATCAATCTGTTCCTGATCCGTATTTTGGCGGAGATGAAGGTTTCGAACAAGTATATAACTTGATAGATGCTGCAGTAACTAACTACCTTAAAAATTTTAAGTAATGGAAAAAGGAGAACTTTACTTGATTCCAAACCTGCTTGGCGAAGCAGATCCGCAATTATATTTCGGAACTGAAGTTTTTACTACCATTAAAAAACTCACCCATTTTATCGTGGAAAGCGAAAAAAATGCAAGGAGGTATTTAATAAAATTAGGCATTCAAACTCCAATTGACGACCTCACCTTTTATTTACTTAATAAGCACACAGAAATAAATGACTTGGCAACCTTTGTAAAACCACTTACAAAAGGTGTTCATATCGGATTGATATCAGACGCGGGTTGCCCAGGAGTTGCTGATCCAGGTGCTGAAATTGTAAAATTAGCTCACCAACAATCAATTAAAGTAAGACCCCTTGTAGGACCATCGTCAATTTTATTAGGGCTGATGGCAAGCGGATTTAGTGGACAGTCGTTTTCATTTCATGGATACCTTCCACATGACACTGCTTTGCGAAATAAACAGATAAAAATACTTGAGTCTAGGGCGAAAAATGAAAAACAAACTCAGCTTTTCATAGAGACCCCTTTCAGAAATGATAAATTACTAGATGAATTGATAAAAACTCTACACAAAGATACAATGCTGTGTGTAGCTGTTGACCTAACATTACAAACTGAAACAATTGTTTCAAAGTCTATTTCAGAATGGAAGAAAAACAAGCATTCCTTTCATAAAAGGCCTGCAATATTTCTTTTATTCTAAAGAAGTGTGATACAACGTTAGTCCTGCTATCGGCTTTTCAAGAATCAAGCCTACTTTGCAATCAAAACTTGATGCAACGGAACGAATAAAATCGCTGTAATAAAACCCGATAGAACCTACAATAGAAATCGGAAGACTTTTGTAGTCAGGAATAGTAATAATTAAACTTTCAAATAGCTCAGTGAAAACATCGTTAATTAATTTAGAAATAAAAGGATGATGTTTATTATGAAAAGCAAATTGACTAAACGATGCTATATACTTATTGGGCAACTTCTCTTTATATATAGCATTAAGAACCGTCTCCTTATTTAATAAATACCTCCTATTAAATGATACGGATAATTCTGATGGAAATTTGTTATAGAAATAATTCTTCAGAATTGATTTACCAATAGCTACTCCACTACCTTCATCACTTAAAATATAACCCAACGAAGGAGTAGAAATAGACAACGTATCGCCATCATAAACACCACAACTACTTCCAGTACCAAGAATTAGAATGATGCCTTGATCCTTATTCAAAGAAGCCCTAGCTGCCGCCAACAAATCATGATTAACTTCTATGTGCGCAACACGAAAAACTGCTTGAAGTGACTCCATAACAAACAATTGCTTTTCCTTAGAAGAACAACCTGCTCCATAAAAAAATACTTGACTGACTTCATTGCAATCAAGCCCACCAAATGTCCTAACAATTTCTTCGATGATCTGACTTTTTGAGTTATGGAAGGGATTTAGCCCTTTTGAAGATAATTGTTCAACCTGCTTGGTGGTAGTATTGATTAACCTCCAATCCGTTTTTGTAGATCCACTATCAGCGATTAGTACTTTACTCATCTTCTTGTTTTCTAATTTGATTCTTCAATTCAGATGCCCTTACTTTAGCATGCTGCTTGTAAGCCTCAAAATTAGGTTTATATGCGGTATTATCAATTTTAGATACAAACCATTGATGATAAATAATGAGCTTAGGAGAATACTATCATAGTAATTGCGTTGAACAGATACATCAAATAAACAAAACATTCTTAGAAATAAAAAACATTCACACTTTCAATGAAAACAACTTAACGGCGTGTTTATGGAACATGTCATTAATCATTATATCATTGTTTTGTAAAGAATCCAAATATGCATTTACCCGAGACCTCTCACTATATGAGGCACTCAAGTTTACCAAATATAAAATCGACAAATTACCCGAAAGCATTGAGCGATTCTATTTAGGAAACCTACTTTACTATAGCTCAAGAAAGTTAAACCGATCATACATATTAGACGATTCTACTTTTGAAATAATAAACCAAATTATTAGACAAAAAAAGAATAAAACCTACTTTGATTTTAATTTACCCAAAGCTATATAGACGAATCTTATTTCAACAAATACTAATCAACAGCCGGGAACAATGATTATTGACTTCAAAAAATATAGAACTAATCCTAAAAATATTTTTAAAAACTCCCTCTTTAACAATTCGAATCACTATCAAATGAATATAGCAATCAGCTAAACTTAAACTTCGCATGTTAAACAAGATATCATTGTTTAGTTGGTAAACACCGCTCTCAAATTGAGGCGGTGTTTTATTTTAAATTTTCTTAGTAAGAATAAATAAAACCCCTATTCCAAAAACTAAACTAAGCAAAATATTTAGCACAAAATAGCCATAATGATGATCCTCAAATAAATTTAAACTCTCCAAGCTGAATGTTGAGAAGGTGCTAAATCCACCGCAGAAACCTACAATTAATAACAACCTCCAAATAGAGGAACTTATAATCTTTTCAGAAATAAATAGGATAAATAATCCCATAATTAAACAACTTAGAAAATTAGATAAGACAGTAGCAAAAGGAAATTTAGAATTAACATTTTGAAATAAAATTGATAACGCGTACCTGGCAATTGACCCAACACCTCCGCCAATAAAGACTGCTAAAAACTTAAACATGTTGAATTTTTAAATCAAACTGATTATTTATAATTTGCATTAATCGTTTAATAGAAAAAGCTATAGCAATTCCTAAGATTGCGCCGCCCAATACATCAAGTGGATAATGCACCCCTAAATAAACTCGGCTATATGATACTAAGGAGGCCCAAACAATCAATACAATAAGCAACTTTTTATTTTGAATTACTAGACCAATAAATGTAGCTAGAGCAAAAGTATTGGTAGCATGAGATGAAACAAACCCGAATCTACCTCCACATTTATTATTGACTAAGTGCACCAAACCATGTAATGAATTATCATGACATGGCCTTAAGCGTTCAAATACATTTTTAAATAACTGAACAGATATTTGATCTGAAGCAACAATCAACAAAACGATGTAAAACATTATATAAAACCCTTTGCTTTTATACTTTTTAAATAACAAAAACAATAAGACTAAGTATAATGGGATCCATTCTGTTTTACCTGATATAAATACCATAATAGAGTCTAAAAAAGGCGCCCCAAAACCATTTAGTTTCAGAAATAATTCTTTATCAAACTCGATTAACGCTTCAAGCATTTTCAAAAGTATTTAAATTTTTCCAGAGCAAATCTTTCAATTCAGTTAATCCAATCTGCGCAACAGAAGAAATGAATATCGAATCAATATCAGGCAAGGATGCGGCTATTTCCTCCTTCAATTCTTCATCCAACATATCAGATTTAGAAATTGCCAAAATTCGTTTTTTATCTAACAACTCCGGGTTATATTGCTTCAATTCGTTAAGCAATATAGTATATTCCTCTGCAATATCTTTACTATCGGCGGGGACCATAAAAAGCAATAAACTATTTCTTTCTATATGGCGTAAAAAACGAAGTCCAAGGCCTTTTCCAGCATGAGCCCCTTCTATAATCCCAGGTATATCAGCTATAATAAAAGACTTATAATTGCGATAAGGTACTATACCTAGATTAGGTACAAGCGTAGTAAAAGCGTAATTTGCAATTTCAGGCTTGGCAGCAGTAACCACCGATAGCAAAGTAGATTTACCCGCATTAGGAAAACCAACCAGCCCTACATCAGCTAGAACTTTCAATTCTAAAATCTTCCAAGCCTCTTCGCCTTCTTGTCCAGGCTGAGCATATCTGGGAGATTGATTGGTAGAAGACTTGAAATTGGTATTTCCTTGTCCTCCTTTTCCACCTCTAAGCAATACATGCATTTGACCCTCTTCGGTTATTTCAAAGTCAACTTCACCTGTTTCAGCATTTCGGGCTATAGTGCCAATAGGAACATCTACTATTTCATCATTTCCATCTCCTCCACTTCTATTATTAGCTCCTCCACCCTCTCCGGCGCCGGCAGAAATATGTTTTCGATACTTTAGATGCAACAACGTCCATAATTGAGAATTTCCTCTAAGGATAATATGACCGCCTCTACCTCCATTTCCGCCATCAGGACCACCTTTAGCCGTAAGCCTATCTCTATAAAAATGAGTAGATCCTCTACCACCCTTACCTGATTTAAAGGCTATTTTTACATAATCTACAAAATTATTTTCGGACATAAAACTGTTGTTTAGAAGACAAATTTACTCTTTTAGATGCGAAACAGACTTTTAGAAATAAAATATATAGAATAGTTTCACGCTTTCTAAAAAAATGATAATACCTTTAGAAAATAATACAATGTTGTTACATTAAAACCTAAGACCAATCGAACTAAAAATTCTCATCATTCTCGAAAGCGAGGAAGACTCATTTATTATAAGTGAATTAATTCAAGAAAACTATCCTGCTTCGGTTTTTATCTTTCATAAAAGCACTATTAAAGAAGGCTCTGAACTTTTATTATCGATAGATTTTGATGCGATTTTAATTGATTTAACTCTTCCTGATAGTTATGGAATATTCAATTATTCAGACTTGTTTCGCATGTTTTCTGATTTACCTTTTATTGTGCTTACAGGTATTAACGACGAATATGTAGGTATTAATGCAGTTAAAAATGGTGCACAAGATTTTCTGGTAAAAGGTAATTTCGATGGTATGTTATTAAGTCGTTCTATTCAATACTCTATTGAACGAAAAAAAGCAGAAGTAACACTTAGAAGAAGTGAAAATAGATACAAAGCTCTATTTCATAATTCTATTGATGCTATCTATATGACCAATCAAAATGGAGACTTTATTGATATTAATCCTTCAGGTTTAAGTTTATTTGAAATTGACAAATCAAAAATTAAAGATTGTAATGCAAACGATTTATATATCATTGAATCTGAACGAAAGGCATTATTGGATTATGTTGAAAGAAATAATGGGGTAAAAGATTTTGAAATAAAATTGAAAAAACAGCAGTCGGGAGAGGAGATTGATTGTTTAATCAGCACAATTAGAATCTTTGACGAAGATAATAATCAAACCATTTATCAGGGAATTATAAGAGATATAACAGCTAAAAAAAAGGCTGATAGAGCTCTTAATCAAAGCTTAAATGCATTGGACAAGGCAAACGAAAGTTTGATGGGACTAAACAATCACTTAGAAGAATTAGTAGATGAAAGAACGTTTGAACTAAACAAAGAAAAAGAAATTGTTGAGATTCAAAATTTAGAAATAAAAAAAAGTATACAATATGCAAAAAGAATCCAAACCTCTATCCTTCCCTCTGTAAGTTATATTAAACAACACCTGCCAGATTCATTTATTTTATATCAACCTAAAGATATTGTAAGTGGTGATTTCTATTGGTTTACTAATATTGATTCTAAATTAATTATTGCAGCTGTTGATTGCACAGGACATGGAGTACCCGGAGCATTTATGTCAATAATCGGCTACACCGCTTTAAATTACATTGTCAACGACAAAAGAATACTTGAGCCTTCAGTTATTTTAAAAGAGTTAGACAAACAAGTAAAAATCAGCATCAATAATCAACTAGGAGATAATGTTGAAAATTCTTATGATGGAATGGAATTGGGAATTTGCATAATTGATTATGAACAAAATAAATTAGAATTTTCCGGTGCCAATAGACCAATGTATTTTAAGAACAAATCAAGTTTAGAAAAAGTTAATACATCAAAAAATTCAATTGGAGGGGACAATAAGTTTAGTGGTGCTAAGGAATTTAAAACATTTAGAACAACGTTTAACAAAGGTGATTCAATTTATTTATTGAGTGATGGCTATGTAGATCAATTTGGAGGACCTAAAGGTAAAAAGTTTATGAGTAAGAATATTGCCTTGCTTATTGAAGAAGTTGGCTCACTTTCAATGAAAGATCAAGGAAAACTTTTTGAGAAAAACATAAATGATTGGCGAGGTTTGGAAGACCAAGTAGATGATATTATGGTAATAGGCTTTAGATTATAAAAAACTCCCGATAGAATGAACTAACGGGAGCTTGTAGTATTTTAAAAAATATAATTAGCCGTTTATTACTTTTTGTAATCGATCAAAAACCTCTTCCATAGATCCAACACCATCAATAATGTGGTATTTACTTTGTTCATCATAATACACTTTTAATGGAGAAGTCTTTTTGTTATAAGTTATAATCCTATTAAAAATTACTGATTCATTTTTATCATCCTCTCTACCTGAATCTTTTCCTCTTTGAACTATTCTAGCCACCAATTCCTCATCATCAACTTCTAATGATAGCATTTTAGTAATTGCTGTTTCATGAGTTGATAATAATTGATCTAAAGCTTCAGCTTGTTCAGTTGTTCTTGGAAATCCGTCAAAAATAAATCCATTAGCAGATTTATTGCTATTTAACTGCGATTCTATCATACCAATTACCACTTCATCAGGAACAAGCTCTCCTTTATTCATGTATGCTTGTGCTTCCATACCTAAAGTAGTTTCCTCCTTTATTTCTGCCCTAAGTAAATCACCTGTAGACAAGTGTACTAGGTTATATGCCTCTTTTAATTTTATTGCTTGTGTTCCTTTTCCTGCCCCTGGAGGTCCAAATAATACGATATTCAACATGTATTCTATTTTAATCTTTTAGTACATATAATTCCTTCACATTTCTGCCAAACCCATCATAATCTAATCCATAACCAACCACAAATTTGTTGGCTATTTCCATTGCTACGTAATCAACCTTTATTGATTTTTTGTAAGCCTCTGGTTTGAGAAGAAAAGTAGCAATTTTAATGGAATTACAGCCTGCTTTTGTCAATAATTCAACAATATTTTCGATAGTATTTCCAGTATCTACTATATCTTCTATTATAATAACGTCTCTATCTTCCAAACTGCGGTCTAACCCTATTAATTGGTTAACCTCCCCTGTCGATTTCATTCCCTTATAACTTGCTACTTTCACAAAACTAACTTCACAATCTAAGGTAATTTCTCTTAATAAGTCTGCTGCAAAAAGAAAGCAACCGTTAAGAACGCCAAGAAATAAGGGAGTTTTACCTTCGTAATCTTTATTAATTTTTTCAGCAATTACTTTGATTGAAGTATTAATCTCTTCAACATTTTTAAATCGCTTAAATGTTTTATCTAAAACCGATATCTCTTTCAATTTATATATAATTTAAGGGTCCAAATTTAACAAAATAATGGGGGTAAGAAACATTAAAATAAGTAAACTCTTTCACTATAGAAATGTTGAAAACTAAAATAACTTCTCTAATAGATCACCTACCAAGTAAGATAATCCGGCTGCGATAGCACCTAGAAAAAGTGTTTCCCAAATACTTTTCAATACTTTAGTTTGGTTTACAATGCTCTTTAACCAACCTATAGCGACAAAACCAAGTGAGGTTAGTAAAATTGAAATTTGAAATGGACTATCAATAGAGTTTGGTGAAACATAATCAATCACGTACACCAACAAAGGAATAAAACCAACTAAAATAAATGATAAAAAAGTAACACTACCCATGGCCAATGGCGATTTCTCCTCTTTAATCATCCCGAGTTCTTCCTTCATCATTACGTCTACCCATCGTTTTTTATCAGCAGTGATAACATCTACAACTTTATCAAGCAGTTCTCCTTCAAATCCTTTGGCTGCATATATTTCACGAACTTCCTCTTGTTCCTTTTCAGGAAGGTTATCTACTTCCCAATATTCTATTTGTTCATGCTTAGCGTAACGCTCTAATTCTGATTTATTGGATAAGTAACTTCCTACTGACATGGCAAAGCCATCGGCTATCAAGTTTGCAAAACCCAGAATAATAACAATCGATGAATCTAAATTAGCTCCTGCAGCTCCTGCCACCACAGCAAATGTGGTAACACTGCCATCAATACCTCCATAAACGAATTCGCCGATGTATTCATTCCACTTGCTCCAAAATTTAGAGCCACTATGAATCGTATCTTCGTTATGGATTGGCTTGCTCATTATAAATTTTGGTCTATTTCCTGTTTTAAATAATCTATTGCAGCTCTTGATGGTGTTTGCTTTAAATCACCAATCAAACGCAATATTAATTGACTCATTTCTAAACCTGAGGCATTATCAGGTAAGGATGAAGCAGCCGTATTTATAATTTTGATTGTTTCTTCTTTTACTGTTCTTACCATTCTCCATGAGCCGGTACTAACATATACTTGTTGCGATAAATTATGTTCATATTCTGTTCTTATTGCATTGAGTAAATCCGTCTGAAGCTGCTTTGGAGTCATACCTCCTTTATAAATTCTCATCACTAAATTATCTAGTGATATGCGCTCTAAAAATAGCACAATACGTTCATAAGCTTGAAACTTAATTGGCGTTACTGTTTTCTGACTTTCTTTTCGATAATCAAGTAACCACTTTTTATGAAATGAATCGATCAACTTTTTCATCATATAATAAAGACCAACGAAAACTATTAATATTGGAAGGATAAAAAGGAGTGATTGTATTACAGTGTCTAACATAGTATTTTTTTGATGGGATAAATTTAAACGAAATAATTATTTCTGACGCATTTATAGCAAAGGATTCGAATAAATAAAATACGGCAACCCCAACAAATTTATTAGATTTGTACCTTATCTTAGATTGTAATAAACGAAAATATGATTCAAGTTGCCGATCGAATAAATAACCTTTCCGAATCTCAAACTTTAGCCATGGCTAGAAGAAGTAGAGAACTTCAACAAGCAGGTATTGATATCATTAGTCTTAGCTTAGGCGAACCAGACTTTAACACACCTGACTTTGTAAAAGAAGCAGCTAATCAGGCGATAGCCGATAATTTTTCTCATTATACACCTGTAAACGGTTTCCAAGACTTAAGAGAGGCTTTGTCTGTTAAATTCGAAAGAGATAATCAGTTAGCCTACTCAGCTGATGAAATAGTAGTTTCTACAGGTGCCAAGCAATCCATTACCAATGTAATGCTCAGCTTGGTAAACGCCGGTGATGAAGTAATAGTGCCTGCTCCATATTGGGTAAGTTATATTGAAATGATTAAAATGGCAGAAGGTGTGCCAGTAATTGTTCAATCAGGTATTGAAAATGATTTTAAAGTTACTGCTGCTCAAATAGAAGCAGCCATAACTGACAAAACCAAGCTCATGATTTTTAGTACACCTTGTAATCCTACAGGTTCGGTTTACAGTAAAAACGAGCTTGTAAGCATTGCTAAAATGATGGAAAAGCATCCCAATTTTTATGTGATTTGTGATGAAATCTACGAGCATATTAATTTTGTAGGAAATCATGAGAGTTTAGCCCAGTTTGATGCAATAAAAGACCAAGTCATCACTGTAAATGGTGTTTCTAAAGGTTTTGCAATGACCGGCTGGAGAATTGGATACATCGGAGCGCCAAAATGGATTGCTGATGCGTGTACCAAAATACAAGGCCAAGTTACCTCAGGAACTTGCAGTATCGCACAAAAGGCAGCAAAGGCTGCTGTAAGTGCATCACCTGAAGTATTGACCGATATGATTGTAGCTTTCAAAAAACGAAGAGACTTAGTATTAGACTTATTGAATGAAATCCCAGGAATGAAAACAAACGTTCCTGAAGGGGCATTTTATGTATTTCCAGATATCTCTAATTTCTTTGGAAAACCTTTCGATGGAAAAACAATTAATAACGCAAGTGATTTGAGCCTATTCTTATTAGATGAGGCTAAGGTTGCCTTAGTTACCGGTGAAGCTTTTGGAAATCCTGATTGCATTCGAATATCTTACGCTACCTCTGAAACAATATTGACAGAAGCCGTAAAAAGAATAAAAGAAGCGTTATCAAAATTAACTGCCTAGTGGAAAAAGTAAATCTTACGAATCTCTTTAATCAATTTAATGATTTAAACGTGCTGATAATAGGCGATGTAATGATCGATGCTTATTATTGGGGAAAAGTAGACCGAATATCTCCTGAAGCCCCTGTACCAATAGTTGCGGTAGAAAAATCAGAAAAACGATTAGGAGGAGCGGCAAATGTGGCGCTAAATATACAAGCTATGGGCGCCAACGCAATTTTGTGTGCACCTGTTGGTGATGATAAAAGTGGCGAAGACTTTATCCAGCTTTTAAACGATAATGAACTACCTACAGAAGGAATTCTGCAAATAGAGGATCGAATTACAACAGAAAAAACGAGAATTATTGGTAATAATTTTCAAATGCTCCGAGTTGATAATGAAACAACAGAAGTTATTAATGAGCATCAAACCCATCAGTTTATAGGTAAGGTAGAGTCTTTAATTAATTCGCATAAAATTGATGTAATCATTTTTGAAGATTATGATAAAGGCGCCATCACTGCAAACTTAATTGGTCGGGTGGTAGAAATGGCCAATCAAAAAGGTATTCCAACCACTGTAGATCCAAAAAAACGAAACTTTACTTCTTTTAAAAATGTAACCTTATTTAAGCCCAACTTAAAAGAGTTAAAAGAAGGTTTAAAAATAGAATTTGATAAGAAAAATAAAGTGGCATTAGAAAATGCTATTGATCAATTAGAAAGTATTCTAAATAATAAACAAACATTAATTACACTTTCTGAATTAGGGGTTTACATTAAAAATGGATCAGAAAAACATCACATTGCAGCACATCACCGATCCATCACCGATGTTTCAGGTGCTGGCGACACTGTTATTAGTGTGGCTTCATTGTGTTTAGCATTAGGTATGCCTTCTTCTGTTATAGCTGAGCTATCTAACCTTGCAGGAGGATTAGTTTGTGAAAAAGTAGGAGTAGTTTCTATTCAAAAAGACCAACTTTTAAAAGAAGCCATTGAGCTTTTTAAGTAAAGACAAGAAATCATAAAATTGGTGCTACATTTGACTCATCAATTATAGTAGGCTGCTGATATGGGCATTCAAGAATTTAGAGAAAAAGTAAACCTTCGCCTTTATACCTCAAAAGGTTTGGTGAATAAAATCATGAAAACAGCAGTTTTCGTTGCTTCTATCACAGCGATAGCTACCCTTGTCTATTATTACGGGTTCCCTCAAACCGAATCAACTAAGGTGTTATTAATCAATATTTTCAAAGGAACTTTTCTTATTTACATTGGAAATTACTTCGTACAATTTATTTATGACTTTGAGCCCCTTACTTTTTTAAAGCGAACTTGGATTGAAGGATTGGTGATGCTTTTTTTAATTGTAGAAGGTATCAGCTACAATCTTTTTGACCACCTTTTACTCACCTCCTTTTTTGAAAACTTTGGGTTCGATAAGGTTGGCGAATACTCTAACCTCCTAATGCAACTTTATTTCCTTGTAGTAGTTTGGTATGAAATAGCTAAGGGAAGTAATATTTTACCAAAGTTAAAATTAAACCCTTCGGGTCTGTTTTTGGGAATATTCCTAGTTATTATGTCAGCAGGTGCAGGTTTACTTATGCTACCTGAAATGACTACCATAGAAGGCGGAATGAGCTTTGTAGATGCACTTTTCACCTCTACCTCTGCTGCAACCGTTACAGGTCTTTCGGTGCAAGACACTGCTAACTTTTTCACTTTTAAGGGCCAATTCATTATTCTTTTATTAATAAAGCTTGGTGGATTAAACGTGATTGCTTTTGGTTCTTTTATCGCGTTATTTTCAAAATTTGGCGTTGGTGTAAAGCAGCATTCTGTAATTGAAGACTTTTTTAACAAAGGAAACCTAATGAGCGCAAGAGGAATGCTAGCAAAAGTGATTATATGGAGTATATTCATTGAAGCGATTGGTACATTGATTATCTTCTTTGCTTGGTCTGACAGCATTGCTTTTAGGTCGGTTGGTGACAAATTATTTTCTTCGATTTTTCATTCTGTTTCAGCTTTAAACAGCGCAGGGTTTTCGCTGTTTAGCGATGGATTATATGAAGATGGAGTAAGAGATAATTACCTAGTTCATAATATCCTTTGTGTTCTTTTGTTTCTTGGTGCGATTGGTTTTATGGCTATTTTCGACTTATTTAGTATAAAACGAATAAGAGAGCGAATAAAAATGCCTTGGAAAAAAATGCAGTTTGCAACTAAAATCTCACTTTACACCTCACTGTGGCTAATTGGGATTGGTGCTCTGTTCTTTTACCTCTTTGAGGGAGATCATTCTCTAGCAGGTGAAGAAAATCCTTTAATTAAAATCAGTCATTCTATCTTTCAATCAGTTACTACAAGATCAGGAGGACTAAACACAGTAGACATATCTGCATTATCTCTACCAACAGTAGTTATTTTTATATTTCTCATGATTGTTGGTGGCGCATCTAGCTCTACAGGAGGTGGTATTAAGACATCTACTTTCGCTATTATTTGGGCGGCTACCATCAGCACGATTAAAAATAAAAAAAGAACAGAATTGTATTCTTATAATATTCCGGTAGCTTTAGTTTTACGAGCTTATTCGGTTTTCCTATTTTTTATTGTTGGATTAGTAGTTGGCTGTTTTGGTTTAGCTTACACAGAAAGTGCACTAATCCAATCAGGACAATTTACCTTTATTGATTTAATTTTTGAGGAGGTTTCTGCATTTGGAACCGTTGGTCTTTCAAGGGGACCTACAGCTTATTTATCTGAACCGGGCAAACTAATTTTAGTCACTTCTATGTTTGCAGGTAGAGTGGGATTATTAACGGTAGCCTATGCATTAACAAAGGAATCTATCAGTACCAAATACAAATATGCCGATGGACACACCATGGTAGGATAAAAGTTAATTCGTATCCTTACTTTTACAATTAGTAATAAAATACCCTAAACAGATAATATGTACCCAACTATCAGCGATGCGCTATTAGATTTATTCGGCATCAATATTCCACTACCTTTACCTTCATTTGGTTTTTTTGTTGCAATCTCCTTTTTATTAGCAGCTTATCTGTTTACGTTAGAGTTAAAACGAAAGGAAGAAAATGGTCTATTAAAATCGACTATTAAGCCAGTTGTAATAGGAGCTCCTGTTAGTATGCAAGACTTATTCTTGAATGGATTATTTGGGTTTGTAATTGGTTTTAAACTTCCCATTTTAGTTCTTGAATACAGCCAATTTGTTCAGAATCCTCCATCTTACATTCTTTCTACTAAAGGAATTTTTATCGGTGGTATAATTGGAGCAGCTATAGGCATATATCTTCGTAAAAGAGAAGCTGATAAAACAAAATTAGCTACCCCAAAAACAGAAATGGTATCAATGAAACCTCATGAGCATGTGAGTAATATGACACTTATTGCTGCTGTGGCAGGTATACTTGGCGCTAAACTATTTCACAATTTAGAAAACTTAGATGAGCTTTTAGCTGATCCTATTGGTGCATTAACCAGCTTTTCAGGATTAAGTATTTACGGCGGTTTAATTTTAGGAGGTGGAGCTGTTCTTTTTTATGCGGTTAAAAATGAAATGCGTTGGATTCATGTAGCGGATGCCTGCGCTCCCGGACTAATGGCAGCCTATGGAATGGGAAGAGTTGGTTGTCAAGTTGCAGGTGATGGAGATTGGGGAATGCCAAATGATGCTCCACAGCCTGATTGGATGAACTTTTTGCCCGATTGGACTTGGGCGTATAGTTACCCAAACAATGTATTAGGAGTCGACTTGAAAGAAGATTTTGCCAGAATGGGATTAGAAAGTATTACAGGAAAAGCTTGGCCTACTCCATTCTATGAAACCATTATGGCAACCATTATTTTTGCAATTCTTTGGAGTGTGAGAAAGAAAATTAATATTCCAGGAATAATCTTTAGTATCTATCTAACCTTAAATGGTATTGAGCGTTTTTTAATTGAGCAAATTCGTATCAATCCTGATTATCAATTAGCAGGACTTAGCTTTACACAAGCAGAGATGATTGCAGTAATACTTTTCTTATCAGGAATTTTAGGAATGGTTTATTTCACAAAAAATAAAAAGAAATATATTCCAACTGCATGAACTTAGAGATTATCTGCAACCAAGTTATATCACTTTCTAGGTCCGTTGGTCAATTTATACAAGCTGAAACCATTAAGATTTCAGATATTGAAACTAAATCGAAAAATAGCTTAGTTACTTATGTGGATAAAACTGCTGAGCAAAAAATAGTAGATGGATTAATTCCTTTTATCTCAAATGCTGGTTTTATTACTGAAGAAGATACGCTAGATCAAATTGAAAATGAGTATATGTGGATTATAGATCCATTAGACGGAACGACTAATTTTATACATGGAATTCCTTTTTACTCGATTAGTATCGCGCTACAGCGAAAAAATGAAACCATACTAGGTGTGGTGCTGGAAGTTACCTCTGATGAATGCTTTTATGCATGGGAAGGCAGCTCTGCTTTCCTTAATGAGAAAAAAATTCAAGTTTCTGATACCCCTACCCTAGCTGAATCGTTATTGGCAACAGGTTTTCCGTATTACGATTATAATAGAGTAGACAACTACTTGGCATTACTGAAGCATTTTATGCAAGAAACACGTGGAATCAGGCGAATGGGTTCTGCTGCATTGGATCTAGCATACGTTGCTTGCGGCAGAATGGATGGTTTTTATGAATATAGCTTGAATCCTTGGGATGTGGCTGCAGGGGCATTTATAGTGCAGCAAGCAGGCGGCAAGGTAACCGACTTTAATGGTGGAAATGATTACCTATATGGCAAAGAAATAGTAGCAGGTAACAGCTTATTATTTTCTGACTTTTCGGATGCTATTAAAGAGTTTATGAGTCGATAATTTAACAAAGGCAAATTGTAATTACACTCCTGCGGAGTTTTTGAACATTTTCTTTTAAAATTAAACCACAACGTTCGCAAAGAATAATCGCGGCGGCCGCAAAGAAAGATTAACGTTGATAATTATGATTCCTCGTTTAGATTTTGTTGGAAAACCTTAATGTTCGTGTATCTGATTAGCTTGCTAAATATGTCACCCTTACAGGGTTTAATTCCATCTATTTATTCTATACTATAATAATGGCACTCCTGCGGAGTTTTGAGGCTTTCGTATTCGACGATTATTCTAATAATTAACTCATTGATTAATTGTCATGTTGATACATTATCTTTATTAAATAGACCTATAATTACATTGATTCATTGCTACATTGGTTAATTGGTGCATTGATAAATTGATACATTAATAAATCATTCAATCACCAAAAACAGATCTTTCAACCAGTCCACTACTTCATCAGATAATTCATTTACTTCTGGTGTCTGCTCTTCTAAAGCAGTTCTAATAAATATCGTTTTCATTCCTAGGTTCTTTCCGAATTGCAAGTCTGTAATATTATCACCGACCATGATACTTTTAGAAAAATCAATCTCCGGAAAATCTGTCTTTGCTTGCAGTCCCATGCCACCTTCAGGCTTACGGCAATTTGATCCTGTATTTGCTAATTCAGGACAATAGTAAATAGCATCTATATGACCACCAGATGCAGCAACTTCTGATTTTAGCTTTTGATGTACATTATCCAATTGTTCAACAGACATTAATCCTTTACCAATACCTTGTTGATTAGTAACCACGATAACTCTTGCGAATAATTCATTGAATTCGGCTATTGCATCAGCAACAGCTACTTCTAAAATCATCTGTTCTGGCTCCATCACGTATCCTTTAGGGATTCGTTCATTAATTACGCCATCACGATCTAAAAAAAGTGTCCAATCCTTATCTATCTTAATCATTTGAATCTATTTTATTGTACAATCCGTCAAAAGCGTTTACAAGTATCGGCCAACCATACTTTTTCTTTTCTTCAAGCATATTCTGTTGAAATTCTGCTGATTTATCTTCAGAAAAAAAACGATAGATAGCTGTTGCTAACACTTTAGCATTTGGCTCTACCACGAAACCAACTTTCCCATCGGGAATCATTTCTTTTAATCCGCCTACATTCGTCACTACCATTGGTTTATTAAAGTGGTATGCCACTTGTGTAACACCACTTTGTGTTGCCGTTTTATAAGGCTGTACCACTAAAGATGCCGCATTAAAATAATTGGCTACTTCACTATCGGGAATATAATTATCTCGTAGAATAATTCGTTCTGAAAGTCCTAATCGATTGATTTGTTCGTGGTACTTTTCAGCATTGGAATAAAACTCTCCTGCTATTATCAGCTTGATAGAATCATTTTTTAGACGTTCATCTGCAAAAGCATCTAACAGAATATCCAAGCCTTTATAATCTCGAATTAATCCGAAAAAGATTAAATAGTCAATTGATGAATCTAGTCCTAACTTATCACAAGCGGCTTCTTTTGATTCTATCAAACCATAATTATCAAAAATTGGATGTGGTGATAATCCTATTGGGAGTTCACGAAAACTGAGCGCATCATCTAATACCTTTTGAGTCATTGCCAAAACTGCATGAACACTTTTTAGAAAATACGTTGTAAATAACTTATCTCCTACTCGATTTTCATGTGGTATAACATTATCCACCAAGCAAATAACCTTTGTGTGATTATTTGATTTAATTCGACGAACTATCATACCCAAACTTGGGCCCATAAATGGCAGCCAATAACGAACGATGACTAAATCAGGCTTTTCTTTTTTTATTCGATTTCCTAATGAAAGCCAATTTAGCGGCCAAACTGAATTAATGCTGCGATTAATAGTTAAACCTTTTGGAGCATCACTATCAGAAAATTGGGTTTTCCCTGGGAATAAAAAACTAGGGTATTGTAAACTAAACGTTTCAATGGTTACTTCACACCCATTTGAATGTAATTCAGCGGCTAAACGCTCATTGTAAGTAGAAATCCCTCCTCGATAAGGATATGCAGGACCGATAATTACAACTTTTTTAAACGAAAGGTTAGACATGATTTTATAGTTCTGTCTCTATCTTATAGTTGTTTCTATTGGGGGAGTTTCTAGAAGTTAATTCTGCCAAATAACCAGCTAAAAATAACTGAACTCCCATAATCATGGCAACTAAAGCAATGTAAAATTGAGCCGTATCGGTAACTAGTCTGGCAGGTATATTTTTCGCTAAATAATACAGTTTTTCTCCACCTACGTATAGAATTAAAATAAATCCTATCATAAACATCAAAGTGCCTAATAGCCCGAAAAAGTGCATCGGTTTTTTACCAAATTTTCCAATAAATGTAATGGACAATAAATCCAGAAAGCCATTTACAAAACGCTCTAAACCAAACTTAGTCGTACCATATTTACGTTCTTGATGCTGAACAACTTTCTCACCAATTTTTGTAAAACCTGCCCATTTTGCAATAGCCGGAATATAGCGGTGCATTTCGCCATAAACTTCAATGTTTTTGACTACAACATTTTTGTAAGCCTTTAATCCACAATTAAAATCATGTAAATAAATGCCTGTCATTTTTCGGGTAGCCCAATTAAATAACTTAGTAGGAATAGTTTTCGATAATGGATCATATCGTTTTTGCTTCCATCCTGATATTAGATCAAAGCCATCTTCTGTGATTAATTTATGTAACTCTGGAATTTCATCAGGGCTATCTTGTAAATCAGCGTCCATGGTGATGATCACATCACCTTCTGCAGCTTCAAAACCTACGTTTAGAGCTGCAGATTTCCCATAGTTTCTTCGAAATTTAATCCCTTTAACTTGGTTTATATTTTCTAATTTTAACCCCTCTATTACCTTCCAAGAATCATCGGTACTGCCATCATCTACAAAAATCACTTCAAAAGAAAAGTTGTTTTCATTCATTACTTTCTTAATCCATGAAAACAATTCAGGAAGCGACTCTTCCTCATTTAATAAAGGTATTACTACAGAAATATTCACTTAAAATGCTATTTTTTAATTAAACGAGGTATCCTCTTTTTTGACTACTAACCCTACAATTAAAGAAATTAAGAAACCAATTACTATATTACCAATTAATGCCATTGAAGCAATAAAACCAGCCGATGTAAACGATTTAGACATCTGCATTGCTGCATCTATATCGTCTTCGCTCATTCCTCTTTCTTCTAATTGCAATCTACTTTGTTCTAAAGCAAATTGAATTAACGTATCGTCTACAAATTTAATATAGATATAGGTAAAAAAGGCTGTAATGATCCCGAAAAAAAGAGCAGTAAGCACACCAAAACCCAAAGCTTTACTATATGCAATAAATCCACCACATTCTTTATCTCTATAACTTTTAATCGCCCAATACAATCCACCAATCATTACTGCATAGCTGAGGTATTGCATCAGTTTACTTTCGTAATTACCAATAAGGAAAGAAACTAAGGATAAGGCAATTAATACTAATCCAATGATTGCACCGTAGTTCATTGCACTTTTTGCCATTGATGGTTGTTGTTCCATGAGGATTGAATTTTTAGTTAGAAAACAAATATATCAATTTAAATTCCATACTTCGGTAAGAAAATTTACGAAATCACTTGCAGCGTGTATGAGATTATGCCTACTTTTGCCACGGGTAAGTCTTATACGACCAGCTCCTATTGAATCCCCCAGGATCGGAAGATAGCAAGGGTAAATGGTTGAGCGGTGCGATGTAAGTAGCTTACCCATTTTTTATGCACTATTTCTAAACACCGATTTATTATTGCATAACTAAACTACTTAATGAATTTAAAGCTGTATCGTTCAGAATCGTAGTTGACACTTAGAAAATAAACTCCCCTTTTAAAGTCTTGTAGGCCTGATAAATTTATCAATCCATTATTTACCATTTCTTCGGCTTTAAACACCAACTGGCCTTTAGAATTGAAAATAGTAATATTTACCAAATTATTTGATTTTTCATTTGGTATTTTGATGGTTAAGTTATCAATAACAGGATTAGGATAAATATTTAATTGAGAATTATCATCATAATTTTTAGAAACGTGCGTAGTTGATTCTTGATAAACTCTAACAAAGTCGATATCCATGGAACTTTGGTTAAACATGGAACTAATGCTGGGAAGAATTGCGATGTTTAACAAAATATATTGTTCACTATTAAATGGCCAAGTAGAGGAGTTAAAAACACTTGGTTCATAGGTGTAGTGTACAACATTATCCACACTAAATACTAATTTAGAGGGATACCATTCAAGGGTATAAGTATGAAAAGCAGTTGAAGCAGTTGAAATTGTTTGCCCACCGTGATTTATTGTGTTTCCGAAACTAGAAGGTGTATGGGTGGCACTTTGTACGTAATTTTGATTGTTTCCCCAATGCTCCATAATATCAATTTCACCACATGCAGGCCAGCCAACTGAACCGTGTCCATTAATTTGCCACCAAGCTCCTGGTTCATCTATATTTTTACCTAGCATCCATATAGCGGGCCATGTGCCAATACCACTCGGCAATTTTGCTCTGACTTCAATTTTTCCATACTTAAATGCAAATTTAGAATTAAGTCGAGCTGATGTATATTGCTTTGTAATTCCCTGGTCTACAAACAACTCTTTTCGAGCTATTAAATTCATAATACCATTATTTACAGATGCATTTGCTGTACGGTTAGTATAATGTTGAATCTCTCCATTATACCAGCTCCCTCCATTCGGTAATTGTGTTTGATGAAACCACTTATTCCCGTCAATAGCTCCACTCCCGTTAAATTCGTCTGACCATACTAATCGATTGTAAACAGGCAAAGGAGGTTGAGAAATAACACTATCAAAATAATAAAAGTCATCAATATATGCAGTTACATAATCAAAATTATTCTCACCGTTTACTTGAATTATGATTCGGTTAAAATCCATTCGTTGAGAAGGAGGAAGTGAAGATGCATTTAAATTTTGGTAGGAATCATTTACAAAATCAAAAGTAACCACCTGCCATTGATCTAGTTGAATAGGCTTTACAATTTCACTTTGAGTAGACCAAGGTGCAGGAAGATTTCCGTCTTGTAACTTTAAAGAAACTTGATTTAGAGCATTACCTGTTATACTATTTGATGGAATATAAATTTTAAAAGAAAACTTGTAATACGTAGACAAATTTAAATTTCTGCCTGCATCGAAACGAAGGTTGGCATATTGCCCACCATTATCAATATATTCCAATACCTTCAATGAAGTATTTAACCCAGTTGGATAGGGGTTATTTAAGTTTAGATTCACAACACAATTATCTCCAAACCATGACATTATATTACCACCCCCCTCAAAATCATCTTGTAAAGGTTGAGCTTTAACACCCAGAGATATGATAAAAATTAAAAGTAAAAGTTGTATGTTTTTCATAATAATATTAAATAAATTGATCATTTTTCAAACCAACCTCAATTTTTAAAACTAAACCTTTCCTTTTAAAAATATCCTTTGATTCTTGAACATCTAAGCATAAGCCATCTATTACCTGGTCTGCTCCTTCAGCCCTGTAGAGAATTATTTGGTTCTTATTTTTTAATGTATAAATAATAGGTATTTGACAATAAGTAAATGCTAGGCTATTTTTAGGCACTTTTACTTTTTGAAATTCACCTTCAAAATCGATATAAGTAAGAAATGATTCTTCTAAAATCAATTCTGATTTTCTTAAAATAAAAGGATTAAACTCAAGCTTTCCATTGTTAGAATTTAAGCCTAATTCAGCCCATCTATTAATTATATCTTCCTTTACCTGACCTGTCATTCCGGGCTGTTTTGCTCCTGAATTTTTTGGGGTATGAGAATATGCATCAGTAGGAAATGCCCCATAAAGCTCAGGAGATTTATTAACCCCAATTCCTGCTCTTATTTCATAATAATGCTCAATGAGTTTAGAATAACTCAAGGAATCCTTTTGTTTTCGATATTTAGATAAATTCTCTTGAATTGCAAGCATCAATTTAGAAACCATATGCCAATAGATACTACCTAAGCCCTCATAGCCAAAAAACGAACCAGATCTTCCTGTAAACTCATGATGTTTGAATACATCTTCAAACAATAATTTTATTACTTTTCTATGCTGATTAACCTCATACTTAAGACTAGAATTTTCGATTTGATCGATTAATTCATCTATATCTTTGGAATTATTTAAGTGACTATTAAAATAAAGATTACCAAATTTATCTTCCTCTATAATAGAACAATCTTCGTCATTTAGCATTTTTTGAATTATGGGAATCTTATTTTTACTATTGGGAGGTAAAAGATTCTTATCTAAAAAATAAGGAAGATTTCTATCCGGATAAAGCATATAACTGTATTGATCTTCTCTATACATTTTACTTGCTTTTAATGCATTTAATATTTCAACAGACTCATCCAAATCAAGCATTCCTGAACTTAAAATAGCCACCTGACCCTCAAGCATTTCATAAAGTTGAGTAATTTCTGCAGAATTTTCTCCTAGCTTTAATAAATTATAAGAATGATATAAACCATCTGGTCGTTTATTATTTTCAAGGGTATGATTAATGTAGTCTAATGCAGTATTGAGAAACTCCTCTAATTTTAGTTTATCTAACCAACGTTTCTCTCCTGTAAAACCCTCATATGCTGTAGTTCTATAATGTTCACCTGCAATACCAAAATCATCCATAAATTCTCTTCTAGAAAATGGGGTAAATTCAGTTTTCAAATATGATCTATATCTCACAAAGCCTTTGTTTAGCGCTTCCATTAAATCAAAAACAGGCTTATTAATTTGGAATTTAGAATTTTCAGCTGTTTTATATAAATTTTGAAGAACTGAAATAAATCTTCTTAGGTAACATAAAGTTACAATTGAAAGGCCATTTCCAACTAATGCGTTATTAGCATCATTCCATTCAGGTCGTTGTGTATTGAGCCAAATACCGCCATCAGGAATGAAATTATATAATTTAGTTAAGGTAGTAACCAAAAACTTTTCCGTTAAACTAACAAGAACTATTTCTGTTTCATTTTTCCATATTAGTTTTCCATCAGATCCGACTCTATTATAATTTTCAGCAGTTGTTTTTTCAATTTCCCTATTGAATAGAATTGTATTTTTAGGATCACTCAAAATAGCGTCATAGCCTTTTATCCGATAAGGCACATTTGCGTAGGTAAATAAGTTTTCATTGAGAAAACTTTTTAATCTCACAGGATGGAAATCCATCGAGAATTCAATAAATTTTGACAGATAAATAATCTGATGATCGCCCCAGTAGCCAATATGTGACCAAGGATCTTCGGGATCAACTACCTCCCAATCAATACCCTTTCTAGAAATTCTATATGGGTTGTAACCATCTATAGTTGATGCATTTACAAACTTACTAATCATAGATAGCGTATATTCAGGATAACTGTAGGATAAAGCTTCCCAATTTTGAAAAATATCACGCCAATTTCCTTCAAAATTTCTCAAACTATTCCCATTACTATCTTGAGTATCGATACTAAAATAATTCCACGGTCTGCTAGGGTCACCATGACGGCGACTAAATGAAAGCGGCAGGTACTCGAGGTAATACCTAAAAATAGATTTACTATAGGTTGCTAGCAAAAAATACCTAAGTTGATGAAAATCAATTTTTTTAGGTAAAGTGTTAAATATTTTTGAGTAAGTATTAAAATCAACTCGATTCATGGTTTTTACATGATTCATAAAGTCTTCTACATCAATATAATAACCTTCACAAAAAGTACCACCCCGCATAATATTAAAGAGCACATTTGTAAAATGTCGTCCGGTAGAGGTTCTATCAGCAGAGAGCTGAATGCCATCACAAAGACCAATTTTTTTTCTTAGCTCTTTTTTATTGTTTAAAATATCTGTTTTTATCTCTTCATAAATAGTAGAACCTTTTGTTGTTAACAAATCATTTAGTTCTGTTATACGCTTAGCTGATTGATTTACATCACAAACTATATACCATTCCTTAGTTTCAGATGATTTTAATGAAGTGGAAACATTAAGAAAATAGGCGCCATTTTCTGCCTTTATATCAGATTCAGATACAATTGAATTACCTTTTTGAAATTCTTTAAGTTGCAGACTAGACAAAAGAACATGTTTTGCTTCTGCACCGCAATGCCAAGCTATAGTGGCTTTCAGTGATTCACTTGGTTCAGCATTATCGACAATCATGGAACTTAAGGCATAAATAGCAATTTTAGAATCATTCTTTAGTTCAGCTCTTTTATAAGCATTTACCAATGTACTTTTTAAACCTTGCATTTCAGTGTCTACACCACTTGGTAATATATTTTGAACACCATCAATCAGATCAATATCTACTTCCTCTGTTGATAGGTTTTCTACCTTAGACTGCTTAATTATACCATATTTATCAGAAAACATCCAACCGTAGCAATACTTAATATCAAGGTCATGATTAATTACTTCAAAAAGTAACTTATTTCCTTCCCGATTTTTATAGAGATTGAATGTTTCTTTGTAAATATTTACATTATTTGTTTTAAATGGTTCCCATATATATACATGCCCGTCTTTTTGCATGTGTATGATAGCTTTGTGACCTGTTGTATGTGCTGAATCGATTATCTTATCATCTGTATAGTAAGGAAATAGAGCGCTTGCAGGATTCTTTCTTCCTGCTGACAAGCCTCCATTACTTCCTATAAACAACCAGTGGTCAGAAGCACTTACAATAGTCATAAAAAAAGGACGCATCGTGTCAAAATTTCTTATAACGAAAAAATCTTCCCCATCTATTGTTGTATATTCTCCTTCCACTTTTTGATTCTGGGAATTAATGAGATTTTTACCGAAATATAATTTTGACTTATCCATGTTTACTTTTATTCTCAATTAATAATATGGTTTGAATGGCTTGCTTGTCAATACTAATATTAAATTCTTGGCTACCTAATTTAATTACACCATTGTAATCAGTAGTGCCAGGATTAAACAAGACAACGATAATACTTTTATCCTTATTTATAAAAGCCGTTCCATTTAAAGCATTTGTATTTAATCTAAATCCAATTCTCCTTGCATCCGGCCGAACAAATTGGCTAAAGTGCCGCATCACATAATAAAGTGGCGTTTTGTATACTTCTTGTATAACAGTGTCAACTATTACAGGCGCAATACACCAATTTTTTGCATGATTTGGCCCTCCTTGTCGATCTAATACCATATTCCAATCTATCCAGGCGGACACTTGATTATTCATGCAATTAATTATATCATTGGCATAACGATAAACAGGCGCATATTTAGGATGATCCTTCTTTTTATCTTGAGGTGCCCATTCCCATCCCCAATCAGTTGCCTCTTTAGCCCAATACCAACGATCGTTTTTCCATTGAGGTATTTCTGCATCTATACAAGCCTCAGAATGAATGATTGACTTCATAGGGGCTATTTGATTAATAGTGTTTAAAGAAGATTCATATGAATTAAAAGTGCTAGCATACCAATGTACAGCAGTTCCATCAATGTAGCTCAACAATGTTGAATCTCGGAGTAATGTTTTAGTATATTCTTCAAGTTCTTCACCCTTATTTTGGTCGAAAATAAATAGTTTTTGTTCCATATTATTGGACTTTAAAATTGGTCCTAAGTGTTCTTTCACAAAATCTCCCATTTCATTGGGAGAAAAGTGCATACTTTCCCAATTCTCTCCATTCCCTAAAGGTTCATTTTCAATAGTAAACCCCCATATATCTATACCTTCATTTGAATAAGCTAATGCATATTTTACAAAGTACTTTGCCCAAGTAGAATAATATTTTTTCAATAATCTACCACCAAACCAATTGGTATTATCTTTCATCCAAGGAGGCGCAGTCCATGGTGAAGCTAGTATCTTAAAACCGGAAGAAGTGATATCTTGTGCAGCCTTTAAAATAGGAATTATATCGTTCAAATCTTCTTCGATAGAAAAATGTATCAATGCGGTATCATTAGAAACAGTATCATAAGCATAAGATTTGAGTGAAAAATCACAAGAATTGATATGTGTTCTTACAAGACTATAATTAGCCCCGGTATCTGAAAAGTATGAACCAAGAACATCATTTTTGGCTGCCTTATTTAGTTTACTGATTAAATGACTGCTCGATTCTGTAAATGCTCCACCAAATCCAATTATTGTTTGAAACTTTTCAGTAGTATCTAATTCCATTTTAAAAATACTTGACTGCACTTCAAACGAATCCTTAAGTTTAAAATGTTCTCCCTCAGCATTGGTTTGATATATTTTTATAGAATGACTGTGCTTCTCTTTCTTGCTGCAAGAAGAATAGAAAAGAAGAACTGAAAGAAGATAAAAGAATAATTTCATTAGATTCTTCTATAAACTCTTACGTAGTCTAATATATATTGATGGCTTGTAAAACTACTGTCCAGCCCTTTAAGTCCTCCCCATCCGCCACCAATGGCTAAATTTATTATAATGTTATGAGGTTTATAGAATGGCCACTCATTTCGGTTTGCTATTTTATCATAGGTATAATAATGCTTCCCATCTACAAAGGCCTCGATTTTGTTAGGATACCATTCAACTGTATATGTATGAAAAGCATCATGCATATTTTCCATTTCAATTTCGCCTGTTATGTGATTATTCTGTTTAAAATAATAGGCTCTAGTATGACAACTCCCATGATTTTTCCCATTTCCAGTAGAATCATCAATTTCATAACCCACACATTCTAAAACATCAATTTCACCGCAATAGGGCCATGATATTTCATCTCTATATTCATCTCCTAATAACCAACCTGCAGACCAAGTCCCTCTTCCGTAGGGCACTTTAGCTCTAAATTCGATTTTACCATATAGAAAAGATACTTTACCCTGGGTTGTCAATCTTGCAGAATTCCAATATTTAGAATCTTTAATTTTATTAGCCTCTATAATAAGATTTCCGGTTTCAACTCGGGCATTCTGTTTTTTATTATCAGTATAAAATTGAAGTTCATTATTACCCCAACCCCAATTTCCAACATTAAAAGACCATTTATCAATATCTACACCACCATCTTTTTCAAATTCATCAGACCAAACTAAATCCCATTTTTGACCATCCATATTCTGAATTAAAGTATCAGGGGTTGGTTGATGTTCATGCATTAACTGAAATTTTAATTTATCTAAATGGATGTATTTATTTGAAAAATGTAGACGCATCCTATGGGTTCCCTTGGCTAATGGAGATCCAAATATTTCACCATCACCACTTTCGTTAAAATAAATATTCCCTGATATATTATACTTCCTATTATCTACATTTTCAATATAATCCTCAACCCAAAGGAATGAAGTATCACTTCCATTCGTTGAAATATTTATGCTATACCTTCCTGTTACAGGTATATCTATTTCAAATGTATTATCAATATTAAGACTATCAACTATAATTGCACCATAAGAAGTTAATTCTGCTTCAGGCGGAGTATTACTATCTGATTTATTAATATTTTGATGGCATGAGCTAGCAAATAAAGCTAACCCAATAATAATGGTTTCTACTTTCATCTTTTTATTAATTGATGTTCCAATTCCTCTAAAGTTTTACCTTTAGTTTCAGGTAAAATTTTAAGAATTATAAAAAATCCAATAACTGCAATCAAACCAAATATGGCAAAAGTCAAACCATTACCAAGGGTTGAAAGTTCCCATGGGAATATTTGTTGAATAAGCCAACTAATAAATGAGTTCACAAAACCTATTGTACCAATAGCGAGACCTCGTATCTTAACCGGATATAACTCTGAAAGTAATACCCACATAACAGGGCCAAGTGAAAAAGCAAAACAGGCAATAAACCCTAATATTCCAATCAAAACAAAATTTGCATTCATTTCAATAGCTGCTTCAAGAATTGATCCCTCATTTTTTGCATAGAGTTGATCGCCAATTAAAGCTTTAACTTCATTTTTAAATTCTATGTCATTAGAGTACGATTTACCAAAAGTAACCGCCAAGTCATCAGTTGTTAATTCTATTAATTCTACTTGGCTGACTTTTGCCTTAGTGAGTTGGTAATCTGCAGAATAAAAACCATAAGAACACAATAATAAACTAATTGCAATACCTGCTGTACCAATAATCATTAAGGATCGCCTACCCATTCGATCAATTAAATAAATTGCAACAAAAGTGAATAAAACTGTTATGAAACTTAATAAAACTCCTGAAGAGAAAGCTGCATCAGTTCCAATACCTGTCTGCTTAAAAATTGATGTAGCATAAAAATAAACTGCATTAATACCTGTTATTTGCTGAAGGATTCCAATCGTTAGACCAATTAGCATGATATAACGAAAGGCCGGAGTTAGCAATACTTTCAAAGAGCTCTCTTGTATCGCTTTAGTTTTGTCCATAATTTTAATCGAATCCAACTCCTCTTTTCCTTTCTCTTTCCCGTATATTTCCTGCAATACTTGTTTAGCCTCTTCTGTGAAATTTTTGTTATAAAGCCAGCGCGGACTTTTAGGAACATAAAATAGAAATATAAAATAAAGAATAGCAGGCAATAATTCTACCCCTAACATCCATCGCCAAACATTTTCGTCAGTTAAAAAATTATCAGATATATTATTGTATTTATTGAAATAATAGTTACTTAAAAAAGCTGCAAAAAATCCAAAAACTATATTTAATTGTTGTATTGAAACTAACTTGCCTCTATTTTTAGCGGATGAAATTTCTGCAATATAGGCAGGAGCTAAAATCAAGGCCGCACCAAAAGCAAGCCCTCCAATCATCCTTGAAATATATAGCATTTCATACGAACTAGCCAATGCTGAAAGTAAGGCCGACAAAGCATAAAGAAATGCAACTACAATAAGAATTTTTTTTCTTCCAATGATATCACTCAACTTCCCTGCAATTAACATAGCAATCATAGCAGCGAAGGAAGGTGAGCTAACAACCCAACCAACTTGTAAATCATTTAGATTAAATTCAGGACCTGCATAAGACATAACCCCTGAGATGATACCAGCATCAAATCCAAAAAGGAATCCGCCAAGAGAAACTACAAATGCAATAAAAACTATCTTTTTTGACATATTTAAGGGTTTATTTAATTAGCGCTAAAGTGGAATTGAAATGGACTGTAAAATACTATCATTTCCATTATAAGATTTAGAAAGAAAATTATGTCGAGTATAAGTTGATAAATTTGACTCATCAAACTCCTTCCAAAGGGCAAACTTGACATTACCTGTTTCGGAAATTAAACCAAAATGATTTTCTGAGCCGTTTACATTTTCTCTATCCTTCCAAGGTTCATTAAAAATTTGAAAATAAAAACAGGGAATATTATCATCGATTGTCCACTGTCTAATACCTTTATAATATAATCCTTGCTTAAATTCATCAGCAGCTTTACTTCCCGTAGCACCCATAAACTTGTTATCCATACTTGCCCAGCCGGTCTCTCCAATAGAACACAATTTCTTTGGGGAAATAGATTGTATAAATGCCTGAGTTGAAAGAAATTGATTTTTTGCGTAATTAACTGACTTGTCAATAGCTAAAAGTATTTTTTTTTCAGCTGTTAAAACAGTATCAATTTGAACTTCATCCCAGAATTCAGAATTATAGTGTGTGTCATGAAAAGGATAAGTGTGAATGGAAACAAAGTCGACTCTCCTAATTAGCTCTTCTAAGACAATGGTTTTATATTCATTTGGTCCTCCACCCCATGAAGCAAAATTGTCTGAACTAGTAACCCACAGCTTAGAATCAATCAGACCATTTTTTTTTAATTTCTGTAATTGCTTAACATACTTTAAAATAATATCAGGAGCAACCCAATAACTCTCAGCCCAATGCACCATAGCTTCATTACCAACGGCAATTATCTTAACAATTTCAGGATATTTTTGAGCATAGTCAATAGCTTGATTTATTTCTAATTTATTATTAGTGGTATCTTCTAGATCATGAATAGGCCTATCAGTCCAAGCATCTTTGCACTGAATCCAAGCACCTAACATTATATACATTTCAAAATTTTCTTCCTCCTTATTTAATTCTCTAATTGCTTCTAATAATCGCTTTTCTTGACCAAATTGCTGAGTTTGATACGTTCTAATCAAATGGCAACCTAAAGCATTTAGAACCTTAAGGTCTTCCTTTAATTCGGTAATAGAAGGAATTGAATCTCGAGTATTATGTCTATACCCTCCATAACAAAATGCATTACTGCCAAACTTGTTAAGAATTTCTTCCGCTGACGTATAAGTATACTTTTCGCTAGTTTCAACACTACATGAAACCAAGAGAATCGTGATAAATACAATTATAGTCAATTTACTAGACATTATTTCAGTGTGGTCCTTTTAGATTCTAATACTTTTGAATCAAGAATTTTTCTTTCCTGAAGTAAATAATTTACAAGATCTCTTCCGGGGCTATGTATTATTTTCCCTAATTTATACCCTTTAGCTTCTAACTGAATTTGTATCGAATGCTTTAATATACCTGCAATAGAACCAACAAAACCAACTTCTTTACAATTATAAGCTGCAAAACAGTCAATATGTAAATCAATGAAATTTTTAATTCCTTCATTGAGCAATTGATCAATATAGGCAGAACCTTTATACCTCATTATAAAAGGCATAAAGGAGGCTAAAAATACATTGGCATCCTTTGAACCATAAATAATTTCTCTAACCTTATTCCATTCTAAATTATAGTCCTGAATTAAAGTATCATGAATATCTACAGGCAATTTTTTGTAAAAAAAGTCTTTTAAAAGTTGTTTCCCAAAATAAGCACCGCTGCATTCATCACCGAGAAAGAAACCCAAGGCAGGTATTTCTTCAAACATTTTTACACCGTCAAATAATACAGAATTAGAACCTGTTCCAATAATACAACTTATAACAGGATTTCCTTGATATAAAGCATATGCGCTGGCAGATAAATCATGTTCAACCTGTATCTCGGCATTCTTAAATATTGATTGCAACCCTCCTTTAACTTTATTGATGTTGTTGGTACTTGAACAACTAGCGCCAAAAAAATAAACCAAACTTATGGATTGAGAATAAAAATTAATTTCTTCATTTTCCAAAAGTGCTAATTCAATAAATTTTGAATCATGAAAATCAGGGTTAAATCCTCTTGTAGAGATTTCTTGTTTAATTGTCCCGTTAGAAGAAATTATAAACCACTGTGTTTTAGTAGAACCACTTTCTGCGACAGCTATCATATTAATTCTTTTTATAATATTTTTTTTGAATCCATGTACCTCCAACTGATATAACATTCGGAAGATCCAAAAATTCAATATAATTCATTTGACTTATACCACCTGTTGGGCAAAAAATAATATTTGGAAAAACAGATGAATAAGTTTTTAATGCATTTATCCCTCCGAAAAGGTTTGCAGGAAAAAATTTAAGATAAGTAAGTCCCAATTGAATGGCTCCAATTATTTCAGATGGAGTAGATACCCCAGGAAGAAAAGCAATTCCGCTCTGTTGCATTATTTTTATAAGTTCTAAATTTGATCCTGGACTAACCATAAAATCAACTCCAATTTTTTTAAGTTCATCAACTTGAGAAGCATTGACCACAGTACCTACTCCCAAATAAAAATTTTCAGGTAGACTTTTCTTTATCAGCCTAATAGCTTCAATTGCAAAATCATTTCTTAGTGTAACTTCAATGCAATTTATACCTTGTTTGATAAGAAAATTAACAAACTCGACAGGATTATCACCTTTATCAAAGCTAACTACGGGAATTACAGAACTTGAACTTAATATAGTTCCTATTTTATTTTGATTATCCATTTAAATAATAAAAGATGCGCCTTCCTCACTAGTTGTTATAAGAGGCCTTACGGCATTGAACAACTCACGACCAACGCCATACGAATTTAGATTTTGATTTACTTTAATAGATCGCTTTTGAACTTCATCAAAATTAATGCAATTAAGGGTTCCTGCCACTGCGTCAAGTTCAATCAAGTCTCCATCTTCTAATTTAGAAACATTGCCTCCCATGCTACTTTCAGGGCTTAAATGAATTGCAGCTGGAACCTTTCCTGATGCTCCTGACATTCTTCCATCTGTAACTAAAGCAACCTTATAACCTTGATTCTGCAAAATAGTAAGGGAGGGAGTTAACTTGTGTAATTCAGGCATGCCGTTGGTTAACGCGCCTTGATTTTTTACTACCACAATTACATCTTTATTCAATTCTCCCTTTTTAAAGGCAGTCATAACATCATCTTGATCTGTAAAGACACGAGCCTTGGCTGTAACTTTACGGTGCTCCTCCTTCACAGAGGAAACCTTAATTATGGATCTTCCAAGATTTCCTTTTAAACATTTTAATCCACCAGTAGATGAGAATGGAGCATTATATGATCTTAAAACAGAATCATCCAATGACTCTGAAGGAGAATTTTTCCATTTAAGCTCGCCATTTAAAAGGTAAGGTTCTTGACAATATTTTTCCAATCCTTTCCCTACAACAGTTTCTACATTATCATTAAGGTAACCGCCATCTCTTAGCGTTTTAATAAGGTAGCCCATTCCCCCACATGCTTGAAAATGATTGATATCAGCAGACCCATTAGGATAAACTCTAGTAATTAAAGGAACTACTTCAGAAATATCATTAAAATCATCCCAATCTATTATTATTCCAGCTGCTTTTGCTATTGCAATTAAATGGATAGTATGGTTGGTTGAACCACCTGTAGCAACTAAACCAACAATAGCATTTACAACACTTTCAGCACTTATAATTTTATATAATGGCGTAAATTCATCTGTTTTTTTTCCAATTTCTAATACTCTCTTAACAGCATATTCATTTAGCCTACTCCTTAATTCGGTGCCAGGGTTAACAAAAGATGATCCAGGTAAATGAACACCCATTATTTCCATTAACATTTGATTACTATTTGCAGTTCCATAAAATGTGCAAGTCCCTGCCGAATGATAAGATTTTGATTCAGCCTCAAGCAGTTCTTTTCTTCCAATTTTCCCATCAGCATAAAGCCTTCTGAAATGGGACTTTTCCTCATTTGAAATTCCTGTTTCCATTGGGCCACCAGGCATAAAAATAAATGGTAAATGACCAAAACGAAGAGCACCAATCATCATTCCAGGAACAATTTTGTCGCATATACCTAAACATAATCCGCCGTCAAACATCTGATGTGACATTCCAATTGCTGTAGAAAGTGCTATAATATCACGGCTAAGTAAAGAAAGCTCCATTCCTTCTTGGCCTTGTGTTACGCCATCGCACATTGCAGGAACACCTGATGCTACTTGAGCCACTCCACCGTATTTTTGAGCAAATTTTCTGATATCCTTTGGATAGTCCTCATAGGTCTTATGTGCACTCAACATATCATTAAATGCAGTTATGATACCTATATTGAGCTTTGATTCTCCACTAAGATCCATTTTCTCATCATCAGAACAAGCTGCAAAAGCGTGTGCAAGATTACCACAGGCTAATCCACTTCTAGTTACTTGTTTACTAATGGCAATTTCCATTTGTTCAACATAGCTATTTCTCGTTTCTGCTGAGCGGAGTTTGATTCTTTCAGTGATTTCAATTATTTCCTTCTTCATTCTGTCCAGTATAAATTAAAATTTGGCATATTCATAAATGCAGAAATGGGATAAAGCTCATGATTATCAGAAGATTTAGCCTTATCATATACCATTTTCTTCTCATTACCATAAATATGCAAATAAATATTTTTAGATTGTTCTATAGTGCTTCGCGTTAAAGAAATACGAGTATAAGGAGCCAGCGTAGGCTTTATTTCTACCAACAGCTCATTATTATTTATATCCATTCCGTTTTTAATACCCTCACTGTTTGGAAACAAGGATGCTGTATGACCATCTGTTCCCATACCTAAAATTAAAACGTCAAAAGGCCTATCAATTGAATCTAAAATTGTTTGTGCCTTTAACAAATTGATTTTACTATCATTATAAAAATGTATTAAAGGTATAAATGTGGCATGCTTTGCCTTATTTATAAGTAAATTTTGTTTGATTAAAGTGCCATTTTGGTCAGGATGATTATCAGGTAATACCCTATCATCGACCGGAAATATAAATATCTTATTCCACTGAATCTCTGTTTTAGAAAGTTTCTTAAATAGATTTACAGGCGTAGAACCTCCTGAAACACCTAATGATGCTTGACCATTATCATTAATCCCTTTTCTTAATTTCAGAACTATTTCAGAAACCAATCTATCTTCTAATACATCCCTGCTATTTTCCTGCATTCCTTCTATTTTTTTCAACGTGTCTTGACAATTCCCAAGAATGTCCGGGATCCATAACAATGTTTCCCGGTCCAGAAGTACCAGCTTCATATAAATGATTCGTTACTCCTACCTTTTTCCAATTTTGAATAATTGATTCGATCCAAGTCCAACTTGCTTTAACTTCATCTCTTCTCATAAATAAAGTTTGATTTCCTCTTACAACATCCATTAACAATCTTTCATATGCGTCAGGAAATCGGTCCTCAAAATGGTCTGCATAATCTAGCTCTAAAGAAATAGGTTTAAACCTATACCCCCCGGGGCCAGGAACCTTTACCATTTGTAATAACTCAATTTTTTCTTCAGGTTGAAGAAGTATAGATAATCTATTATTAGGTATACTTTTCTCCTTTTTGGGAAAAATATTATGAGGCACTTCTTTAAAATTAATTATAATCTCTGAATAACGGTGAATCATTCGCTTACCTGTTCTTAAATAAAAGGGCACTCCAGACCAACGCCAATTATCAATGTAAGTTTTTAGAGCAACGAACGTATCGTTCTGTGATTCATACTTCCCAATATCCTCAAGGTAAGATGCTAAAGGCCCTTCACTTGAATGACCTCTTGTGTACTGTCCTTTAACTGTTCCCGTCCTTATCGATTGTTCATCAAAAGGTCGGAGTGATTTTAACACTTTTAATTTTTCATCCCTAACTTCATCAGCATCTAGTTTTGAAGGAGGCTCCATTGCAATTAGACACAACAACTGAAGAAGGTGATTTTGAACCATGTCTTTTAATGCTCCAGACTTATCATAATAATTACCGCGAGTACCAACCCCTAATGATTCAGAAACTGTTATTTGAACGTTATCAATACTTTGAGAATTCCAAGAACGCTCAAAAATATTATTAGCAAATCTTAAAACCATCAGATTTTGAACAGTCTCTTTACCCAAGTAATGATCAATACGATAAATTTGCTTTTCAGTGAAATACTTAGCAACTTCACTATTAATCAACTCAGAACTATCAAGGTCAGTACCTAAAGGCTTCTCTAAAACAATTCGGCTGTTGCTGTTTATCAAATTGCACTCATCTAAAAATTGACTTAACTCGCCAAAAGCACTTGCAGGAGTTGCTAAATAAAATATACTTATGTCAATATCATTATTTTGAAACCAATTTGATATGCCTTCCTTATCATTTTTATCTTTAATGCACAGGTGAGTCATCGCCTTAAACATTACATCCATATTTTTTTTATCAATGGATTTAATATGTTTTTGCAATTCATTTTTTAGCTGTAAAAGATACTCTTCTTGAGATCTTTCTGTTCTACTTGTAGCAAGAATTCTAGATTTAGAACAAATTTGGCCATCTAAAAACCTGTAATATAACGCAGGTATTATTTTTCGGAAAGCGAGATCACCATCACCGCCAAA
>JAOKVV010000014.1 GCA_028336925.1 Vicingaceae bacterium | reverse complement strand
TGCTCGGATAGTTGCACAAAAGTATATCCAAAGAGAATTGATTCGAATATCATCGGAAATTATCACTGACGCATACGACGAAACTACTGATGTTTTTAACCTAATGGATAAAGCTGAAAGTGGATTGTTTAGTGTCACGGAAGGTAACATTAGAAAGAACTGGGATGATATGTCCACATTAGTTCGTCAAGCCATAGTTCAGATTGAGTCTGCAAAAACTCAAGATGGTAACATTGTCGGTACACCTTCAGGATTTACTGCATTAGACAAAATGACCTCTGGATGGCAACCATCTGACTTAATTATATTAGCAGCACGACCTGCAATGGGTAAAACAGCATTTGCTTTAACACTAGGAAGAAATGCAGCTGTATCGTTTAAAAAGGCAGTAGCTATATTTTCTTTGGAGATGTCTTCATTACAATTGGTTACTCGTTTAATCTCTGCAGAATCAGAGATATCAGCAGGTAAACTAAAAAATGGCAATCTAAGATATGATGAATTAGCGCAAATTCATACCAAAATTGGAGGTCTTACCGAAGCCCCAATTTTTATAGATGACACGCCTGCTATCTCGGTATTTGAATTACGAGCAAAAGCAAGAAGGTTAAAGGCACAACATGACATACAATTACTCGTGGTAGATTACCTTCAGCTAATGACCGCAGGTGGTGAAGGAAAAGGAAATAGAGAGCAAGAAATTAGTACAATTTCACGATCATTAAAAAGTATAGCCAAAGAATTGAATATTCCTGTAATCGCACTTTCACAACTTAGTAGAGCTGTTGAATCAAGAGGAGGAGACAGAAGACCCCAGCTTTCTGACTTAAGGGAATCAGGATCCATTGAGCAAGATGCCGATATGGTGCTGTTTATTAATAGACCTGAGTATTACGGTTTGACAGAAGATGAGGCAGGTAATTCTACCTTGGGAGTTGCTAATATTATTATCGCCAAACACAGAAATGGTTCGGTTGGTGATGTGCAGCTTAAATTTACAGCTGAATTAGCCAAATTTGGAAATTTAGATAACGATTATTTTAGTGGTGAAAGCAACGGTAATAATGGAAATGCCTTTGGCGAAATGCCTGTAAACGATGAATTCGACTCTTCCAACAACACTATTACAAGATCGTCTAAAATGGATGATTTTGGAGACGATGAAGTTCCCTTTTAACAATCTTTTTTATAAAAACTTTCACATAATGCAGATCAGACTTCTTTGTATTTTATTTCTGATTAGCTTTTCAACTAAAGCTTCTTATTTACTTATACCTATGGATGATGCCCAAGGCAATCACCTGAAGGCTTATGGAATTGCATTTTGGGTTTTGGAAAGAGATGTTGAAGTTCAGTGGTTGTTGAATTATAGAGGTGGTAGTTTTATGATAAAATCAGCCAAGGCTATACAAGATGAATGTGTTATTAGAGGAGTTAATTATGAGTTAATTGCAGATGCGAAAGCAAGTAGTATTCTAATTGAGATATCTAATCCTGAAGTAAATATGGACGCCGTTAAATTAGAAAAAGCACCAAAAATGGCCGTCTATTCTCCAAAAGGGAAACAGCCTTGGGATGATGCAGTTACGCTAGTTTTAACCTACGCAGAAATTCCATATGATGTTATTTACGATGAAGAAATAATAAACGGGACATTACCCTTATATGATTGGCTTCATTTACACCATGAAGACTTTACCGGTCAATATGGAAAGTTTTATGCCAATTATAGAAGTTATCCTTGGTATAAAGAACAAGTTAGGCAGAACGAAGAAATGGCTAACAGGCTAGGATTTCAAAAAGTTTCTCAACTAAAACTGGGCGTAGCTAAACAAATTCGCGAATTCACTTCTGGTGGTGGCTTTTTGTTTACTATGTGCTCAGGAACTGACTCTTACGACATAGCTTTATCTGCAATGGAGTTGGACATTTGTGAACCTATTTTTGACGGCGATGGCTCTACACCAAATTATAATTCAAAATTAAATTTTAAAAATACGTTCGCTTTTAAAGATTTCTCATTGATTACTGATCCTATGCAATATGAGTTTTCAAATATAGATGCAACTCCTGCTCATAGCAGAACGGCTGAGAAATTAGATTTATTCACACTCTTTGAGTTTTCAGCAAAGTGGGACCCCGTTCCTACGATGCTTTGTCAAAACCATACACCAGTAATCAAAGGATTTATGGGACAAACTACTGCTTTTAATAAGCAATTTATAAAACCAGAGATACTCATATTGGGAGAAAACAAAGCACTCAATAGTGCTCGATACATTCATGGTACATTTGGCAAAGGGACTTGGACATTCTATGGAGGGCACGACCCTGAAGATTACCAGCATTTTGTTGGAGACCCTCCTACCGACTTAAACTTACACCCAAACAGTCCGGGATATAGACTTATTCTAAATAATGTTTTGTTTCCAGCTGCAAAAAAGAAAAAGCAAAAAACTTAAACTAGTAGGGTAAAAATATTCGAATACACTACTTCCCAATAAAAGTTTAGAATTTAAAACAAGTACTAATTTACGTTGCTCCCAGATTTTTAAGTAATTGAAAAACAAACTTTTAATTATTTTCTTGTGTCTTTCCTCCTTTTGAACAGGAACAAGCAATAGTTCAAAATGAATCAACCTGCTTTGCCGCAGGCAGGAAATTCAAGGCGGTGAAAAAAATTCTACAAATTACTCTTTAAACCTAAGAGGTTTAACGGATCTCATCAATTTTTCGGAGCGAGTCATTCCAATTATTAGTAAAAAGGATCTCTTTTAGAATAATTCTCACTTTTTTTACATTATAAGTGGTAAACGCCAAGCTATCTTGTAATAAGCAGAATATTTATATAAGATGTCAAAAAGGAACGAATTTAGATCATTATAGAAGCAAATCGGCCAAACTTTCAAAGGCTTAAATTCTAAATTCTTGTGGCCTTTTCAAGGCCTTTTATTATAAAATCAGTTACTAAACGAAAATAAAATACCTAATACTTAGCGATAAACTCAGGTCAAATTATTCACAGGTTTGATCTTCCCGCTAAAAAGAGGCCCAGGACCTATCTTTACTATCAAAAGGAAAAACATCACAAAATTTACTAGGTAAATGAAGTTAAATTTGATTACTACTTATTCTTGCGTTTTCCTTTCTTCTTTTTATAGCGGCCAAACTTTTCAACTTTGTCCTTAATCCCGTAATTATAGTCTTTGGAATTTTTCTCTTTCTTTTTATGAAAAGCTCCCTTATTTGGGTCGTCACTTAATACTGACTCTTCTTCCACTTCAACACGTTCTGCCTCTCCTTCTATAATAGTTCCTATTGGTAGCTCCTCTATAGTTATAGAAATACCAACGGTTTGTTCTATTTTTCGAAGGGTACTTACTTCATTTTCTGTGGCAAAAAATAGCGCTAATGCATCCTTTAAAGTATTCTCTTGTTTTACTATTCTGTTAATGATGGTATCTTTATAGTCCTTTAAATCGAAATGAATCAAATGAGATACACCACCTAGATCTAGTGTCTGTTCTAAATCTTCGGTAGAGACTACACAAATCCTGTAATACTCCTCCTCTTTAAAGTCTTCTAAATTACTAACGCTTCGCTGATCAAAGAAAGGAGCATTTAGTAACACTACCTGCCCTGAATTTCGTTTTTCTAGACTTTTATAAACTTTACTTGCGTTTAGTTTATTATTCACAAATATTAGCATTTTATGATACGTCAATGCATCATTTGCAAGCACATTAATTAAATTTAGCTTTGTTTTAAAGTTTCTTACTTCATAAACTAAGGAGTCAATTATTTCTAAATCAACTTGTTTATCAACCTTCACTTCTATAAATGCCGGAAAACGTAGAAAATCTTCAATCATGTGCTCCACCTTTGGGTGAATTACTTCTGTAAACACCACGTGTTGTGCTTTTTCAGGTACATTTTCGCCTAATTGTTTAGTGGCAGTATGGGTACCTAATCTAGTAATGTGGTCAGCTCCATCAATAACAAAAATCTCAATCTGAGTAATATTTATACCTGTTTTGTAATAAAAAGGCTGTAAACGCTCAGGTGTAGCAATTACTACATCCACGCCTTCTGCCAATATATCACGCATAAAGTCAAAATTACTTCCCTTTCGAATGGTTTCTACACGTAAGTCTGTATTTACCCCTAGTTCCTCAAAAAGCACTACTAAATCTTCTACCTTTTCTTGAGTAGGAACTAAAATTAATGCTCTAGGAGCATCTCCTTTAGCATAAATAAGCTTAGAAATCACACCCATTACTACCGCGGTAGTTTTACCGGTAGCTTCAGGTGCTGTTGCTACTACATCGTGTCCACCAACAATTCTATTAATGGTTTGAGCTTGAACCGCAGTAGGGTGATGAATTCCCTTAGAGTTGAGGGCTAACTTTAACTGCTTATTAATTTTTAATGAATCTAATGACACGCTATTGATTTTTGTTAATGGTTGGCAAAATTAAGCATTTGAATTGCAAAACCACAGAATTTAATGCCTTGATAATCAAAACAAATAAAATAGTTAAATATCACAAACAAAGCAATCAGGCTTGTTTGTGTAGATACAATTTATAAAATACCTAGAATATAATTTGCCCATATTCCTTTTTAAGCGTTCTTTCAAACAAAAAAGGTCCGAAAGGAAGTAAAGAAGAGAAGAACCCTATAATAAAACGCTCTAACGGCCACTTAAACTTTAAAGTAACTAATAATAAATAAACGCCATAAAGTATAAATAAAAATCCATGTAACCACCCTACGTATTTTACTAGTTCAGGAATATCCAACACATATTTAAAAGGCATCGCAATAAAAACCAACAACAAAAAGGAAATCCCCTCTGCAATGCTTATTTTTCTGAAGGTAGATAAGAGCTTATTTTGATCCATTTCTTTTTTTTACAAAGATATATAAGCAATCAGGAATAGGAGCAAAATTAAAAAAAAGATTAAATAAGGTCACTAAGCGATAAAAAAATGTATTTCGTCTAACTTTTTTATTGCAAATTTAAAAAAACATCTTATATTTGCTTCGTCAATGAGTTTAAGAATAGCTCATTTGATTTAAGTAGTAGGTTTAGTTTTTAGAGCAGCGAGGGGTCGCTGCTCTTTTTTTGTACCTACTCTATAAATCAGTATTGAGCCAAAGTCCTTCTGCTACTCTTTAAAAAAGATTTAACTTTGAATGAGTGTTTTGTCTTTTTATTAGAAAACTAAAAAACAGATTCACCAATTAGTTGTTCAACAACCATTAAAACCGGACTAAACGCACATCATTTTTGATACTTTTCGACGAACAAACAGCAGAAGACTTAAACTTTAAAGAAATTAGGGATCAACTAGTAGGATTTTGCTATGGCGAAACCGCACAGAAAAAATTTGAGCATCTAAAGCCACTCAGAAATTTAAAAAGTGCCGAGCACCACCTTTCTTTGGCAAACGAATTGCTCCGAATTAGAGAAGAATCCATCCGTTTTCCACGATTGGAGTTTAAAGAATTATTATATGAATTAAAGATATTAGGAAAGCAAGGAGCTTTTTTAGAACTAGAAAGCATTATTAAAATACTATACGTTAGTCGATTAGTAAATGATTTACTGAAATTTACACAAAAAAATCATCAAGAGTTCCCCCTACTTTCAGCCCAAATTCAAGAGGCGGAATACACTACTGAAATAGTAGAGGCCATAGAACGCATACTCGATAATAAAATGCGTGTGAAAGACAATGCTACGGAGGAGCTTTATCGCATTAGAATGAGCATTAACGCCATACGAAAGCAGATAACAAAAAACTTTGATATCGCACTAAAGCGAATGCGTGCAAAAGGCTATTTAGCTGAATCGAATGAGGGTTTAGTAAATGATAGACGAGTGCTCTCCATTGTTTCTTCATATAAAAGACAAGTGAAAGGTAAAATTTTAGGCTCCTCAAATACAGGATTCCTAACATACATTGAACCTGAGGAAACACAAAGTCTCAACTTTGAACTTGAGCAATTACTCGATGATGAACGCAAAGAAATAAATCGAATTTTCAAAGTTCTAACAGCACAAATTCAGCACCAACTCCCGCTTATGGAAGCTTATCAAAATGTGCTAACCGGATTAGATTTTGTTCAGGCAAAAGTAAAATATGCTCAACTTATTAATGGCGTAAAACCCGCATTGATTGACGAGAGTTACATAGAAATGACCAATGCCTACCACCCGCTTTTATGGCTAAAGAATGAGGAATTAAAAAAACCAACACTTCCACAAACCATTCGTATGGATAAATTTACCAGAATGTTGGTGATTTCAGGCCCCAATGCAGGAGGTAAATCCATTACATTGAAAACGGTGGGATTATTACAACTAATGATGCAATGTGGTTTGCTAGTTCCTGTAGATGCAAACAGTAAATTCGGCTGGTTTCACCACATTTTATCCGACATAGGCGATAATCAAAGTATAGAAAATGAACTGAGCACGTACAGTTACCGCTTAAAGCGAATGCATTATTTTTTAAGTGTGGCCAATAAAAGGACGCTCCTGCTATTAGATGAATTTGGAACAGGTTCAGATCCTGACTTAGGAGGAGCATTAGCAGAGGTGTTCTTCGAGAAACTTTATTCCAAGAAAAGCTTTGGTGTAATTACTACGCACTATGGAAATATAAAGCTAAAAGCGGCACAATTAGCCAACACGCTAAATGCAAATATGCTTTTTAATGTAGATACATTACAACCAATGTATAAACTGTCTATCGGACAGCCTGGATCTTCCTTTACATTTGAGGTAGCTACTATCAATGGTATAGAAGAAGATATTATCAAGCTAGCAAAGGAAAAAGTGAATTCTACCAAAATAGAGATGGATAAGCTGATTTCGGAATTACAACGAGAAAAATCAAATTATGAAACCATTAACGCCCAAACCAGAATAGCCAAATTAATTGCTGAAGATGAACGAAAAGCTTATGAACTTAAGCAGCAGCAATACGAAGAACGCTTAGAACGCCAGCAAGAAGTAATGGAGCGGAATAATAAATATGTAACAAGCGGAAAAAAAATGTTGCAGTTTATTAATTCTTATGAAACCAAAAAGGGAAACAAGGTTCTTTTAAGTGAATTAAAAAAATACGTAGCTATAGAAAAAAACAAACTAGAGGCTACTGAAAAAGAGGCCCGACTAAAGGCTGCTGTAAAAGTAAAAAAAACTAGCAATAAAAAGAAGACAGCTAAAAAACCCACAAAACCTTTAGAAGTTGGGGATACCGTTAAACTAATCGAAGGCAAACAAGTTGGCAAAGTTTTAGAAATTAATGGAACAGAAGCTGTAGTCGCCTTTGGTAATTTCAAAACTAAAACCCAACTCAACAAACTAGCTTCAATTTTATAACTATTTAGTTTAGTCTATTCTTTTTCCATTTGAAACTTACTCCTTTTTCATAATCAGCTACTTGAGTTTCATTCTTAATTGATTCAAACAGCTTGGCTGCCATCAAAGCGGCCAAAACCTCCTCCTCTTCCGTATTTTCTTTCAATATGTCTGGAGTATAATAGTTTTTTACAAAATTCGTGTCAAAATTTCCACTAACAAAAGAATCATGCTGTAAAGCAAACTTGCAAAATGAAAGTGTTGTTTGTACACCACTAATTTCATAATCATCTATAGCTCTAATCATTCTTAATCTAGCCTCTTCACGATCTTTTCCAAAAGTGATCAATTTCGATATCATCGGATCATAATAAATTGGAATTTCCATTCCTTCTTCAAATCCATCATCTACTCGTATGCCTAAACCTTGTGGCCTTTTATAAGTATGTAATGTACCAATATCAGGCAAAAAATTATTCAAAGGGTCTTCAGCATAAACACGTACTTCAAAAGAATGTCCGTGCATTGGAATTTCATCTTGTGTGAATCCTAACTTTTCTCCTCTTGCGATGTTTATTTGCTCTCTAACTAAATCTAGTCCTGTAATTTGCTCTGTAACCGGATGCTCAACTTGTAATCGAGTGTTCATCTCTAGAAAGAAAAAGTCTTTATTTTCATCCAATAAGAACTCAACAGTCCCGGCTCCAACATAATCACAAGATCGAGCTACATTTACAGCTGCTTCACCCATTGCTTTTCTAATTTCAGGAGTTAAAACGGCAGAAGGAGCTTCCTCAATTACTTTTTGGTGCCTACGTTGAATAGAGCACTCTCTCTCATGCAAGAAGAGGGTATTCCCATGCTGGTCAGCTAATATTTGAATCTCAATGTGACGAGGTGAACCTACATAACGTTCAATAAAAACTGCTCCATCTCCAAAAGAAGAAACTGCTTCTGAAACCGCCCGGTCCATTTGTTCTTCAAAATCTTCCACACGCTCCACTATGCGCATTCCTTTGCCCCCGCCACCAGCAGAGGCTTTTACCAATATTGGAAAACCAACTTCAATAGCTCGAAGCTTTGCTTCTGCGATATCTGTAATGGCTTCATCAGTTCCGGGAACTAAAGGAATGTTGTATTTTTTAACAGCTGCTTTAGCTGCCAACTTACTACCCATTACCTCCATTGCTTCAGGAGATGGTCCAATAAACTTGATCCCGGCATCGGTCACTTTTTTAGTAAACCCTGCGTTCTCTGATAAAAATCCATAACCTGGATGAATACCATCTACATGCAATTGCTTTGCAATTGATATAATTTTATCACCTAACAAATAGGATTCTGATGAAGCAGGAGGTCCTAACAAAACAGCTTCATCTGCGTATTTTACAAATGGTGCCTTTCGATCAGCTTCAGAAAAAACAGCTACTGTTTTTATTCCCATTTCTTTGCAAGTACGCATTATTCGTAAAGCTATTTCCCCCCTATTGGCTACTAAAATCTTTTTCATCTATCGGTTCTATATTTACCGCTAAATTATGAATTAAAGCCTTTTTTAAAAAGGGGCGTTAATATCTTTCCTGTTATTACCTTTGTGGTATGCTGTTATTTTACGCCACAAACATAGCTTCTGAGATCATTACGCTTGACGAAAACGATTCCAAACACGCTATCAAGGTTTTACGTCTTAAAATTGGCGATAAAATTTATGTAGTAAATGGTTCAGGAAACTTATTTAAATGTGAAATTTTAGATGCTCATCCAAAAAAATGTACACTCACTATTCTAAATAAAGAATTTCAGACGAACCCATTTGAGCAAATTTCGATTGCTGTAGCACCCACAAAGAATAATAATCGCTACGAATGGTTTTTAGAAAAAGCGACAGAAATCGGCATTGGAAGTATAATTCCTATTGTTACCAAAAATTCAGAACGCAAGGTAATTAAAGAGGATAGAATGGAAAAAGTCTTAGTGGCTGCGATGAAACAATCGCTAAAGCGATACGTTCCTGTCTTAAAATCAGCAATAACATTTAAATCTCTAGTTGAGCAGCACTCATCATCAGACCTCAATCTTTTGATTGCCCATTGCTATCCCGATATACCAAAAGAAAAAATATATAAACGAGTAAACTCTTCGAAATCGACCCTCTTGCTAATTGGCCCTGAGGGGGATTTTAGTAAAGATGAAGTAGAGTTTGCGCTACAAAATGGATTTCAATCAGTAACTTTAGGAGATGCGCGACTGCGAACTGAAACTGCTGCTATAATGGCATGTGTACAATTAAATATGATTTATGACTAAGCTTTTTACGCTAATTACCTTCTTGACATTCTCAATGACACTATCATTGGCGCAAAACTACCAAATAGCAGTACTAAAGTACAATGGCGGTGGAGATTGGTACGCTAATTTAGAAACATCACTTCCTAACTTAATTGATTTTAGCAATAAAAATTTAGGTACTAATATTAATCGGGGACAAGCCTTAGTAGAAGTTGGAAGCCCCAACCTGTTTGATTATCCATTTTTACACATGACAGGCCACGGGAACGTGGTTTTCTCATCGCAAGAAGCAGAAAATTTACGCAACTATTTATTAGGAGATGGTTTTTTACACATAGATGATAATTATGGAATGGACCAATTTATTCGCCAAGAATTAAAAAAAGTGTTTCCTGAATATGAGTTGGTAGAAATTCCATTTAGTCACTCCATTTATCATCAGAAATATGATTTTAATAATGGTCTTCCAAAGATTCATGAACACGATGATAAAAAACCTCAAGGGTTCGGTATTATGCATAAAGGACGATTAGTTCTTTTTTATACCTATGAGTCTGACCTCGGCGATGGATGGGAAGATGAGGAAGTGCACAACGACACTCTCGATAAACGTTTAAAAGCTTTTCAGATGGGCGCCAATATTATTTCTTATGTCTTTTTGAGTAATGATAAATAAGGCAATAATTGAGCAATTCATCAAAGAAAATAGTCACTTGGATGTGCCTAGTTTAGCGCTTCAACTGAGTAAAAAACCTGAGCTTCCGTCACAGTACATTATCAACCAAATTCAGGGAAGAAAGATGGCAAAAATAAAATTGCCAGAGTGGGATTACAGCAATATTCAGTTTCCTGATAAAAGAGCAATGGAACAATGCTCATCTTCTATTACAGGAAATTACAAGGCGACACAAGTAGTAAAAGGTCACTATTTTGTAGATTTAACCGGTGGTATGGGAGTAGACACCTACTATCTGGGAAAACTGTTTGATGAAATAACCTACGTTGAGGCTAATCCTGAATTGTTTAAAATTAGCCAAGCCAATCTAAGATCACTATTAAAAGAAAAACGGCTGATTTTTGAAAATGAAAGTGCAGAAAATTTCCTGCATAAATCAAAAACTAGATTTGACCTGATTTATTTAGATCCAGATCGAAGAGCTGGGGGAATGAAAAAAGGGGTAAAAATAGAGGACTGCTCTCCTAACCTTATCGAAATTGAAGATCAGTTAATCAAACTTAGTAAACAAGTTATGGTAAAGTTTTCACCTTTATTGGATATCAAGCAAGCTATTCAGCAATTAAATACAATTGCTAAGGTAAACGTTGTATCCATTAATAATGATTGTAAAGAATTGATTTTCATGTTATCCAACAAAAAAATAGAAAGCACAATAATTTCTTGTATTAATTTTACGCAATCAGGTGAAGAGCAATTTGATTTCAATTATAAAGATGAGGCGAAAGTCAATAGTGACTTTTCTGACCCATTAACCTATTTATACGAGCCCAATGCATCTATTCTAAAAGCAGGTGCATTTAAAAGCTTAGGTAGCCATTTTGGCATAAAAAAAATAGCTATTAACAGTCATTTTTACACCAGTAAAGAAAAAGTACTTGATTTTCCGGGGAGAACGTTTGAAGTAATAAAAGAAACCAATCAAATAAAGGGCCTTTCAAAAAAAGCAAATATTATCAGTCGCAATCATCCATTATCAGCCGAAGAGATTAAGAAAAAAGGCAAAATAAAAGATGGAGGAACGGATTATATCATAGGAACTAGACTACAAAACAACAAACCCATATTTATACTCTGCAATCGTATTTGGAATTAGGCATAAAAAAGCTGCTTCAGTAAATTGAAGCAGCTTCTTATAAACTATAACGTTATGCCATCTGTGGACTAGGCTGTCCTAATGTCTTCAAAAGTCTCATGTGAGACTTAAATGCTTCGCTAAATGTTTCAAACTCGTTGTAAGGCACCCCAAATTCTGTAGCCGTGGCCTGAACGATCTTTGAAATTTCAGGATAGTGAACATGGCTAATGTTAGGAAAGATATGGTGCTCTACTTGATAATTCAATCCCCCAATGTACCAAGATAAAATCTTATTTCTACGAGCAAAATTTGCAGTTGTCATTAATTGGTGAACAGCCCATGTATTTTCAATAGTATCCTCATCATTAGGGAGGGGTTGGACAGTCTCTTCTACTACATGCGCTAATTGAAATATTACAGCTAAAACTAGACCACAAACAAAATGCATCAATAGGAATCCCAAAACAACACCCCACCATGGAATACTTTTCATAACAAGAATAGGTATAACTAACATGTAAACAGTATAAATTGCTTTACCCACTACTAATTTAAAAATTTCACTTTTCAAATCCATTTTCTTCCCGTGATACAAACCTCTTTTATAGTAAGATGACAATTGTTTGATATCTTTAAATGTATACCAAAATATAGTCATCAAGCCATATAAGAAGAAAGCGTAAATGTGTTGAAACCTATGAAGTGGTTTTAATTCTTCTTGAGTAGACATTCTGATTAAACCATTCGCGTCGATATCCTCATCATGATCATATACGTTTGTATAAGTATGATGTAAAACATTATGCTGAATTTTCCAATTAAGTTTATGACCTCCTACTAAGATAATAGAAGAACCAACTAATCTATTAACCCAACCCTTACTTGAGAAAGAACCGTGATTACCATCATGCATAACACTCATACCTACTCCAGCCATACCAACACCCATAAAGGCAGCTAATAATACCATACTCCATACAGGCAAAAAGTCCAAAACAATTAAAAAATAAGGTATAAAGTAAAGTGATAGAATACCTATAGCTTTAAAAGCTATTCGCTTGCTTCCGAATTTTGTTAAATTATTTTCCTTGAAATAACCATCAACTCGTTTTCTTAATGTAGAAAAAAACTTTACTTGATCCTTATTAATATATTTTATAGCTGGTTCCATTTATTAGTTTTAGAATGCTAAATTACGATTATAATGACTAAACAAGCAAAAAAATTATAACCCGAAAAGGCTAGCTCTATTCTTTTCATTGTTTTTATTAAACAAATAAAAAACAGTCCCGATACGTAATGTATTCATTTTAAATTGAACAGAGTTATTAAACCAAGTAGTTCTAAAATCGGTGAGTTGTCGTTCATATTGAACAGAAAAATGAAAATTTTTCCATAAGTAACCGAAAGAAGTGTTAAAACCTATCCCAAATCGCTTAAAATCTGCATCAGACTCCGGAAACATTCGATTTGGCTGGTCCCTATAATCTACTGTTTTTTGTGCAGTAATTATGGTATTGAAAGTTGGACCGATCAATAATTGAAACTTCCTTTTGTACACAACTCCAACAGCCATGCTAAATTCAAATCGAGTAATTTCATAAAACTCCTGCAATAGATTTATTCGATCATTATCAGACTTAATCAAAAGATTATTTAACGAAAGCTTTGCTTCACTCTGAAAGGTAGGTTCAAAAGGAAATTTTCTTGATATCTGCTGTTTTGAAGGACTATACCTCAATGAAATACCCGCAGAGGCTCCATAATTCAAAGGATAATTAAAATTTTTTCGTTGAGCCGCACTCCTTTTAACACCATAAGAAGATGAATTACCTGTTACAGCCAACCCATAATCAATTGATTGAGAAAACACTTCTGAAAATAAAAGTGACAAGAAAATAATTAAAACTCCTTTTTTCAATTTATATTTTTTTCAAAGACTCATAAAACTTCAGTTTAGTTGTCTAGCTAATAGCATTTACTTGGGAAAAGTCAATGGATTTTCAAATTGAAATTGATACCCTATTTTATTTATAAGCTTACTAGAATCGACCTCTTTTCCTGTTTGTCCTTCCCCCCTATCTATATATATCGGTGGTGGCAAATCAAACAGTAGACTCATCTGTTTATAGAACTCAACTTTTGTAGGGTGAAAGGGGGCGACTGCATTATAGACTTGACTGCTATCATCACCAATCAGACCTATTACAATTTTTATACAGTCAGAAATATAAATCATATTCGTTTTTATATTAGCTCCAACTAATCCACTTTTACCGGTTAAAAAGGTGATTGGATTCCGCTCATTGCCACATAAACCACCGAAACGTATAACCGTATTTACTGATGTTGAAATTGAAGAAAATAACTTTTCAGCAGCAAGGAGTCTTTCAGCTCTGATGTTCGTTGCAATTGAACTATCTTCAAACACCACTCCATTGACATCATCATAAACTGCTGTCGAACTTACAAAAATGACTTGTTTAACCTCTGATTTTTTCACTAATCGCACTAATTGTAAAAATGATTCTGCATAAGTCTGATTATCAGTAGTCGATTTTGAAGGAGGAATATTAACAATTAGCACGTTAGCTTTTAAAAACTTTACAAAAATATCGTCGTCATTGTTCCTATTAAGATTGATGAGAAAAGGCGTTATGCCCTCTTTATGCAATGCACTCAATTTAGAAATAGCTGTAGTGGAACCCTTTACAACAAATTGTCGCTTTAGAAGATCCTTTGCTAATTCTAAGCCCAACCATCCGCAACCCAAGACACTAATCGTCATCGATTCTTTATTTAAATTCATTACCATAAAAGTAGTGATTTGAATATCGAATACTAGTATTATAATTTTTAAATTTGACGATAAATTATTTTTAATGGCTTTCGAATTTCACAAAGATAAAGAGCGGTATTTTAGAATGCAGACAGAGAATGCTGCAAAATCAATCATTCCTTTTATAGAGCAGGAATTTCAAATTTCAAAAGGAATGAAAGTTCTTGAAATTGGCTGTGCAGAAGGCGGAGTGCTCAAGGCTTTTATTGATAAAGGGTGCAAAGGTTACGGTGTAGAGTTATCTCCAAGCCGACTGAAAAAAGCAACTACCTTCTTAGAAAAAGAGGTAAACGATGAAATGGCGGTTTTGATTAACAAAAACATCTATGATGTAGACTTTCAGGAAGAAATGAAAGGTGAATTCGATTTAATTATCTTAAAAGATGTAATTGAACATATTTTTGACCAAAATAAATTACTGGATAAACTAAGGACATTCTTAAAGCCAAATGGATTTATCTTTTTTGGATTCCCACCTTGGCAAATGCCGTTTGGAGGACATCAGCAGATAGCAAAAAGTAAAGTTTTATCCAAACTTCCCTATTATCACTTACTGCCCATGATAGCTTATAAAGGGGTATTAAAACTATTTAAAGAAACTCCTGAAAGAATAGCTGATCTAGTGGAAATTAAAGAAACAGGAATTAGTATAGAGCGATTTGAGCGAATATGTAAAGAAAACAAGTATTCGATCAATCAGCGAACTTACTTTTTGATTAATCCAATCTACTCTTATAAGTTTAATCTAAAAGAAACAAAGCAAATAGGATTAATTGCTAAGATCCCATATATCAGAAATTATCTGACCACAGGAATGTATTATTTGGTGCAAAAAAGGAGTCTTAATTAGACTCCTTTTTTGATTTCTAACTCACTTGACTCATAACTAATAGCCTAAAGCCTTCTTAAAAAATGTATTTAACGGGCTCATTGCAAGAAAATACTCTTCCATAATCGCAACTAAGTCAGCCGATAGAATAGTTTGAATAGGCAATTGAGTTCTGAAATAAAATTGCTTGTTGTAAATCAAGGGCTCTACTTCTGCTGCTTCTTGTAATTCTTTAGGAAGGCGAACATTCTTATCTCCGAGTATCTCTCCAAAGTGTTTTTTGAAGGATTGATCATTAATTAATCGCTTAAATTCTTCTTGATTATTAGCAATTTGATAGCGAATGTCTTCTAATTGTTCTTTTCCGGGCTGAAAAACACCTCCATAAATAAACAATCCTTCTGGGCTCAGTTCAAAATACATCCCGGGCATTACTTTGTCCTTTTTCCCCCCTGAAGACATTATAGCAGAAACGAATGTTTTATAAGGTCGTTTATCTTTAGTAAATCGAATATCCCTATTTATACGAAATATTAAATTCTTAGGCTCTTGAACTAATGTCGGTTCATATTGTGCAAGGTGCAATGCCAATTCACCAACAAAAGTTTTAAAAGGTTCTTTTATCGTTTGCTCATAACGTTTCCGATTTTCATCAAACCAATCTTTATTGTTGTTTGGAGCTAATTCTATAAAAAACTGAATAAAGTCGGGCGTGAAATAGGTCTTCATAATTGATTGCATAAAAAAGGCCTCACTTAAAAAGCGAGGCCTATTATATTTATTGGACTAGCATTAAGCTAATACTTCCTTAATTTGATCAGCAGCCTCTTGTAATAATATAGCTGAGTGAACTTTTAATCCAGAATCATCAATAATTTTCTTTGCTTCCTCTGCATTAGTACCTTGTAATCTAACAATGATTGGCACAGGAATATCACCGATGTTTTTATATGCATCAACGATTCCTTGAGCAACACGGTCGCATCTTACAATACCACCAAAAATGTTTACTAGAATTGCTTCTACGTTGCTATCCTTTAAAATAATTCTAAATGCTTTCTCAACACGCTCAGCATTTGCAGTACCACCCACATCTAAAAAGTTAGCTGGATTTCCACCGCTCAACTTAATAATGTCCATAGTAGCCATAGCTAAACCTGCACCATTAACCATACAACCCACGTTTCCGTCAAGGTTTACAAAGTTAAGACCTGCTTCACCTGCTTCAACCTCTGTAGCATCTTCTTCTCTTACATCTCTCATTTCAGCAAGTGCCTTTTGTCTGTAAAGTGCATTTGCATCAATAGAAACCTTAGAATCTACTGCGATAATTTTATCGTCAGATGTTTTTAATACAGGGTTAATTTCAAAAAGAGCTGCATCAATACCATCGTAAGCCTCGTAAAGCGAATAAACAAATTTTACCATTTGCTTAAATGATTGACCTGATAGACCTAGATTAAAAGCAATTTTTCTAGCTTGAAAACCTTGAAGTCCTGCAGCAGGATCAATTTCTTCTGTAAAAATTAAGTGAGGAGTTTTTTCTGCCACCTCTTCAATATCCATTCCACCTTCAGTAGAATACATAATCATATTTCTACCAGAAGCTCTATTTAATAAAACAGACATGTAAAATTCTTCTGTTTCACTTTCTCCAGGATAATATACATCTTGTGCAATTAACACTTGGTGCACCTTCTTACCTTCAGCAGAAGTTTGAGGAGTTACCAATTGCATACCTAAGATTTGACCTGCAATTTCCTTCACCTCATCAAGCGACTTAGCTAACTTAACACCACCACCTTTACCTCGGCCACCTGCGTGTATTTGAGCTTTTATAACCCACCAACTGGTGCCGGTATTCTCCGTTAATTTTTTTGCCGCTTCTACTGCCTTTTCAGGTGTGTCTGCTACAATACCTTCTTGAATAGCTACGCCGTAACTTTTCAATGTTTCTTTTGCTTGATATTCGTGAATATTCATTAAAATATAATTTTTATCAACTAAAATATTGGAATTTCAAAAGTAGCACTTATTTAGTTTTTAGGAAACATATTTTATATAGAATTCTCAGAAGGTTAAAAATATAATTTAGTATTTTGGCATCCCATGAAGAAGACCATTTTAAAAGCGGACAATATTATCAAGAATTACGGCGACTTAAATGTTTTAAAAGGAGCGAATCTTACAGTAAATGAAGGCGAAATAATTTCAATAGTTGGTGCTTCAGGAGCAGGAAAAACTACATTTCTACAAATACTTGGTACGCTCGAAACCCCTGACTCAGGAAATCTAATCATCAAAGACACTAACACAACAACCCTTTCTGACAACAAATTATCTGCTTTTAGAAATGAGCATATTGGATTTGTTTTCCAATTTCATCAATTATTGCCAGAATTTACGGCCCTTGAAAATATTTGTATCCCGGCATATATCAAAGGAGAAAGCCGAGCTTTAGCAGAAAAAAAAGCTGCAAAATTGCTAGAATTACTCAACCTAACCAATCGAAGTAATCATAAACCTTCGCAGTTATCAGGTGGAGAACAACAGAGGATTGCAGTAGCAAGAGCTTTAATAAATTCACCTTCTATCATTTTTGCAGATGAACCGAGTGGAAACCTAGACTCTAAATCTTCAAAGGAGCTTCACCAATTATTCTTTACCTTAAGAGATAGCATTGGAACTTCGTTCGTTATTGTAACTCATAATGAAGAGTTAGCAAATATGACTGATAGAAAAATGACAATAGTAGATGGAATCATTTAGACTTATAAATAGCTTCCTCATAAATTTCAGCCAAGACTAACAAAACAGCTAAATACGAGGTCCTTGGCAGAAGACCGTCATAAGGACGCAATTCATTTATATAAATAAGTTAAATAATTGTTAATTAATTTAAATTATTTAACTTTATATAACTCAATTATTTTTTAAATAAAAACTGAATTACAATGAAAAAAACATTACTAGCTGCAGTAGCCTTAATTTTCAGCATGATAGGATTTGCTCAAACCTATCTGAGTGAAAATTTTTCAACAGCAACAGGAACAACTCCCCCAATAGGATGGGCAAATGTAGACTCTACTACCAGTGGAGAAATATGGACGTTTAATAATCCTGGATCAAAAACTATTAACCTACCAATGTCAGCTCCAGCTGCTACATTTGATAGTGATTTTAATGGACCGGGGTCAGCTGAGGATGCTTATTTGGAAAGTGCAACCTTCAATGCAAACGGATCTAATCTAGTATTGTTAACTTTTGATCACTACTTTCAAAGTGGTTTTGGCGGTATTGCAACAGTAGAAGCATTTAATGGAACTACTTGGGATTCCATAGCAAGTTGGAACGCAATTTCAACTAGCAATCCTCAATCTGACACTTTAGATATTACGTCAAGTGTTTCCTTAACTACAACAGGTCAAATTCGATTTAGATGGCAGGGGAATTATAGTTGGTATTGGATAATAGATAACATTAAGGTCTATTCTCCATCTGCAAATGATGTTGGAGTTAGTGCTATAATAGATCCGATTAGTTCAACTGCCTTAACTTCCACTGAAACTATTACAGTAGAAGTAAGAAATTATGGTAGTTCAGCAGCTATTAACGTTCCTGTTTCATTTATTGTTGACGGAGGAACACCTATAAATGAAACAGTTGCAGGACCAATACCCGCAGCAAGTAGTTTCTTTTACAGTTTCACTGCAACAGGTAATTTCTCTGCTCCGGGAGCTCATACTCTCGTAACATATACAAGCTTCGCAGGTGATGGTGATTTAACTAACGATTCATTAAGCAAAACCATCACTAAGTTTGTTGGAATTTCTTCTTTCCCATATTTTGAGAATTTTGAAAATGGCAATGGTCAATGGATAGCAGGAGGTACTAACAGCTCATGGCAATTCGGAGCTCCGAGTGCTGCAGAAATTAATTCAGCATCCAGTGGATCTAGCGCGTGGGTTACTAACCTCACAGGACAATATAATAGTAACGAAGACTCTTACGTAGAAAGTCAAATTTTTGATTTTACATCATTGACAACTCCCGTATTTAGTGCTAAAGTTTTTTGGACATCTGAAAACTCTTGGGATGGGACCGTACTTCAAAGCTCAATAGATGCAGGAGTTACATGGCAAAAAGTGGGAGCATTTGGAGACCCAAATAATTGGTATACAGACAATAGCATCAATGGACTGTCCGGTGGTCTAGAACCTTCAGGTGAAGGATGGACAGGTGACCAAGGTAACAATGGAAGTCAAGGTTGGGTTACTGCAAAGCATGATTTAACAGGTCTAGGTGGAGAGCCATCAGTTAAATTAAGATTTGCTTTTGGTTCTGATGGTTCAGTAACACGAGAAGGTTTTGCATTCGATGATATTACTGTTTACGAAACCCCTGCTATTGATGCAGAACTTCTATCAATAGTTGACCCAATTAGTGCATGTGGTTTAGGTAATGAAACAGTTTCTGTTTTAATTGTCAATGCAGGTTTGAATAATATATCCAACTTTCCTGTTTCAATTGAAGTTAACGGTGGAACCCCACTAATTGATACAGTTACAGCAACCATATTCCCATTAGACACTTTATTGTTTTCATTTAACAACACAATTAACCTTAGTGCAGTAGGTACATACTCTTTAAAGGCTTACACCGGTATTTCAGGAGATGCTTTAAGTACTAATGATACGGCATTAAAAAATGTTACTTCTATTCCAACTATTACAACTTTCCCATATTTAGAAAGTTTTGAGTCAGGAAATGGTGGTTGGATATCATCAGGTACAGCTAACAGCTGGGCATTAGGTTCTCCGGCAGGCTCAGTAATTGATACTGCGTTTAATGGGACACAAGCTTGGGTTACTAATCTTTCCGGATTGTACAATAATAATGAATTGAGTTTTGTGACTTCAGCTTGTTTCGATTTCACTAACTTAACAACACCAATTATTGCATTTAATATTTGGTATGAAGCAAGCACTTCAAATGATGGTGCTTTATTACAATCGAGCATAGATGGTGGACTTACTTGGACAACTTCAGGAATTTTTGGAGATCCAAACAACTGGTACAATGACAACTCTATTTTTGGACTAAACGCCATTGATCCAAACCAACAAGGTTGGACAGGTAATGGTACAGCAGGTTCAAATGGTTGGCTTCCAGCAAGGAAGTCATTACCTTCATTAGGAGGTGAACCTTCTGTGAGATTTAGATTTGTGTTTGGTTCCGATGGATTTACACAAGCAGAAGGATTTGCATTCGATAATGTTTCTATATTTGAAACTCCATCAACTGATGCAGGCCTTGTGGAAATAGTAAATCCAATAAGTGGCTGTGGTTTATCAGCAACAGAGACAGTAAGTGTAAATGTTGTAAATGACGGAGCAGTTAATATTAGTAATATTCCTGTATTCTTTGAGGTGAATGGTGTTTTATCGCTTTCAGATACGATTACAGCAACAATATTACCTGGTGACACATTATTTTACACATTCACAGGAACAGTTAATCTATCTGCAATAGGTAATTATAATCTTAAAGCATATTCAGGACTAATAAACGATGTATTGCCTGTAAATGACACAACACTAAAGTCCATAATTAATATACCAATAGTTGGTTCATTCCCTTACAATGAAGGTTTTGAAAGTGGCGCAGGAGGCTGGGCAGCAAGTGGCTCAAACACCACTTGGAATTTAGGAACTCCAGGAGGAACAGTAATTAACTCTGCATCTACAGGTGTTTCTGCATGGGCAACTAATTTAACAGGTCTATATAATGCAAATGAAAATGGATTTGTAGAGTCTCCATGTTTTGACTTTACAGCCCTAGTTGCACCGATAGTTTCCTTAGATGTTTGGTGGAACTCTGAATTTTCATGGGATGGAGCTGTTTTGCAGTCATCAATAGATGGAGGTACAACTTGGCAGATAGTTGGTGCTTTTGGAGACCCTGACAACTGGTACACAGACAATTCTATAAATGGATTGCAAAGCTCTTTAGAGCCTTCAGGCCAAGGATGGTGTGGAAGAACTAGTTCATCTAACGGTAGTAACGGATGGGTAACAGCCATTCATAAATTAAATGGTTTAGGAGGAATAGGAGGTGTTATTTTTAGAGTAGCATTTGGTTCTGACGGTTCTGTGCAGGATGAAGGTTTTGCATTTGACAACTTCCAAATATATGAATCTCCTGCAATTGATGTATCAGCGAATGTAATCACAAGACCATTGGTTGCTTGTGGATTAAGTTCTACTGAGACTATTGCTGTTGAACTTGAAAACAAAGGAACAGATACCTTAACCAACATTCCTTTATACTATAGTATTAATGGTACGCCAATCAATAGCCCTGAAATATTTACAGGAACTATATTGCCAGGAGCAAAAGTTGTACATGTTTTCGCAACTCCTGCAAATTTAGCAGCAATTACGACATTTAACATTAAAGCGTATGCTGCTATCACTGGTGACTTTGATATTACAAATGACACTGCATCACTTGCAATAACTAATGTTGCACCTTTATCAAACCCATATTTAGAAGATTTTAATACACTAGCAAGCTTGGCTACAGACTTCTCTTCTATAAGATGGAATGCAATCAATGCAGGAACCTTTAGATGGCAGTCATCAACAGCCGGAACTAGTTCAACAGCAACAGGACCAACTGCACCTAATGGAGGTACAGGGGCATATATATATTCTGAAGCTTCTTCAGGTTCGCCAGGAGATACTATTTACTTAGAGTCTTCTTGCATAGATATTACTCCAATAAATGGTTCGAACAGTTCCACTCGATTAGATTATTGGTACCATATGTACGGTGCTGATATTATTGCTTTAGGTTTAGAAATTGACAATGGTGGAGTTTGGACATTGATTGATACTATAATCGGTCAACAACAAACAGCAAACGCCGATACATTTAGATTGAGAAGTCTTGACCTAAGTGCATATCAAGCTCAAGGGGTTACCTCTTTCAGATTTTGGACGGTTAAAGGAGCTTCATTTAATGGAGATGTATCAATAGACGATTTTAGAATTTATGATACAGTTGGTGTAAACTTATCTGTTGATTCTATTATCTCCCCTTTATCAAATTGCGGATTAGGCGCCAATGCTGCTGTTACAGTTAGTCTCTCCAATAAAGGATTGTCAGCCGTTTCTAATTTCCCTGTTTCTTACATATTAAATAATGGAACACCTGTTACAGAAACAGTATCTTCTACTATTATTCCAGGCGGGAACTTGAATTATACTTTTAATTCAACAGTTAACTTACAAACAGTTGGTAGTTATAGCTTAACTATTTACTCAGCTGTTACGGGCGATGGAGATCCTTTTAATGATACAGCATCTACAACTATAGTTAGTGGTTTTGCTCAATTATTAGACAACAATTCAACCTTTTATGGTAATGATTTTGAGGGGTCCACAAATAACTGGGTAACTTATGGTACCAATAACTCTTGGGCTATAGGAACACCGAGTAGTTTCTATATCAATGGCCCTTACAATGGTACTAAAGCATATGTAACAGCTCCTGCAGGAAATCATAATGCAAATGAAGTTTCTTATATAGAAACTCCTTGTTTTGACCTTTCATACTTTAATTCTTCAGATATATTTGATATGAGTTTCTTCATGTTATTCAAATCAGAAATTGGTCAGGATCAACTATGGATGGAATTAACAACTAATAATGGCGCAACTTGGAATAAAGTTTTACCCGATATAGCTTCTATCAATTTCTATAATAATACATCAGCCAATGTATGGGAAGGATTCTCAACAGCAGGTGTAGGAAGTTATATACCTGTCATTAATTCAATTACCGGTATTGGTGGATTATCTCAAGTAAAATTGAGGTTTGCTTTTGTAAGTAATGGCACAATTGAAAATGATGGATTTGCTATTGATGCATTTAGATTAGAAACTCCTCTTTTCACAAGTTTAGATGCAAATAATATAAGCGGAGCTAATTTTAGTATTTTCCCAAATCCAACTAAAAACTTGGTAACGATTGGATTTGACAATGTCACTATAGGTCAATACAATTTATCAATAGTTGATGTTAAAGGTCAAGTAGTAGACAATGAGTTAATCAATGTTACTTCTAGTAATACAAATAAAGTAATCGATGTTTCTTCAGTAGAAAGAGGTGTTTACTTCATACGAATTGTTAGCGGTGATAAAAGTGTAACTAAAAAATTAATCGTTAGATAAAACGATTTAATTTATTCAAGAAACCCTGCTTAGCTCATTCTAGGCAGGGTTTTTTATTTTACCAAAGAACTCAAGAGTAACCATGAATGTTTAATTATATTTGAAAAAAAGTGAACGTTGAATTATGGCAAATAAAATAGACCTAGAAAAAAGCAAAAATGATGATAGCATGCGTCTACTCATCTCTGATATGAATAGAAAGCTTGAAAAAATTTATCTAGGTGGTGGACAAAAAAGAATCGATAAGCAACATGCAGAAGGAAAGCTAACGGCGAGAGAACGAATCGACTTTTTACTCGACAAGAAATTGAAATCCATAGAAATTGGTGCATTCACCGCAGATGATATGTATGAAGAATATGGCGGATGTCCATCAGGTGGTGTTGTTATAAAAATGGGGTATGTCAGCGGAAAGCAGTGTATTGTTGTAGCCAATGACGCAACGGTAAAAGCAGGTGCTTGGTTCCCTATTGCTGCAAAGAAAAATTTAAGAGCACAGGAGATAGCTATGGAAAACCGCTTACCAATCATCTATTTAGTAGATAGTGCAGGTGTTTTTCTACCGTTGCAAGATGAAGTTTTTCCTGATAAGGAACATTTCGGACGAATCTTTAGAAATAATGCTCGGATGAGTTCCATGGGAATTACCCAAATAGCTGCTGTTATGGGCAGCTGTGTAGCAGGTGGAGCTTATTTGCCAATTATGAGTGATGAGTCTCTTATCGTTAATAAAACAGGCACTATTTTCTTAGCAGGAAGTTATTTGGTAAAAGCAGCTATAGGCGAAGACATCGACAATGAAACATTAGGTGGAGCCACTACTCAAAGTGAAATATCAGGAGTTATCGACCATAAAGTCGATGACGACGAATCCTGCCTTAATTCCATTCGAAACATTATGGATAAGATTGGCGATTTTGATAAAGCTGGATTTAATCGAGCTGAACCAGCAAATCCATTAGCTCCATTAAAAGATATTTACAGCCATATTCCTGAGGATAGAGCAAAACCTTATAACGTAAAAGAGGTGATTTCAAACTTAGTGGACAACGGCGAATTTGAAGAATTTAAGGCCCTTTATGGACAAACATTGGTTTGCGGTTATGCGCGTATTGACGGCTGGGCTGTTGGTATAGTTGCCAACCAGAGAACTCTCGTTAAAACGAAAAAAGGAGAAATGCAGTTTGGTGGTGTTATCTATTCCGACTCTGCTGATAAGGCAGCTCGCTTTATTATGAATTGCAACCAAAAGAAGATTCCTTTGGTCTTTTTACAAGATGTAACAGGGTTTATGGTCGGGTCTAAATCTGAGCAGGCAGGAATTATAAAAGACGGAGCAAAAATGGTGAATACCATGGCTAATTCTGTAGTACCAAAATTCACTATCTTAATGGGCAACTCTTATGGAGCAGGAAACTATGCCATGTGTGGAAAAGCGTATGATCCTCGATTAATAGTAGCATGGCCTACAGCTAGATTAGCGGTAATGGGAGGAGCACAAGCTGCCAAAGTATTGCACCAAATTAAAGTAGCTTCTCTAAAATCGAAAGGAGAAGTAATAACCGAAGAAGCTGAAAAGAAACTGAAGGAAGAAATAGAATCAAATTACGACAAACAAACCTCTCCTTACTACGCAGCTTCACGTTTATGGGTAGATGCAATCATAGACCCAAAGGATACCAGACAATGGATCTCTATGGGAATAGAAGCGGCAAATCAGGCACCAATCGAGAAGCCTTTTAATGTGGGGGTAATGCAGACGTAAATCTTTGTTTTATCAAATTAAAAACGGCTCTTTCAGAATTTGAAAGAGTCGTTTTTATTATGATAACTAATTATTAGCCTACCGAATATCCAACGTTAATTTAAACCTCAATACCCGACCATTTCCTTTATCCGCAACATATAAAATATCTCTAGTATGAGCTACAGCGACAGGTTCTTTAAATTGGGTTAACTCAATTCCTGTGCCTCCAAAAGAAGTTTTAACAAATCGAGTTTCACCAGAAGCCGGCGGCGGATTTACCCCTTCAAAACCAGTATTTGTGAATTGAAAGATAGAGTCTTTCTCCGCATCTGCCACAAAGATATAATTAGTTCCATCTCCAGTTATAGTAGCCCCTGAAGGTTCTGTAAACTTAAATGCACTATACAAAAAGCCATCGGCCTCGCTCACATCGCCTACCGGTAATATGAGGGGCGTATATTGGCTACCAAAATCAGACTCAATAAATGAAATTAACTGGGTCTTAAAAACCGTGTTATCATCAATAGAAGTGAAAATAAAATCTCTATTATTGGTCGCAGTAATTTGTGGTGGTTTTGCGTAAGTACTTATTCCGTATGGCTTTTTAAAGTAATTATTAAATACCCTGCCATCATTAGTTGTTACTAAAATTGGCGTAATGTATTGGTCATTTTCATCAAATACTAAAATAGCATCATCAGGAGTTCGAGCGCCTGAGTTTGGATTAACAGGTCCCTGACGTGTTACATAATAGCTATTATTACCCATCACAGCTATTCTGTTCAACATAACCTTAGCATCGATTCTTGGATCTATAAATGAATTCCTAAAATAGAATGGATGTTTGGAGGTAATATTTGCACGAGAAAACCTTAAGCCATAACCTAAAGGGGTAGATAAGTCGATACGATATATGGAAGATAACGCTAAAAGCGTATCTTTTAAAATTGGATTTCCCAAGACGTCTACCGTATCTTTTACTCTAACCTTCACAATTGTATCAAACGTACCAATAGCGAGCAAGTCCAACTTTCTATCTTGGGTAATTGAGGTTACTCCTGGCACACGTAAACGGCCTACTTCCCTACCCGATTGATCTAATGCAACAATTTCTTCCGTACCATTATCGGCTACATAAATCATCTCATCAAACCCTGCGAGTACATCTGTTGGACTTACAAATTGATCTAAAACAGGCTGCACAGGAACATAAGCTACCTCCCGATAATTCTGTTCTGGAATTTCGATAAAATCTAAATCTGTCTTATCACCAAAGTACTTTTCACAAGAATACAATGAAGTTGAAGCTATTAATAAAGCCGCTATTTTAAAAAAGTTTCTCATTATCGCTCCTCCAATTTATTAAATGAAAATGACAACCCTACTGTATGCTGAAATCCAAAAAACTGTGTTGGATTGGCAGCATAATCGATTCGAATAGGATAACCTCCTGCTCGAGTTCTCACTCCAAAACCAAAGGTGGGTAATTGCTGTCCTTCCATGTTAAATTTAATTCCTGCCCTTAAGGAGAGTAGTTTTAAATATTCGTATTCTGCTGCTAAACGGTAGTTTTCAGCATTGTCATTTGGGTGATTTAATTGCGCTATAGCTGTTAACGAATGTTTGTCTGTTTTAACAGGTACGATCGAGGCTCCTAATTTAAATACCGTTGGAACAGTGTAATCCTGTAATTCCAATGAATTTTGATCTCGGTTAAACGATACTTGTAAATCATCTCCTGAAAGTGCTGAATTTCCTCCGAAATTCTGAACCATAACTGCAAACTTTAAATCTTTGTAATCGGTATAATACAAGAAGCTTACATCTACTGCAACAGTTGAGTTTCTATATTCAGCAATTTGTTCGTGTACAAACTTAAAACTAACACCTGCAGAAAACATATCAGATAGCTTTTTAGAATACGTCATTGCTCCGGCCAAATTCATCACATAAAACTGCTCGCCTGTACCTTCTGGTTGAAACTCCGTACGAACATCCATTTTACCTGAATTGAGCACATTTAGACTTGCTCCTATTGCTGCTCCATTCTTTTGTGGCATTATTACCGAAACAAATGATTGGTTAACTCCTGCGCCTAAACTTAAATTGGTAGTAGCAATGGTCAGACCTTTTACATCTGTTGCAGCAGCTGGATTTGAATAAAGCGAATAAGCATCACCACCTAAAGCTACACTGGCTCCGGATAACGCCGCAGACCTTGGACTCATATCATTCTTTAAAAATGATAAGGCAGATAAGCCTGCTCGCTGCCCACCAAAATTGGGAAGCAACTGTGCATTTGCAGCCGAGAAGCTTAACAATGCAACTGTAAATAATAGTATATATCGAAAATTCTTCATCTTAAAATCTAAATGCTATTCCGTACAAAATTTGGCGTGGTGGCAGATATCGTGCCGGATCATTTGGAGGAACTCCACTTTCTTCAGGACCAATAAATCGAGGATCTCTCCACTCATTTGGCACATCGTCGCCGGGCTCATAACCTTCTCCAGTAATCGGGTTAATTATTTGGGCGTTTTTATTATTGAATAAATTCCTTATTTCAAACGAAAGTGTAATGCCGCTTTCTCTGTCTTTAAAGAAAATATCTTTGCTTAGTTTCAAATCGCCATTAATCCAAGCTTTTCCTGTTTTAGATAAAAATTTATCTTCTTGAATTTGATACAACGGACGGCCCAAATCATTTACACCAACTTGCTCATAAGGTGTATACCTCAATCCTGACTGATAATTCACAGAAACAAATGCTCTAAATCCTTGAGTTGGAACTCTAAAAATTCGAAGAGAAGAGTCTCCCTTAAAAATAACTCCACCTGTAATGTCCCAAGGACGGTCAAATGCCAAAAACTGTTCCGATGTTAATGGAACTGCACCATTCTGCTCAATTTGTAACCCTGACTCTCTAGCTGTGTTGGATTTACCTCTAGCAACTTGGTAAGTTACATTGAAAAAAGTTCGGAAGTATTTTCCAATTCTATTGTTTAGTCCAACTTCAATACCAATAATCTTTGCATAATCTTGGTTGATAAACATTCGCTTAGTTACAGGTCGGCCTGTTTGGTCATTTACAATAACACTTCGCTGTACGATATAATCAAAACGGTTGTTGTTAAATGCTGCTACATTAATACCAAAATCCTTCGTGATTTGCGCCTTATAACCAACTTCATAAGAAATATTAACCTCAGGGTCGATATCTGGGTTACCTAAATTGGACAAAAATGACTGGTCTTGATAACGAGAATCTAACCCTGCGTATAGAAAACGTGGGTGTGGCAACTTCATGGAATGACCATAGTTAAAATACAACACATTGTTCTCCGTTACCGGGAAGGATACGTTTACCTTAGGTAATAGTCGAGTTTTAATTCTATATCCTGCAAAGCCAATCGTTTTATCTTCATAATCTTCTCTTACTTGACCGATAACAGGTGAAGTTGGATCATTTACAGCATCGTCGGCAAACTTACCAGGAGCCCAATAGTTCATTCGCAGGCCAAGTGTTGCAATAATTCCTTTATAGTTTATTTGATTCGATACAAAGAAACCACCATTAAATGGCTTAACTGCCCAAATATCATTTGATGATCCAATGCTTGTTGAAGGAGTTGTTAGCGTATCATTGATCACAATAGGTGCTCCAATCCAAGGTTTTGAAACATCTACCCATTGGTACTCGGTGGCTTTATGCTCAAAACCAAATGACAATCGATTATCTCCTTTTTTGGAGTAACGCGTCATATTCGCATTGATGGTGTATTCCTTTGCGAAGTGATCGTGCCAAACAGGTGAAATTCCATTATTGTTGACCAAACCCGGACCAGGCAATACAAAAACAACATTATCCCCAGGATTGAAGATATCAATAGGGTCCGTTACAATTGAGTTCTCATCATAAATCTGATCTACCGTAGGGTACCTAAAAGGGCGACCGTTTGCATCAGCTCTAAGATTTGTAAATAAACGACCTGCGGATAAATTAATCCATGTGCGATCGTTAATTAAATGCCTCACATTTAATGCCGTCAAATTAGAGGAGTGGGTATATGTTGTAGCGTTATCTAGATTAAAACTCCGCTCAAACTGATAACCAGGCTGAAGAATAGCATCAAAACCAACAATTTGTAATGATCGTGTATTCTGATTTACACTTAAACTGTGCTGATTGGTGACACTTAATTTTGTTTTCTTTCCCAAATCATACGATAACTTAATGGTATTGGTAAAGTTATTGTCTTGACGTGGTGCCCAAAGAGAATCATTTGCAGTAAATAAAGAAGAATGTAGTTGATTTGCCTCTTCTCCGAAATAGGTATCAGTCAATCGTGTAGTGAAGTTGGTAAAAAAGGTCAATTTCTTTTTGGTGAACGGTACAGGACCACCAGCAGAAATTTCTAAAATATCTGTATTCCACGCTGTACCTTGGTTGGTATTAAAACCAAGATTATCTCGCTGCCAGCTTCCTGCAACTTCAAAGGTTTCCCCACCTTCACGAATAGTAGTAGAAATTATACCTGAAGATCCATCACCATACTCAGCGCCTACACCACCGGTAATAATATCAAGGCTTTCTATAGAACTAGAGGAAACTCCAACACCAAAACCAGTACCTGCCAGTGGATCTTGTGCAGAAATTCCATCTACTAAATAACGTGTTTCATAAACTCTAGCACCTCTAATTTGCAAACCATCGGCAGTTTTACTCACTCCCGTTTGCATCGCCGCAAGCTCCTGAACATCTCTAACGTTCATTTCTTTGATTTCTTCTCGGGAGATTTTAATCTCTGTACTTGCTGACTCTAAATTTACTAAACTCTTATTTCCGACAATAGTAACTCCCTCCAACGCTTGAGAAGCAGGAAGCAAAGTCATGTTTAAAGTAGTAGTTTCTCCAGCTTTTACAGTGATATCATTGTATTGCTTTTCACCGTAACCAATAAACGTGACCTTTAAAGAATAGTCGCCAGGTTTCATTTTGGTAAACTCGTATTTACCAGTAATATCGGCAGAGGCGCCTCTATAAGTTCCTATTACCAATACGGTAGCACCGATTAGCTCCTCTTTGGTTTCTTGATCTACAATAGTTCCTACTATTGTTCCTGTCTGCGGCTTTTCATTGGTATCTTGAGCTATGGTAAAGTTCAAGACCAATAATAATGCAGTAAATATGGTTAGTGTCTTCTTCATCTATTAATTGAATTCTACATTCAATATTTGATTAAATAATGCGTCTAAATCTGCTTGGGTTTTATCAAATTTCCAAAGTTCCACAGAAAAAAATACTTGATAGGCCTTGCCATTGCGTTTCCTTGCAGAGGCCACCGTTTTAGTACCTCTCCAACTGCTTCCTGCTCTTAGCTGAGCAGAATAAAAGATTTCAGCATCAGGTGTAGGATAAAACGTATTTACTCCATCTGCAACATTTCGCGGGTTTAAATTTGGGTAAACGGAATCTGTTGGCACTATGGCACTATCGCTAAATACCCTTACTCCAAAGTCCGATGATTCATTTAAGGTATCTATTGGCATGGTTCCATAAATCGGATCCATGTTGGAAGTCGTTTTAAAGTCAGTAGTAATAAAGAAATTACCACCGCTATTCGCATATTCCTGAAAGGAGGGCGCTGCAAACTCTAACAACATACCGGATTGGTTATTGAAAGGATTAATCACAACGCCATTATCTGAAAAGAAAACTACTTTATCATATTGCAGTAGCAACAGTGTAAATGTAGGGTTCCAAAGTCTCGGAAGATTTTGGAATGAATTACCAACTAAATCCAAATAGTCATAATCCACGTTAATATTTGCCATTGTATTTTGATAGATGGTTACCGGATTACCTGTAAGGCCTCCAATTAGTAACACATCATTGTTTTTTCCTCTTAAGTAAAATGCATCCGAAGTATCCACTTCACTTTCTGCATTTGAAATATCGATTACTTTTAAGTAGAATCGATTGGTGTCGTTCACTCGAAGCCCATCTAAAATAGTTGAACTCGGATTCCGATCACTTTCATAGTAAATCAATGCATTTCCGCTGCCACTGGTGGAAGCATCTTCAGGAACGATTGAAAAAGTTTTTCTATCTCTATTAATTTCGAACCATTGTCCGTCATTAATTTTTAAATACGCCGCCCTGATGGATTCATTTCCATCGGCATCAGTTGCATTCCACGCAGTAGTTGCAACAATATTAGTAGTATCAGGTATAGTTAATTTTTCATTAAACTCCGCAACTGGAGCCGTATTTTTTAAAGGTATTCTTAAAAAAGCAGGTGTTGGATCTGCTAAGTTTTCATTATCAATTGCTCTAATATATAAGTTGATGTCAACCGTATCAGAATTAGCAGCAATAGAGAATCTAAAAATCGAATCTTGATTAGTAACGAATGACCAAACTTGTTGATCGTATGATAATTCGTACCCTTTTACGTATCCATCTGGATCTTTACCGTACCAGCTCAGCCTTACCACACTATTCAGTCGGTCATCACCTGTAAGGTTAATTTCTTTAACTGAAAACTGTGTTTCCGGTGCCTTATTGAATTCCTTTTCGCCTTTATCACAGGCAAAAAGCAACAATATAAATGAAAGAAAAAGGATATTTTTCATAGATAAAAAATAAGGGAAGTAGCCTAAAAGACTACTCCCCTATTAAATAATTATTTTGAAATAACTAACTTAGAAGTACTTACCACTTCATTGTTATTCATTACTCGGATAATGTAAATACCATTATTAAAGTCAGAAACATTTACAACGTTTCTATCATTTGTTAAGGTAGTTGATTTTAATAATTGACCATTTAAATTAAAGAAGAAAGCTTCCATATTATTCAAATCAGCTGAATTATTTTCAATCGTTACATAATTTTGAGCAGGGTTAGGATAATATTTCATCTCAACTGCTGCATTTTTTTCTGTCAAACCAACATAAACTAATGGCTCAGAAAAGTTAATGATATCCCCATTATTTCTTGGAGTTAACTTAAAGTTTCCAAAAGAGTACCATAAGATACCAACTAAAGCATCCATATCTTGAGTAGTATCAGCAAGGATGCCTGGCACGTTCATTACTCCTTCATTATTGATATAGAATGTATCAGAAATCAATGAAACATTTAGAGAAGATTGAGCAGAAGTACCATTAACTCTACCTGAAAGTACACGTACAAAATCAGTAGATCCTGAAAGACCGACACCATATTCTCCAAAATTTAAATTTGGTTCAATTACATCAATCTTACCATTATTTGGATCATCTAAACTGATTAACATAGCCTCATACATTTCTCCCATTGCAGCAAAATTAGCATCTGGAGTAACTGAAACAGGAACTATACTAAACGTTCTATTATTGTTCACAATAGTAGTTGCAGTAACGGTAGTAAAACCAAAATTCTCAGCAACATCCCCTGTAATTGTAACAACATCTCCTCTGCTTAAACCTGCTAAAGAAGCATTACCTGTAACATAAATACCGGCGTACTCTGTAGCAGCAGTATCTTGAATATAAACATATCCTAAATCATACTGATTCAAAGTAGCAGTAACAGCACCTGTAAAAGTAACTGTTTGACCTGAGTAAGGAGAGTCAGTATTTGAGTTTGGACCTGGATTTTGAACATCTACAATTGTTAAGCCATTTGCTCTAACCGTGTAAAATGCATCATTGGTAATTCCAGGGAATGTAGAAACATTAGCACTATCATCTATAGCTTCGATAAAATATCTAACCATTGTATCCAAAGGAAAAGCAGGAATAGTTGCAGAGTAATTAGAACCAACATTTGTCATATTAACTGAAGTAAATGTAGGTCTAGTTGCTAAAGGATCAGCAGAGTAAAATAAGGTTGCAGAAGTTACCGTTCCGTCATTATCAACAATATCAGCTGTAATTGTTACAGATTGTGTTGCATTAGGAACCTGAGGAGTTCTTATAACATTAGTAATCGCTGCAGGAGAAGCCCCCTTAGTGTAATGAGTAGAATCAAAAGGATTTAATTCATATCCTCTTCCTGTGCCACCTGTACATCCATTAGCAGAATGACGAACCAATCCTTTCAGAGAACTGTAAACCGTACCAACAACAGGAGCTACAAATGTACCCGTTCCAGTTCCACCATTTGCTACTGAGTTTGGTGAGTTTGGGTTTACTACAGTATGAGAAGCTGTTCTTTGTGATAAGAAACGGTCAGAAACATTTAACTGATTCCCGTTCACATCAACGATATCAAAACTTACTCTAGAACCACCACTAAAAAAGTTTACAGCAGTTACTGTTACATTCTGAAATTCAACAAATGCGCCTTCCCACTGCTCACCAGTAGTAAGTATATTTACCCTATTTGCGTCATTCAAATCACCTACGGGAATTGTTGTATAACTTGGCACTGATGTAGCGCCAATTAAAGTAACTGATGCACTGCTTAAAGGCGTTAATTGCAGGCTACCATCAAAAGAACCAACGATACCAGTAATTTCTAGGATATCTCCTGCTTGAGCACTCTCAATGGCTGCTACAGGTGTATTTCCTGCTGCTCCCATTACTTCAATCCCTTTAAATGGTCCTGGAGCCCCGTTTGCAGCGGTATCCACTAAAAAGATAAATGGACGAGAACCTCCTGTTACAGATCCTGATGCAACCTCAGAAAGGTTACCCGGCACTACAACAATACCTCTTGTTATAACCGTATCACCCAAATATTGACTTGAGTCGTTACATGCTGTTAAGTTAGCAGGACTAACAAAATTAATGTCAACCAAACTTACAGCAGTTTGGGCATAAGCCAAACCACCTAAAGCGATCGTGACAATAGAAAGTAAAATTTTCTTCATTTTTTCTAATTTTTAATTGTTTTAAACTACTTTATAATTGTGAATTTTCCTCTAAATTGCTCGTTGTTGTCTAAATTTTCTACGGAGAATAAATAGATTCCTCGACTTAATATTTGTGTAGACTTAGACAAGAGATCCCAAGCATGTTCGCCGCCCGAAAACTTGTTATTCTGGTTTCTTTCTGCTCCGAAGGTATCATACCATCTAATATCACTCCCATCGTAAGAAGGATCATGGTTGATTTCATCAATCAAATCCCCGGCAGGTGTAAATACTCGAATAATGCATCGCTCCGGAAGATTACTAAAGATTAATTTTCTACTCTGCTCCTGAAAATTACTTCTACCTTCCCAAGCAGCGCCTAAATAGTAAGGGTTCGGATAAGCAAAAGGTTCATTTTCGTCAAAAGATTCACTTGGCTTTTTTCCCGGAAAAACTCTAAACGTATTACCTAGAATGGTAGACTCTAATGATTCCAAATTACTTTCTTCGTCTCCTGTATCAAATGAAGAAACTGCTACGGCATATTGCCAACCGTCTAATAAATTATCGATTACATATTTATATTGATAAACATTCGTATCTCCATCAAAAGTAATAGGGGAAGTCAACCTGATATCTGTTAAACCGATATCATTAAATAATCCATTAGCAGGAACATCAAATTCATCTAAGGCCACTAAATCTTCTGTTAAATTTTGAACTCCTGTTACATCAAACCCTAATTTAGAAAAATAAATTCGATAACCTTCAAAATCTTTTTTCTGAGTAATTGGATCAATCGATTCTTCTGCATCTGCAGTCCAGTACAATTCAATCTTTTTATCTTGTGCTACTACTTTTGTTCTTGGTATTAAAGGTGGCTCAGGTAAAATAAACCGAGTAATTTTTCCATTGTTATCCTTATCTTCTCCCACATCCAAAATACCATTAAAGTTAATATCTTCACCATTGTATGCAGTTTGTGCTCGATCAGCATTGGAAATCAAATTAGCTCTTTGAGCAAGGGTGTTCGCTGATGTTGGATTTCCATCATCAAACTTCTTGGCCATTACAATGGCATAAGAAACACGTATAGTATCTCCTTCTTCAAAATTCCTAAATGGCCCAATAGAAACTAAGTCAGATCGGTTTCCCGCGTCGTTTAGTGATTGCTGATAAGACCGCCCTGTGCAGCCAGAAGCACTGCCATCATTCCAGCATGGACTATCGTTTAACCCATTTGTTTGCTTAATGTATCGTGCATTATCGTTTATTGGTTGGAAAAATATAGGATCTGAGGAATTGTTAAACGTCCATGCACTATAATGTGAGTTAAAAGATGAATCTAGTTGTGGATGATGAAATCCTGCTTTATCTTCTGCACCTAAAAACTTTTGACCAATATAACTGTCCGTAAAACCTACGTCTCCTGTTTTATCGTAGCAATAAGCTAAATCCAAGGAATCCATAAATCCATTACCACCTTGAACGTAAAATGCTGCACCACCTGAACCTGCAGGAGTAATATTGATATTTCTAACTACGGTATTGGCATAAAAAGAAAAATAGGCACTATCAATTGTACTAGCAGCTCCACCTCTTCTACCTAAATTAATGATTTCAAAATCCAAGAAGACTAAAAAATCAGAAAATGTAAAGTTCCAGTTGTAGGTTTTTTGATTGACTTTAATATTTAAAGGTTGAACGTGAGATGCAATTGGAATTCCAGGACCGCCGTTTCCACCTGTACCAGGTACAAATAAGTTAGTATCGGTGTAACTAGCTACAAAATCCTGATGAGAGACCGCATTCGGGCTATAGAAAGGGCTATCAAACAAAGAAGATTGTTCCTCTAACTTACTTCCTGGCTGTCCGGTAAACTCGTAACCTGCCCTACCGGTAGCATAGCCTTGCGGTTGATCAAACGCCGAGGTAGAGACTAAAACTTGATTTCCGTTTAGAAGACCACCAAACCAAATTCCCGCCTCAAATAGGTGTTCAATTCCTGAACCTGCAGGATACTCACAAGAAGGATTGCCAGACCCATCTCTGTAACCTCGAAAGGCATTACCAAAAGTACCCACATTGGTTACCGTTAAACGGGTATTAGATACGTCGGTTTTTTTCTCTTCAAAAGAAGCAGATTGAGCATTCGAAAATAATGCGATACAAACTGCAGGTATGATTATAAGTTTTCTCATTTCTATGCGCAAAGTTCTCCATACTACTTTTGGAAGCAGAAGAACCAATGTTAAATCAATATTAACTTTTCATTTTTAACTAAAACATCTTCTTCAAATATTCTAAGAATATAAGTTCCTCTTTTTATTTCTGAGGTTGTAACACGTTCAATTGACGAGTTTGCTATGCCATGCTTAAGAACAATTCGTCCATTCAAGTCGATAATTTGTAATTCAGCTTTGTTGAAATTTTCTCCAATCTTTTGAATCATCAGCATATCCCGAATAGGGTTGTTAACCATATAATTTGATGATTTTACATTTTCAGTAACTAATACAGAGCCTGATGGGGTGATAGCGAAGGATGCTATCACCGGAAGGTGGTCACTCATATTATAAAGCGCATCAGCAACGGTTGAAGACACTAAAGTATTTGCAGGGAAGTTAACATTGCCATTAAATCGCAAACCATCTTGCCCCAAAGCTTTGTAGCTATTAGGTACATAGTTTACTCTGTTTACATTATTCAATACCTCATCTGAGACTAAAATAAAATCAAACCGATCATCCATACCGCCCCCAGATGCACAACCATTGCTTGAAGAACGGACAGACTGCGTGTGTGCAAAAGAAAAACTACCATTATTGTTCCAACTTCCAATGGTATTAATTGGGTCAAAAAACCGCACTGTAGGGTTAGGAGCGTAATTAATTAAGTCTTGGAACGCAGGTTCGTTACCGGTGTAAACGTTAAAATCACCTGCTATAAATATATTCCCCTGAATGTTATTCTGATCTAGATACGTCATTACAGCGGTGGTTGCTTTCGCTCGCTCTGTTATGTCAGGAGCTGAATTTCCAGCCTTTAAATGAGCAGCCATTACCGTAAAAAATACAGTATCCGTGAAATTCGTCATATTGGCTTCTTTTAAATAGAGTGTGTAAACATCTATTAATCTCACCAAATTCACATTACTAGTATCCTTATCAATAACTGTTTGAGACAATAAACCAAACTTTGTGCTGTTAAAAAACAACATATTAGTCAGTGAAGAACCCGGAGTAACCGAATAATTAGCCTGAGCCCAATGAGTAACACCATTTACATTCAAGGAATTCTGAACTAAACGAATTCCATTGATAAA
>JAOKVV010000013.1 GCA_028336925.1 Vicingaceae bacterium | reverse complement strand
AGTAGTGATGGAACAAAAATCGCTATCGGGGCGTCATACAATGCTGGAAATGGTATTAATTCAGGACACGTAAGGGTGTATAGTTATTCTGCTGGAAGTTGGACACAGCTTGGAGCGGACATTGATGGACAGAGGGCTGATGACAGTTCTGGATACGCTGTTTCTATGAGTAGTGATGGAACAAAAATCGCCATCGGGGCGACACGTAATGATTTTAATGGTCTAAATTCAGGACACGTGAGGGTATATGAATAGAAATATGTCTATTTCAAACAGCCTTTTGTAGATTGATTGTTGCCTGGTAAAGACAAAAATTAAGCCAACTATATATTTGGCGTTTACAGGCTTTTTGTGTGGTTATCAGACTAAAACTCCTCCCTTTTGAATTAACCATCGGCATATCCTTCTCCTGTAGTTCAGAGACCTGAAGTCCCCTTAAGTAGGACAAATTACTTACTTAAGCAGGTGTTAAACATCTTAATATACTCTCTAACAATGGGTTATAGCTATGCGATACAAGACCATTTGAATTAGGAAACCATTTCTGTTAACCTAACCCTTGGTTGGTTCTGTTAATAAGGGTGAAAGGTTTTAGCTTTTGTTGAGGTTCTAGAATATAATTTAATCTAAATGTAAAATACAATTACTAAAATATAGTCGCACTCTTTCTTGTTGGATTTTCTTTAACCTTACCGTTATATATAAATGATAATTTTACGGATTAAAGATTAATAGTAAATACTGATTATAATTCTGTAAGCAAGATATACTCCTGTAATTGACCATATCCACCATCTATTTTTCATATACCATTCCATTGGGATTTATTTTAAGTTATGTTTAAAGATAACAATTGATGTTTAGGCAATATAGATAAAAATAGATTTAAACACACAATTGTATATTCCAACTTAATAAGCCTCTATTTACTCAATATGACTTTACGTGTTATTCCCCCAACCTTTAAGAAGTAAATACCATTTGCAAATTCAGATAAGTTAAGTTGCACTTGATTATCATTAATTTGTATCTCTTTCAATAACTTGCCTTCCAAAGAGATTAATTGGGCTAAATCCTCATTATTCAAGGTTGCGATATTAATTATTCCTGTTGTTGGATTAGGGAACAAGTTGATAGTGTTCTCATCAAAAACTATTTCGCCAACACCTAATGTAGTTAATCCCGATATTCGTATATTATCGAAAGCGGCCTCTTCATCACCAGATTGCAAATCCATAGAAATGCGAATGTCTAGAGAATCGCCAGACCCAATAATTGGCCACGTGAAGTCAGTAAAATTACCTGCTAACTGCACTCCATCGCCATAACCATCGCCATTGGTATCCTCAGCAAACTGACCATTAAATGGGCCTGAAGAGCTTGTAAATGTGCTACTGTCTGCTCTGAAGCGACCGATTACTATCCAAGCACCATTATCAATTTTAACTGCTACAGAGATTGAATCTGCTACCCCGTCAATATCTATACCTGTTCCAGAAGCGAAAGCCGCTGTAAATTGCAAATTCAATTTCCCCGATATATCAATATTGTCAATATAAACTTCACCTACAGAACTTGTAATTGCACCATTAATATCTTCTCCAGCAATAAAAAAAGTTCCATCAAATCCTGAATAAGTAAATGTCTCTTGCGGGGGAGCGCTTACAGAGTCGGTCCTGCCAAAAAAATCTTGATTACTACTGCCTACCCCTGACCCATTAGGAAAAGAGTAACCCGTTGTCGATTCAAAAGACTCGGTGTAAAATGTTGTTTGACACATTGCCCCTAGGGAGAAGCATAAAAACAAAATAGTGTATAAATTTTTCATATCATTTTTTTGCCTAAATTAATTATTCTTTAAAGAAGTTAATAGATATGGGGGGGTAAAAGTATAGTTTATCTAAAAATACTGGGTAGAATTAATAATGCTAAATCATCGGCATATCCTCCTCTTGTAATTCAGCAACCTCAAGCCCCCTTAAGTAGGTTAACGATACATTTAAACTAGAGTGACCCATAGCCTTCTGTAGCTTAGTTAAAGACCCTGTCCTCTTAAAAATATCTATCGCTCCTGTATGTCTAAAGGAGTAAAGTGTTTGATGTTCTTCCAAAACCTTTGACTGCGCCTTATACTTACTCCAAAGACTCTTAAAGTAGTCACTGTTGTATGGCTCTAATTCTCCACTAAAGATGTTCCTACCATCCTCCCCTTTGACTAGGTTTTCCCTTATGTAAACAGGAACAGGTACGATTCTATTCCTACCAGATTTATTCCGATGGCCTGATAAATGGATTTGACTTAAGTCCGAAGAGAAGTCTCCCCAACAAAGCTCTCTTATCTCTCTATGTGGTCTTAAGAGACAACCGTAAGTTAGCAAACAGCACAGGTAAAGTTTGTCGTTAAATTCTCTTATTTCGTCTAATACAGGCCTTATTTCTCGGAAGGGTTTGTTCAGTTTGGCCTTATTCTTTCTACTCTTATTACTCAGTAAATCTCTTGGCTTCATACCCTTGCTTACGGCAGCATTTAAAAGAGCGTGTAGGTGTCTTCTAAGGGTGTTGTAGCTTGTTGCTGAGGTGTATTTATTGAGGATAGAATTGATGCCATCTAAGGTGATTGTATTGCCTTTACAAGCATTGACAATGTCCCTATGTATATGCTTTAAAGTACTCTTGTATTTATCAGAGTAACTCCCATTTAGTTTACTCTCTAGAGCCATATTTAAATACTCTAGGTCTGATAGTTTACCTATCATAGCACTTTGTTTCCTAAAGGTTCTTAATACTCCTCCCTTGGAGATGTAATTGTATACCTCAGCAGCTAAGATATTAGCTTGATGTATTCGCTGGTTCTCAGGATAATTATTTGGATTGAGATTATTATTTATTCTTGTTCCATTGAACAAGCGGACTCTTTTATTATTAGAGTAAAATTCAATAAATACTTTTTGGTCATTTGTTTGACCAACTCTTGGATAACTTATTATACTCATCGGCAGTAATTAGGCAGTTAATATTATAATTTCTGCTTAATGCATTGATTTAATAATAGTTAAGAAGATACACCCTATGACTGTTAATCAGAGGGTCCTTGGTTCGAGCCCAAGAGGAGGAGCAACAGAGCTGTACCGAAAAGTACGGCTCTTTTTGTTTAAAGAAATCTGTAAACTGAGTTATGTCTTACTTCGTTTATATTTTGTACTCAGAGAAAATCGATAAATATTACGTTGGGAAGACTGAAAACCAAAAAGTTAGATTAGAATTTCATAATTCGGACCTTAACAGGATATGGACCAAACGGGGTCAGCCTTGGGAAATAGTTAAGTTGATTGAATTCGAAAACTCCACACTTTCATCAAAGTCAGAGCGCTTTATCAAGAAACAAAAAAGCAGGAAATTCATCTAAGAAATTATAAAAAATGGGTGGGTTGGTTAGCGCATCTGATCCCGTTTAAACGGGAAGGGGTCTTGGTTCTTTTGAAAAAAGAAGTTTATGCTGAGCGATAAAGGATTCGAAGTAAGATGTTTGAAAAAAAGCAGTCCTTAAGAATTGGATACTTAAAATAGAACGATTATTTATTTCCTATCACACCATCACCAATATATCGGCCATTTTTGAAAATACGAATAAGCACTACTAAACCATTTTCGTCATATTCGTACATTTTACCATCTATAAAGCGGTAATCTTTAAATGTGCCATCTTTGGCTATTTGCATGTCTTTGTTGTAGAGTTTAAAATAACCGTTACCTGTAAAACCTCCTTGGTTGGTCTGTTCGTCCTTAGAAGCTTTTATAGTTTGGGAAGGTGCTGAATTTAGTTCTTTGCTCAAATTACTTGCAGTAGGCTTTTTAGGACCATACTCTTCGTATTTATCTTTATTGATAATACCACCTGCAAAACTTTTTACTGATTTTAAATCATCATTCTCGTAGTATTCTTTTAGCTCACCAATTTCTTGGCCTTGAGTCCAGTTCCCTTCTATTCTTAGGACACCATTTTCATGGTAGTATTTTTGAATCCCTTCACGTCGACCACTTGTATTAAATTGAAAATCCTGTGAAACTTTTCCGTTAGAATGGTATCGCTTAAAGCTGCCAGTATTTTTGGTGCTGCTCCAGTTTCCTTCTTCTTGAATAATTCCTGATTCGTAGTACAATTTGTAAGGTCCTTTTGGCCGGCTGCCTACAAATGTAATTTCAGACTTTGGTTTTCCATTAGGGAAGTAGGCCTTCCATAGGCCATTTTTTCTTCCATCTATGTAATGACCTTCTTCAGAAATAGCACCTGTGCTATTTATAACTACCTAATATCCTTGTTTCTTATTCCCAGCATCTGTCCGATTGTTTGAGCTCAAACTTTTATTGGTGTTTGTTTGGCACATCATGGAAAGATGAATTAAACTAATCAGCAAGCCACTTATGAGATACTTCATTTAAGAAAGTCGTTAATTGGGGAGGATTATAAAGTTTAAATATATAAAAAAAGAGGATAATCCAAAAAAAGTTAAGTTTATGATAGTTGTTTAATCATGTCTTCTGACATCTTTTTTAAGTCATACTTCATTTTCCAATCCCAATCTTTTTGTGCAAAGGAATCGTTTATACTAGAAGGCCAACTTTCCGCTATTTTTTGGCGAAAATCTGGTTGGTAGGTGATCTCAAATTCAGGAATAATGTTCTTTATTTCTGCTGCTATTTCAGCAGGATTAAAGCTAATTCCACCTAAATTGTAACTGCTTCTGATCGTTAGTCGTTCACCATCTGCTTCCATTAATTCAATGGTAGCTCGTATAGCGTCTTCCATATACATCATTGGTAATGAGGTGTCTTCTTGTAAAAAGCACTCATATTTTCCTGATTTTAATGCTTGGTGATAAATATCTACTGCATAATCCGTAGTGCCTCCACCTGGTAACGTTTTATAACCTATTAATCCAGGGTAACGGATACTTCTTACATCTACACCAAATTTAGCATGATAGTATTCACACCATCTTTCCCCGGCTAATTTGCTAATTCCATAAACGGTAGACGGATCGGTAGTGGTATGCTGAGGCGTATTATCTCTAGGTGTGTTTGGCCCAAAAACGGCGATAGAACTTGGCCAAAAGATTCGCTTAATATGACCGTCTTTTGCAAGATTCAATACATGAAATAGGCTATTCATATTTAAATCCCAAGCAAATTCTATTTGCTTTTCGGCTGCAGCAGAAAGTAAAGCTGCTAAATGGTAAACATCTGTAATTTTATACTGCTGAACCAATTCAAACAATCGATCTTTATCCAAGGCGTTTAATAATTCAAAAGGGCCCTCTTTGTCGCCAAAGTCACGAATGTCAGTTGATATTACATTGTCAGCTCCATGCTTTTGTCTCAGATTAAATACCAATTCCTGTCCCACTTGTCCACCTGCTCCAATTACTAAGATTTTCTTGCTTCCCATATTCAGTTTTATATTTAGATCAAAAGTATTAAATATTCTCTTCTATAGTATTACTGGGGCTAATAGCTATTAATAAATAGTTACTCTTGTAAATCAACCTTATTGAAATAATTTATTAAACAAAAACTAAGCTGTGAATAAATTTTTAACGATATTTTTTTAATTTATTTTTATAAAATCATGCCTAGTATATAATTATACATTAATCTTAATTCTGTGGTATCGTATTTACTTTACAGTTGTAGTTTATTTAAATTCAACAAAGTTAGATTAGTTCCTAGTAAACTAGCCGTTCTGAGAGTGTTACTTTTCTATTGAATTCATTACCTTTGTGGGGTAAATTTTAGACGATGGAATTGTATAATAAATACGACAAAAAGCTTTTAAAAGAAAAGCTGATGCAGGAGCCTTTTAATCGGGTTACTATTTCATTTTATCGATATATAATTATTGACCAACCAAATGAGTTGCGAGATGAGCTTTATGCTGAGTGGACTGCTTTGGGTGTTTTTGGCAGAACTTATTTGGCCAATGAAGGAATAAATGCTCAAATGAGCGTACCGGAGTATAATTGGGATGAATTTATGCTGCGATTACAAGCTCGCAAGTATTTTGAGAATATGCCCATTAAAAAAGCGGTGGAAGACGATGGGAAATCGTTTTACAAACTAAAAATAAAAGTCAGGACTAAAATTGTTGCAGACGGGCTAGATGATGGAACATTTGATGTAACTAATGTAGGCCGGCATTTATCTGCAAAAGAATTTAATGAGGCCTTGGCTGACCCTGATACCATAGTGGTGGATATGCGAAATCATTACGAGAGTGAGATCGGTCATTTCGAAAATGCTATTTGTCCCGATGTTGATACCTTCAAAGAAGAATTGCCCACCGTAGAGCAGTTGCTAAAAGGCAAGGAGGATAAGAAATTATTGCTTTATTGTACCGGTGGTATACGATGTGAAAAAGCATCGGCTTATTTTAAGCATAAGGGTTTTACAGACGTAAACCAACTACATGGAGGTATTATCGATTATGCTCGTCAGATTCAGGCAGAAGGATTGGAGAATAAATTCAAAGGCAAAAATTTTGTTTTTGACGAGCGATTGGGCGAGTCTATTTCAGGGGAAATTATTTCTGAATGTCATCAATGTGGGACTCCTGCAGATACACATACAAATTGTGCCAATGATGACTGTCATTTACTATTTATACAATGTAAATCTTGTGCAGAAAAAATGGAAGGATGTTGCACTGATGATTGCAAAACTATAGCTAACTTGCCAATTGAAGAACAGCGCGCGAGAAGGAAAGGGAAATTAAAGCCCGATGCGCATGCGGTTTATAAAAGTAGATTAAGACCTAAGTTAAATCAATTAACTGATTCAAACATTGACTGATTAAAAAATTATTAAAGTAAAAAAAGTAAAATATGCCTTTTTACAGAAAGCTTGGAAATATTCCACATAAAAGACATACCACTTTCAAAAAGGAAGATGGGAGTTTGCATTACGAGCAACTATTTGGAACAGTTGGGTTTGACGGAATGTCGACACTAATGTACCACAAACATAGGCCAACAATGGTAAAAGAATACCTAGGGTCTAAGGATGTTTCTCCAAAAATTGCAGTCGAGAAGAATTTTTTATCTCGCAGATTAATTGGTTTTAACGTAAAGCCGTCTGATGATTACTTAGATAGCAGAGAGCCAATGATGTGCAATTCGGATTTGATTGTAGCATTGGCTGCTCCAAAAAAATCTATGAAGGAGTATTTTTACAAAAATACTGATGCAGATGAGGTCATTTTTATCCATAAAGGTAGCGGAGTTCTGCGTACCTTTTTAGGGAATATAGAATTTAAATACGGCGATTATTTGGTAATTCCGCGGGGTATGATTTACCAAATGGAGTTTAATGATGAAAATAATCGCCATTTTGTAGTAGAATCATTCAGTCCAATTTATACGCCTAAGCGATACAGAAACTGGGTTGGTCAGTTATTAGAGCACTCACCGTTTTGTGAGCGAGATTTTAGAACGCCAGAAAATTTAGAGACTCATGATGAAATGGGTGATTTTCTCATAAAGATTAAAAAAGAAGGTGTAATTCATGATTATTTATATGCTTCGCATCCGTTTGATGTAGAAGGATGGGACGGTTTTAACTATCCATATGCGTTTTCAATTCATGATTTTGAGCCAATTACAGGGCGTGTGCACCAGCCACCTCCCGTTCATCAAACATTTGAAGCGGCAGGTTTTGTAATTTGTTCCTTTGTACCTCGCCTATATGATTATCATCCTGATAGTATTCCTGCGCCATACAACCACAGTAATATAGATTCTGATGAAGTATTGTATTATGTTGATGGGGATTTTATGAGTAGAAATGATATCGACCAAGGTCAGATAACGTTGCACCAAGCCGGCGTTCCTCATGGACCACACCCAGGCGCTTATGAAAGAAGTGTCGGGCAAAAAGAAACAGAAGAATTGGCAGTTATGGTAGATACATTTAAACCATTAAAGTTAACTGAAAATGCGATGAAATTGGATGATGGAAAATATTATAAGAGTTGGATACATTAAAGTGAGACCGCTTTGCTGTTAGACTTTAGAGGTTAGATGGCTTCACTATTAGAAACAAGATGAGAGGGTAAAGGAAATTAGATGGTAGAAAATAGGAAAAGGCATAACTATAAAAACTTAAAAATATGGATTTTAGGGATGGATATAGTGAATGATGTTTTTGAACTATTGACTGAATTTCCTTCGGAAGAAAAATTTGGACTAACTTCACAAATTAGTAGATGTTCTGTTTCTATTCCTAGTAATATTGCAGAGGGTTCTTCTAGGTCAGAAAAATCCTTTTCGCATTACATCGATATCTCTCTAGGTTCATCTTTTGAGCTTGAGACACAACTATTAATTGCATTAAAGAGAAATTATATAAAAAAAGAAAAGTTTGAAGAAATAGAAAATAAGCTAGTTGAGTTCCAAAAAATGACCATGGGATTCCAAAAGACTTTGTAGAAAGAGTCTGGCTTCTTGCCTCTAACTTCTAACTTCTAAAAAGTAAAAAAATGAAAGAAATCAAATCAGTAGAGTACGGATTAGAAAAAATATTTGAAGGTGCTCAAGATTTTTTACCACTCTTAGGAACAGACTACGTCGAGTTTTACGTAGGAAATGCGAAACAAGCAGCACACTTTTATAAAACTGCTTTTGGATTTCAGTCTTATGCCTACAGAGGATTAGAAACTGGGAGTAAAGATTCCGTTTCTTATGTATTGAAGCAGGATAAAATTCGTTTGGTTTTAACGACTCCTTTAAATTCAAAAAGCCCTGTAAACGATCATATTGTTAGGCATGGTGATGGAGTAAAGATAGTGGCACTTTGGGTAGAAGATGCACGTAAATCTTATGAAGAAACAACAAAGCGTGGAGCTAAATCTTACCAAGAGCCAAAAGTGGAAAAAGATGAGCATGGAGAAATAGTAACTGCAGGTATTTATACTTACGGTGAGACGGTTCACATGTTTGTCGAGCGCAAAAATTATTCAGGAACGTTTATGCCCGGTTTTGTGAAGTGGGAATCGGATTACAATCCAGCGCCAACAGGTTTAAAGTACATTGATCACATGGTAGGAAATGTAGGGTGGAATGAAATGAATACTTGGGTGAAATTTTACGAAGACGTAATGGGATTTGTAAACTTCCTATCGTTTGATGACAAACAAATTCATACGGAGTATTCAGCCTTAATGAGTAAAGTGATGAGTAACGGAAATGGACGTATTAAGTTTCCTATTAACGAACCTGCTGAGGGAAAGAAGCGTTCTCAAATCGAAGAATATTTAGATTTCTACGAAGGTCCGGGTGTTCAACACGTAGCTATCGCTACAGATGATATTTTAACGACTGTTGCAGATTTAAGATCTAGAGGAATTGAATTTTTATCAACTCCACCAGATGATTACTATAGAGCAGTACCAGGTCGTTTAGCAGAATTTAGCCATGAGCTAAAAGAAGACATTGAAAAACTGAAAGGGTTAGGTATTATGATTGATGCAGATGAAGAAGGGTATTTATTACAAATTTTTACTAAGCCACTAGAAGATCGTCCGACCTTATTTTTTGAAATTATTCAGAGAATGGGAGCAAGAGGTTTTGGAGCAGGTAATTTTAAAGCACTTTTTGAGTCCATCGAAAGGGAGCAAATGAAGCGAGGTACATTGTAGCCTGAAAGCATATCATAAAAGAAAGCCTTCCCAACAACTGTTGAGAAGGCTTTCTTGTTTAGTTAATTTTTAAATTACTTATTGTAAACCGATTCTTTTTTGAAATGAGTTTGGAATACATGCTCCAATTAGCTTGAACCAAGGGTTAGGGGTTAGAGTGGTATCTGATCGACGGGGAGGCTATGAGGTTGATAAGTATGATGCTGTATATAGTTATCAGATTCAATTAGATGACAGACAAGATTTACGTTTTGGGATATCAGCAGGGGCAATAACTAATAAGTTAAATACTTCTGGTATCGACAACATAGAACAGTTAGACCAGAATGACCCGACTCTTGCCGGAGGTTATTTAAATGAGACTAATTTCATTGCAGGAGTAGGTCTGGTTTATGATTTTGATAATTTACAAGTTGGATTAAGTGCTCCACATTTAGTACAAGGAAGTGAAGCTCTAAGTGAATATATAGTAGGTTCTGCTTCGTATAGATATGATTTTGAAACCACACCTATTAGCCTTACACCTACTGTAATTTATCAGAATATTCCGGTTTTAGACAATCAGTTTGATGTGCTATTGAAGGGAGAGTACGATGAAAAAGTTTGGGCAATGGCCGGATATCGATCTAATAATAATTTAACCTTTGGTTTAGGGTTTGATCTAGGTCCTTTTGGTTTGGGTTATGCTTATGAAATGTCTAATTCAGATTTAGAAACTATCGGAGGTGGTTCACATGAAATTGTTATACAAGTCGCGTTTAAGTCAGAGAAGCAGAAGAAAAAAACGGAACTAGTTCAAACACTTGATGATTATGTAGCAAGATTTGATGCAATGATTAATGATCAAAACAACAATTACAATAGAGCTCAAGTGCAGAGCGAAATCTTACAAATTAGAGCTGAATTAAATAAGTTGGATGCAACAAATGATAAAGGAGCAGCTAAGATTGTTGAGAAGCGGTTAATTACTATTGAGCAACAAATAATGGAACTGGAAAAAAAATACAATAAATAATGAAAAATAGTATTAGTGCTTTATTGCTCGTTATGTTAGCCTTTACTTCTTACGCGCAGTCGGATAGTATAGAAATGACACAAAATAAGTCTAAAATCAATGAGTTAAATCAGCGATTAGATAATTTGATTAAAACAACTGGAGAAATTCCAAAAGATAGTTTGGAAATTAAAATCGATTGGTTAATTGATGAAATGAAAAATGTCAAATCAGATATTACAACTCTTAAAACTACTGTAAATTCATTTTCTGAAGATAATAATAAGTTACTTGAAGAACTTAAAACCAATGTGGTTGATGCCAACGATTTAGTTGATGATAGGTATTATGTAGTTATCGGATCCAGAAGAGATGAAGCTAAGGCTATTGAATTAACAAAAAAATTATCGATAAATTATGAAGTGCAACTAGTTACTAATAGCAAAGGCACTTGGCACCATGTAATCTTAACGCCAAATTATAGTAAAGAAGAGGCCACGAGAAAGGTCAGTGATTTAAAATCTAGTTCTACTTTTAGCGATGCTTGGTGGACTACTTCAAAGAAACTTCAAAATTAACTGATTACAATAAACACAAAACACCCGAATCAAGAGTTTGATTCGGGTGTTTTGTGTTTTATCTTGTTTGACTTTATGTAAGAATATTCTTATTCCTTCGTGCTGGGTTTTACCGTATTCAAAAATAACTCCTCTAATTGCGCATCTGCAATTGTAGCAGGAGCATCTATCATCATGTCTCTACCACTATTATTCTTAGGGAAAGCAATATAGTCTCTGATAGATTCTGAGCCACCAAAAAGTGCGCACAGTCGGTCAAATCCTAAAGCGATACCACCGTGAGGAGGAGCGCCGTATTCAAACGCATTCATTAAGAAACCGAATTGAGCTTTTGCCTCTTCTTCAGTGAATCCTAATAAATCAAACATTTTCTTTTGTAATTCTTTATCGTGTATTCTAATCGATCCTCCGCCAATCTCAACTCCATTAATCACCATGTCATAAGCATTGGCTCTAATGTCGCCCGGAGCGGTGTGCATTTTTTCTAAATCAGCTAATTTAGGTGAAGTAAACGGGTGGTGCATGGCATGGAAACACTCGCTGTCTTCATCCCATTCCAATAATGGAAAGTCAATTACCCATAAAGGAGCGAATGTAGTATTGTCTCTTAATCCCAATTGCTTGCCCATTTCTAAGCGCAATTCACTCAATGCCTTTCTTGCTTTATTGGCAGCACCTGAGATCACTAAAAGTAAGTCGCCCGGTTTCGCTTCCATCATATCGGCCCAAGCTTTTAGCTTTTCAGCATCAAAGAATTTATCTACAGAGGATTTAAATGTTCCATCAGCATTAACTTTTACATAGACTAATCCTGTAACCCCAACTTGCGGTTTCTTTACAAAGTCGGTTAATGCGTCTAATTGCTTTCGAGTATATTCAGCGCAACCTTCTGCACAAATTCCAACCACTAATTCCGCATCATCAAAAACTTTGAATCCTTTGTTCTGAGCTACCTCATTTAATTCTACAAATGGCATCCCAAAACGAATGTCTGGTTTGTCGTTACCATATAAACGCAATGCATCGTCAAAGGTCATTCTTGGAAAGTCATTTAATTCAACACCTTTTACAGTTTTGAATAAGTGCTTCATCATTCCTTCAAACGTGTTCAAGATATCTTCTTGCTCCACAAAGGTCATTTCACAATCAATCTGGGTAAATTCTGGCTGACGATCTGCTCTCAAATCCTCATCTCTAAAGCATTTTACGATTTGATAGTAACGGTCATAACCCGCAACCATTAACAACTGCTTAAACGTTTGAGGTGATTGCGGTAACGCATAAAACTCATTTGGATTCATTCGAGAAGGAACCACAAAATCACGAGCACCTTCCGGAGTAGATTTGATTAAATAAGGTGTTTCTACCTCTATAAAATCATCGTTGTTTAAAAAGTTGCGAATCTCTTTATTGATTTGATGTCTGAGCATCAATTTTGAAGCAACTGGCTTTCTTCTTAAATCCAAGTAGCGGTATTTCATTCTCAAATCTTCACCACCATCTGTTTCATCTTCTATGGTAAATGGCGGAGTTTTTGAAGCGTTCAATATAGTCATGGAAGATACTTCAATTTCGACCTCACCTGTTTTCATTGCTTTGTTCTTACTACTTCTTTCGATTACTTTTCCGGTAACCGAAATCACAAATTCACGGCCTAACTTTCTTGCTTTTTCGCATAATTCAGCATTAGTCTCCATGTTGAATACTAACTGGGTAATTCCATATCGATCACGAAGATCAATAAAGGTCATACCACCTAAATCTCTTGATTTCTGAACCCATCCGCTAAGGGTTACTTCCATGTTAAAGTCTGAAATAGTTAATTCTCCGCAAGTGTTTGATCGCAACATATTCTTCGTATAATTTAAAGTGCGAAATTAGTGAATCGAGTTCTTTTTAGCTACATAAGAGTCACTTTAATTAGCTTTGCCAAAAAGTAGTAGATTATGGAATTGACGGTATTTTCTGATGAACGATTTATGAAAGAAGCTTTAAAGGAGGCACAAAAAGCATTTGAAGCGGATGAAGTTCCTGTAGGTGCGGTAGTTGTTCATAACAATACCATTATTGCAAGAGCACACAATTATACAGAAGCACTTAATGATGTTACCGCTCATGCTGAAATGCAGGCGTATACTGCTGCTGCCGATTATTTGGGCGGAAAATATTTAGATGAATGTACCTTATATGTTACACTAGAACCATGCGTAATGTGCGCTGGAGCCGCTTTTTGGTCCCAAATCGGTAAAATAGTATTCGGAGCAGTTGACGACCGAAGGGGATATCAAGCAGTAGCTGAAAAATCAATCTTACATCCTAAAACGGAAGTAGTATCAGGTGTAATGGGCGCGGAATGTGGTGCCTTGATTCGTAATTTTTTTAGAAGTAAGCGGTAGATTGCACCTCCAATTATAGGTCACGTAGTGGTGATATCAAAAATTTGGGTAGATCGTAAGTCTATGTCATTATTTAGACTAAGCCCGTGCTGAATTTATCGAAGTACTAGTATAATAAAGTGTTTAATGATATTTAAAACTGAATCAACTTTTCCTTAAATCGATTCCGAAATACAATTATTAGAGTAGAAGAAGTTTAATCCCTAACAGAGGAGCAGTCTAAAGTCAAAAAAAAGAGCTTTAACAATTTATACCATATGTAAGGAATAGAACACTTCGTAAAAAAAGCTGTTTTAAATCCTTTATTGGTAATTTTGCCAATCCAAACAATACAATATAAATTCAAAAATATAAGATCATGTATCCAGAAGAAATGGTAGCCCCAATGAAAGCTGAATTAACTTCAGTTGGATTCAAAGAATTATTAAACCCATCAGATGTAGATAACGCCATCAATGCTGCGGGAACCACGTTAGTAATGATTAACTCTGTATGTGGATGTGCTGCAGCAAATGCTCGTCCGGCAGTAAAAATGGCTGCAGGGAATGCTAAAAAGCCAGATCATATGACTACCGTATTTGCAGGGGTAGATGCAGAAGCGGTTGCGCAAGCAAGAAAACATATGTTGCCTTACCCTCCATCATCTCCATCTATCGCTTTATTTAAGGATGGGAAGTTGGTTCATTTTATCGAGCGTCATCACATCGAAGGACGTCCTGCTGAAATGATTGCAGAAAATTTAAATATGGCATTCAACGAATATTGTTAGCAACAAATTTTCTTTTTTCACAACCATAACAATCAATGCAAGTTGGTGAATATTGGCAAACTAAATTAATTCACAATTTATTTGTTAATAATGTTTGTCGAAGAAAAAAAATAGTTCTAACTTCGCAGCCCCTTTTGGGATAAGTGTGCTTAATAAACAGTTAAAAGATAAATTAAGGTGAATACGCTAAGTTATAAAACAGTTTCAGCAAACAGCGCAACAGTAAACAAAGAATGGTTACTAGTTGACGCAGAGAATGAAACATTAGGAAGATTAGCATCAAAGGTTGCTAAATTGATAAGAGGAAAACACAAAGTTAACTTTACTCCACACGTTGATTGTGGTGATAACGTAATTGTTATCAACGCAGAGAAAATCAAGTTGAGTGGTAATAAAATGGACGAAAAAGTGTACATCACTTACAGTTTACATCCAGGTGGACAAAAAGTAAGATCTGTTAGAGATATGTTGGAAAAGAAACCTGAGGCAGTCGTTGAGAACGCTGTAAGAGGTATGCTTCCAAAAAACAGATTGGGCAAAGCGTTGTTTGGAAATTTATCTGTATTTGCAGGATCAAACCATAACCACGAAGCTCAGAAGCCAAGAGAAATTAAATTGAACACAATTAAATAATCCTATGGAAGTAGTAAATACACTAGGTAGAAGAAAAAAATCAATCGCTAGAGTTTACCTTTCAGCAGGTAAAGGTGAGATGATTGTAAACGGAAAAGATATGAAGGAATATTTTCCAACTATCGGTTTACAGTATCGTTTAACACAAGCTTTTTCATTAACTGAAACATTAGGTCAATATGATGTTAAGGTAAATGTTCAAGGTGGTGGTATTACTGGACAGGCTGAAGCTATTCGTTTAGGTATCTCAAGAGCATTGGTTGAAATCAACGCCGAAAATAAACCAGCTTTAAAAGCAGAAGGTTTGATGACAAGAGACCCAAGAATGGTAGAAAGAAAGAAGCCAGGTCAAAAGAAAGCAAGAAAGAAATTCCAGTTCTCGAAACGTTAATATTACGTTTTGTTGGATTTTTCAACATATTCAATTCACCTTTAAAGAGGTGTTTAGTATCTAAATTGCAGAGACTGTTCCCATAGGGCACTACTCTGCAATTGCTTTAAGCGAATGTAAACACTATAAAAGTTTAAAAAATGTCAAAGACAGATTACAAAGAATTATTAGAGGCAGGTGCACATTTTGGTCACCTAAAAAGAAAGTGGCATCCAAAAATGGCTCCATATATCTTCATGGAGAAGAATGGTATCCACATTATTGATTTGAACAAAACAGTAGTAAAGCTAGATGAAGCTACTGCTGCAATGAAGCAAATCGCTAAATCAGGAAAGAAAATACTTTTCGTAGCAACTAAAAAGCAAGCTAAAGATACGGTAGCAGAAGCAGTAAAAACAACTGGTATGCCCTACGTAACTGAAAGATGGCCTGGGGGTATGTTGACTAACTTCGCAACTATCCGTAAGGCAGTTAGAAAAATGTCTTCTATTGATAACATGATGAAAGATGGTACTTTTGATGTATTGTCTAAAAGAGAGCGTCTTCAAATTAGCCGTCAAAGAGCTAAATTAGAAAGAGACTTAGGTTCTATTTCTGATTTGAATAGATTACCATCTGCTTTGTTTATCGTTGATATCAAAAAAGAACACATTGCTGTAGCTGAAGCTAGAAAATTAAATATTCCAACTTTTGCTATCGTTGATACCAACTCTAATCCAGGTTTAGTTGACTTCCCTATCCCTGCTAATGATGATGCTTCTAAGTCTATTGGAAAAATCATGGAATACGTAACTAAAGCTGTAAATGAAGGTTTAGCTGAGCGTAATGCAGATAAGGAAAAAACAAAGTCTAAGAAAGATGTAGCTGCTGAGAAGAATGCAGCAACTGCTGAAGAGTCTAAATAATTTTACAATAATAACTTAAAATATATAAGAACCATGGCTACAATAACTGCTGCTGAGGTAAACGAACTAAGAAAGAAAACCGGCGCTGGAATGATGGACTGTAAAAAGGCATTAGTTGAAGCAAACGGAGATTTCGAGCAAGCGATTGACTTATTAAGAAAAAAAGGTCAGAAAATTGCTGCAAACAGAGGCGATAGAGATGCTAAAGAAGGTTTAGTAATCGCTAAAGCTACTGCTGATAACAAGAAAGGTGTAATGGTTGTAGTTAACTGTGAAACTGATTTTGTAGCTAAGAACGATGATTTTGCTGCTTTTGCTAACAACATATTAGATGCTGTTATGGACAATGGGGCAACTACTGTGGATGCTGCAAAAGCATTAACTTACCCTGGTTCTTCTTTGTCTATCGCTGACAGAATTATCGAAGAAGTAGGTAAGATTGGTGAAAAAATTGATCTTTCTGCGATAGAAATTATTGAAAGCGAACTAGTTGTAGCTTACAATCACCCTGGTAATAGCTTAGCTTCTTTGGTTGCTGTATCTAAAGCTGGTGATGCTGAAGCAGAAGCTGCGAGAAACGTAGCGATGCAAGTAGCTGCAATGAATCCTATCGCTTTAAATGATGAAGGTGTAGATTCAGAAACCATCGAAAGAGAATTGGAAATTGGTAGAGATCAAGCACGTCAGGAGGGGAAACCTGAGGCGATGATTGATAAAATTGCTCAAGGCAAATTGAGTAAATTCTACAAAGAAAATACATTAGTGAAACAGCAATTCATTAAAGATAATAGTCTAACAGTTGAGGCTTATTTAATAAGCGTAAACAAAGAGTTAGTAGCTACAGGCTTTAAGCGTATTTCGTTAAGCTAATTCAAGTATTATTTTAAAAAGAGAGAAATTTATTTCTCTCTTTTTTTTGCTCAAAACTCTGGTAGTTGTGCCATTATAGTTCTATTGAACCAATTTTGTGCTTGATTGGTGCGGGAAATGGTTCATTTGTTATAACAGTATTGTTAAATTTGTAAAAAATTTTAAAGATGATTTATAAGCGAATTCTTCTAAAATTAAGTGGTGAATCCCTAATGGGTGACAAACAGTTTGGAATAGATCACAACCGATTAGCACAATACGCTAAGGAAATTAAGGAATTAGTAGCTTCTGGCGTAGAAGTTGCGATTGTAATTGGCGGGGGTAATATTTTTAGAGGAATTCAGGCTGCAGAAGGTGGTATGGATCGTGTGCAAGGCGATTATATGGGAATGTTAGCTACTGTTATTAATAGTATGGCTTTACAGTCAGCATTAGAAGAAGCTGATGTGTATACTCGACTTTTGACGGCTATTAAAATGGAGCAAATTGCTGAGCCTTTCATTCGCAGAAGAGCAGTGCGACATTTAGAAAAAGGACGTGTAGTTATTTTTGGAGCAGGTACAGGAAATCCTTACTTTACGACGGATACTGCTGCTAGTTTAAGAGCAATTGAAATTGAAGCCGATGTTATTTTGAAAGGAACTCGTGTGGATGGAATTTATGATTCAGATCCAGAAAAGAATCCGAATGCAGTGAAGTATGATAAGGTTTCATTTAGCGAAGTGTATGAAAAAGGATTGAACATCATGGATATGACAGCCTTTACCTTATGTAATGAGAACAAATTGCCGATTATTGTATTTGATATGGATACACCTGGTAACTTGAAGAAAGTGTTAGTAGGTCAAGAAAAAGTAGGTACTTTAGTAGAGTTTTAGAATCAATTAATCATGGAAGAAGAAATTGAATTAATATTAGAGAATGCAAAAGAGTTAATGCAAAAATCACTGGCTCATTTAGAAGTTTCATTGTTAAAAATTAGGGCGGGTAAAGCTACTCCTTCTATGTTGAGCAGTGTGATGGTAGATTATTATGGTTCTATGACACCATTAGCACAAGTGGCTAACGTGAGTACATTAGATGCTCGTACTTTGAATATACAACCTTGGGAAAAGGGAATGATCGAGCCAATAGAACGAGCTATTATCAATTCTAATTTAGGGTTGAACCCGCAAAACAACGGAACCAACGTAATGATTAATGTTCCAGTTTTGACAGAGGAAAGAAGACGTGATTTAGTAAAGCAGGCAAAAGCAGAAACAGAAGACGCTAAAGTTGGGGTTCGTAATGCAAGACGTGAAGCGAACGACGAATTTAAACGATTAGAAAAAGAAGGCTTAGCAGAAGATGCTGTAAAAGGATTGATTGATGAAGTTCAACAATTAACTGATGCAACAAGCAAACGTATAGATGATTTCTTAGTTGCGAAAGAAAAAGATATTATGACTGTGTAAGTGCAGGTATAAATCATTATAGTTAGCTCCATTTATTCTTTTTGTAATATTTGGAGCTTTTTTATTAGTTAAATATGAAATCCTCCTTCATCCTCCTGTACCTTCCTCCAGAAGTAATCTCTAACCGGATTCTAAGAATCCAATCGGAGATCAATGAAGTATATTCTATTGTAAAAACGAGTTCGTTACTACCTCATATTACCATTCTGCCAAGTTTCAAAACAGACGAAAGAGGAATTCAAACTTTTACGACCGAGTTAAACAGTTATCTAAAAGAACGAAAGATAGAGCCAATAGAAATTCGAACTCATAATTTCATTGCGTTACCGAACACCAATCTGAGTATCGACATTGTAAAAAACGAATCTTTGATTGAGTTCAGGAAGACCTTGAAGTTATGGCTGATTAGTTTGAAAATAACACCACAGAAGCGCGAAAAGTACTTTTATGCGCCACATATTACTATTCGTAATAAATTCACACGAAAGGCTCAATTTAAAGCCTTGTCTGCACAATTTGCTAAAGAACCATTTCAAGAAGAAATGAGTTTGAAAGATCTAGTTCTATTCGAACGAAAAGAGTCTGGTTGGGAAGTAAGAGCCAATTTTCAAATCACAAACAGTTGATAAAATTATTCTAACCACAAAGAGCTCAAAGCTTTTTACAAGGGGTCACAGAGAAAATCACAACTTAAATTCCTTTAAAATAAGCAACTTATCAATAATTGCCAAGCAGTTTAACTTCTCTTCTTTAACAGCGAAGCGGTCTAACTTCTATATTCCAGCAGCGCAGCGGTCTATCATCATCTTTAAGCCCACACTTTCGTTCCTTCCGAGCAATTTTTACAGATATCGATGTTTTTCCGACCATTTTGTAACTGACCTCTAAAATTTTGATAAGCCTCACCTTGCCAAATTTCATGAAAGCTCAAGTCTTTCAATTCGCCTAAGCGGTGAGTAGCATCTTTATCAAAGCAGCAAGGCACCACTTTTCCGTCCCAAGTAATAACGCAGCTACTCCACATTTTCCAACATTGATCATCCAAGCTATTTTTGATGCTGTATTTACCATCGGATTCTTTTTGGTAGCGAGAATATTTTTGCTGTTCCGGAATTAACTCATTGCCGTTTTCATATTCATAGACTTGAGCAGTTTTCAATTTTACCGAATCTACTCCTAACTCTTTTCCAAGCTTTTTTACATCAGCTATTTGATGCTCGTTTGGGCGCACTACTAAGAATTGAAACATGACATTTGGTGTAGAAGATTTTAGTTTTTTCTTCCATTTGATAATGTTCCTTGTGCCTTCAATTACCTTACTTAAATCACCATTTATACGGTAACTTTCATATACTTCTTGCGTAGTTCCATCAATTGATATAATAATTCGGTCTAATCCTGACTCAACTGTTTTTCGAGCATTTTCATCGTTTAAAAAGTGAGCGTTAGTCGAAGTAGCTGTATAAATTTTTCGATCGGAGGCATATTTCACCATTTCTAAAAATGAAGGATTGATGTAAGGCTCTCCCTGAAAATAGAATGTCAAATACAAAAGGTCTTTCTCTAATTGATCAATAATACTTTCGTAGAATCGAGGTTTTAAATTCCCCGTTGGCCGAGTGAAATACTTTAATCCACTAGGGCATTCCGGACAGCCTAAATTACAAGCGGTGGTGGGTTCGATGGAAATACTAATTGGTAAACCTCTTTGAATGGGCTTGGTTCGCCATTTACTCCAAAAAAAACTACCCCACACTTTTGTGATGTTAATCACTTTTCTAAAACTGAGCTTAGAAATGAGGTTGAGTGCATCTTTGGTATCAATTAACATGCGACCAAGTTACACAATCAAAATATTACTATCTTTCATTTATGGAACTCCAAAAAACCGTATTTCTGCTATCCATTTTCTTTTTTGCTTTATCAAGTTTTGGGCAGTCTCTTTCCATTTCAGGGCAGGTATTGGATGAGCAAAGTAAACAACCTTTAGCTTTTGTAACAGTAGGTATTGAAGGTACTAATCAGGGATTTACAACAGATATAGATGGTCGATTTTCGGCTAGTGTAAGAGCTGAGGTTGATAACTTAGTTTTTAGTTATATTGGTTATGAACGCAGAGTTCTTTCAGTAAATTTTGTTAAGAGTTATACTACGGTTTACTTGACTCAAAAAGCAGTAAATGTTTCCGAAGTTAAGGTTATACCGGGTGTGAATCCTGCTGATGTAATTATGGAGCGTGTAATTGAGAATCGTAAAATTAATAATCCGGAAGAGGCAACACAATTTTCTTATGACTCTTATAATAAATTAGTTTTTACAGTAAACCCTGATAGCGTTTCTAAGCAAGTTGAACTGCAAAAAGACTCGATAAATAAGGATACTTCTACTCAAAATGCAATTGATTTTGTTTCTAAGCAGCATTTTATTGTTATGGAGTCGGTTAGTCATCGTGACTATATTTCTACAACTAAGGATAAAGAAGTGGTGCTAGCGAGTAGAGTGAGTGGTTTAAAATCACCTGACTTTACGCTAATTGGAACTCAGCTTCAATCTTTTTCATTTTATAAGGATTATGTTGAATTAATGGATTATCGCTTATTGAGTCCAATCTCAAAGGGAGCTACTAGCCAATATCTGTTTATTTTAGAGGATAGCATAATTGAGAATGGGGAAAAATATTATACCATTTCCTTTCAACCTAAAAGAGGTAAGAATTTTGAAGCCTTAAAAGGCCAACTGTTTATTCATAAAGGAGATTATGCGATAAAAAGTGTAACTGCAAGTCCTGCAAATGGAGGCAGTGGAATAGATATGAAAATTCAACAGTTATACGAGAGGATTGATGGTCAGTGGTTTCCTATGCAATTGAATAGTAATTTAACATTTAACTCTATTATGTTGGGCCCTTTTCCGCTTTATGGGATTGGTCGTTCTTACTTAAAGAACATAAAATTAGAATCACAGCGTCCAAAAAATAAGTTTGACAATGTGGTATTGGAAATGGATCGTAAGATTAAAAGCAATACGGATAGCCTGCTTAATGCTTTTAGAATAGATACGCTAGATTACAAGGAGCAAAAAACATATCAGCAGATGGATTCTATTGGGGAGGCAGAAAACTTGGACGCAAAATTGAGATTATTTAAAATTGGGACTCGTGGGTTTATTCCTTTGGGACCGATAAATGTGGATTTATCCAAATTTGGATCTTTTAATAATTATGAAGGGACGCGTTTAGGGTTAGGTGCTCATACCAACGATCGTATTTCTGAAAAAGTTTCTCTAGGAGGTTATTTTGCTTATGGTTTTAAAGATAAGAATTGGAAATATGGAGGTGATTTAAGTTATCGCCCTTTTACCAATACCGACCTTCAATTTAAAGCTAGTTACTCAAATGATGTTCTAGAGCGAGGTGGATTAAACTATGACTTATTAAAATCTTCTGCCATATCTACGGAGAGTTATCGCAACTTTTATATCTATCAGATGGATTTGCGTGAGCAGATCAAATTTGAAACCCAGTTTAGCGCTTTCCAAAGTTGGCAATTCAACTTTTTTGGTCAGCACAATTGGATTTCTTCGGGTGATGATTACCGTTTTCGGTCATTAGTAAATGAATCAACTGCGCTCTTATACAATGCGTTTCAGCAAACAGAGGTAGGGGTGGAAACAAGATTCGCCTACGGTGAAAAATTTGTGGAACTATTTGGTATGAAAATTTCATCCGGAACAGCTTATCCTGTTGTTCATTTTAAGTTTACAAGAGGACTTTCATCAGACGAATCGGCATTTGAATATAACAAAATGGAAACTCGAATTTCTAAGTTATTTGTGATTCGAAATGCAGGTGAGCTTAATGTGCAATTACATGGAGGTTACATGGATGCGTCAGCGCCATTATTGTTTAATTACACGCCTACTGGTGTTAATAGAGGGTTTGCGCTATCGGTTGAAAATACGTTTGAAACCGCTCGCCCAAATGAGTTTTTTCATAACCGATTTGCAAGTGTCTTCATAAGACACAATTTTAAAAAGTTGCTGTATAAAGGCGAAAAATTCCAACCTGAATTTGTCTTGCATTCTGCTTTTGGTATAGGAGATATGATGAATAGAGAGAATCATTTAAATATCAATTTTAATGAGATGAACAAACTCTTTATGGAGTCAGGACTGATTGTAAATGATTTGTTTAAAATGGCTTTTATTTCCTATGGTGCAGGTGTTTTTTATCGTTATGGACATTATGCCTCTCATGATGAGCTGGATAATTTCTACTTTAAGGTAGCTATGCGAGTTGGATTTTAAGTAAGCGCTCAATGAACTTTGTGCTGTATTGGGAAGTTTCTATAGACAAATTGATATGATCTTTAATCCTTAATTTAAATCATTTTTAGTGATTCTATTTCTTCTGGTTCATCAATATTAATGGACAAAAAAAGTCCTCATCTAAGTTATTGCACTTCTGATGAGGACTCATTTAAATTAAGATAGTGATTATCTATCTTGTTGTCTTATTCCTGTATTAAAATAAGGAGCAATTTTATTCTCAATCTCCTTTTGGAATTCAGGGCTCTGAGGATATTGTTGACTTACCATTTGGTAAAGTCGTTGTAAAACACCCATGGCCTGCTGCTGATCGTTTCTAAATGCCGCTTGCAATTCAGGTTTAAGTGAATTATAATACGCCACATCTTTACTGAAGATATCAACTATTCGAGCAGTTATTACATTTGCTTTTTCAAACTCACCTAATCGGTAATAGTTTTCTACCAAGAACATCGCAAAAATATCATAAGGAACCGTTTTGTCAGGCATTACTTCAAATGCCTTATCCATTACTTCTTTTGCTTTCTCGTTGTCTTTCTCTTCAATTAATTGAGTTGCCAATCGATTGAATAGAATTCGTAAACTCATCGTCATTCTACGGTTGGTTTCATCCATGTAGATATCATTTTTATCCATACCACCCCATTGGAATTTCTCCATTACATTGGTGTAAAGAATGTCAGAGTCTACAAAGCCTGGATTTCCATCTTGGCCTCGCTCGGCTTTGATTGGCACTAATCGGTAAGCCATACCTTCTTGACGGAAGTAGTTTTCTAATCCAATATAGCTGTCAGGTCCTGTAGTGCTTGCAAAGTAAATTGGACGATCCCAATCTGAAGTAGCCAATAAATCAAGAACAGCTAAATCATTTTTAAGAATATAGCTACCCTTTACGCTCCACTCGATGTAATCAACCATCTTGTCAGCATCCTCTGGCTTGATGGTTCCATCTTTAAGTAGCTTTTCTTTGTTTACCTTAACTCTTAATCGCTTAGTAGGTACAAAATTGATGCTTTCTCCACTTCCTACAGGAACTTTAGTTTGTGGATTATCAGAAAGTACAAAGTCAATTACTTTTTCTACGTCGGTATATCCTGATAACTCTTTACGATCAACAACCGGTAGGTAATCATTCGTTCCTTGTCGATATTTTTTCTGAGATATACTTAGAGGTAAAGCGTCAGAATCGTATGCTTTTCGTCTTACTTGCTCAATATACCAATCAGTATTTAATAGGCTCAAGTTAACTACACGAACATCGGTTCTATACTCTTCCACTTCTTGCACGTACCAAAGAGGGAACGTATCATTATCTCCATTAGTAAATAAGATTGCATTAGGCGCGCACGAATCCAGGTAGTTTTTGGCAAAATCTCTACCTGTATATCTGTCTGCTCTTGAGTGATCATCCCAGTTTTCAGCAGCCATAATACCCGGTACTAATCCTAAGCAAGCAATACTTGCAATGATTGCACCCATTTTCATATTCGCTTTTTGTGCGATTAAATCAGCAATTGCAATTACTCCCAAACCAATCCATATTGCAAAAGCGTAAAATGATGCAGCGTAAGCATAGTCACGCTCTCTTGGTTGTAATGGGTATTGGTTAAGGTAAAGTACAATCGCTAATCCCGTAAAGAAGAAAAGTAAAAGAACAATTAACCCATTGTTTTTATCTTTTTTGAATTGGAACAATAGCCCGATTAACCCTAAAATTAAGGGGAACATATAGTACTTATTATTCGCATTATTTTCGGTAATCGATTCAGGCAAGAAGTCTTGATTGCCTAGTCTAATCTCGTCAATAAATTTAATTCCTGTTATCCAGTTCCCATCTCTAACGTTACCGTGTCCTTGGGTGTCATTTTGTCGACCAGAGAAGTTCCACATAAAATACCTAAAATACATCCAATCCATCTGATAACTGAATAGGTATCGTAAGTTTTCACCTAATGTAGGGGTGTTAATTACGGTTTGTTTTCCGCTATTATCGATTGTTTGAATTGGTTTGCCCTTAAATTTAGACCACCTTTTGTACTGTTTTACTCTTGGTGCCTCCGTATTCCACATACGAGGGAGTAATGTTTTAAAACGATCATCGTATTGAGGTACTGAGTTTTTCCCATCATTAGAAATAACATATTTACCTACTTCTTCGTCTTTTACATACACTGGTTTACCATCATCATAAGGATCCTGACGATCCAAAGGAGAGTTAAATGATGGACCATTAAATAAAGGACGATCTCCGTATTGCTCTCTATTTAGATATGAAAGTAATGTAAATGCATTTTCAGGATTATTTTCATCCATAGGAGGATTTGCATTGGATCGAATTACAATAGCAGCAAAAGAAGAGTATCCTAAAACAATTACTGTAAAACAGAGAATTGCTGTATTCCAGATTGGCTTATTTTTCTTTTGCGTGTAGAAAAGGCCAAAAACAATCAATCCAATTAGCAAAGCAATGTAAATAAAGAAGCCGGTGTTAAATGGCATTCCCATTCCATTGGTAAAAATTCGCTCAAAAATGGTAGCTCCTGTGATCAATCCTGGAATAATTCCGTATTGCACGAATCCCAAAATTAGAATAGCTGCTGCACCTGCTTTTATGAAACCATTTCTGGTTACTTCATGTTTTTTGAAGTAATAAACAAAAACGATTGCCGGTATTGCTAATAAGTTAAGTAAGTGGACTCCTATTGATAACCCCATTAAGTAAGCAATTAATACAATCCATCTCAAGTTGTGTTTTTCATCTGCAACACTTTCCCATTTGAGGATAGCCCAAAATACAATCGCTGTAAATAACGATGACATGGCATAAACTTCACCTTCTACAGCGGAGAACCAAAATGAATCACTAAAAGTATATGCTAAAGCTCCTACTAATCCACTACCCATTATAGCATAGATTTTACCATCTGTTAATTCACCAGATTTTAGGGCTATTTTTTTAGCAAAGTAGGTAATGGTCCAAAAAAGGAATAAAATAGTGAATGAACTTGAGAGTCCTGACTGAATATTTACCATCATTGCTGCATTTTCAGGACCTGAAAAAAGCATGAAAAAACGTGCAATCATAGAGAAAAGTGGTGCGCCTGGAGGGTGTCCAACTTGCAGTTTGTAAGCGGTTGCAATAAATTCTCCACAGTCCCAAAAGCTAGTAGTAGGTTCAATGGTTGATAAATAAACGATAGTCGCTATTAACCAAGCTCCCCATCCAAAGGTTAGATTTAACTTCTTAAAAGTATCCATATATATGTGATAAATAATAGTTGAAACAACTGCGAATTTAAAGATATTTAGGGAATAGAATAGGAATCAAACAAATTCTTCTAGTTTTTATTTTATGAAATAGAAATTATTCCTAATTTTGTCAATTCTTAACAAAGATTGCCCGATGGTGTAACTGGCAACACGTCGGTTTTTGGTACCGAAGAGTCCAGGTTCGAGCCCTGGTCGGGCAACAGTTAAAAAACTCCTTAGTTGAATAAGCTAAGGAGTTTTTTTATGGCACAATTTTCATTGGGTGAGAAGCGATGTCCTGAGCATTTTATCTAAGGCTTGTCCTTTGAATTTTTACTTTCTCCAAATTTATAAAATTCTTATTTAGGCTGGTAATCTCCAATCACAGATTATTAGTTTAATGCAACAACTTCAAGAAGTCCTGTTTGTTTAATTAACTCTTCTAAAGTTACCCTTGACACGCGATCATCATCTAAAATGAGACAGTTCATAAAACTATTTTTTGTTTACAATAGTAAATAAATATGTATTTTGCATAGATAACCTCCATTGCAAAAGGAAGCAAATTTAATTCATTATATGGGATGAAAAAATTAACATTTTACCTTTTCTGTGTCTTTTTTACCTTTTTCATTTCTGGTTTTCAGCTAAATACTTCCGATAATGAATTATTTAGTTTTTTGCTAAGGAAATATGTTGATCCAAACGGGTTAGTTGATTATAACGGATTTTTTAAAGATAAGAATAAACTGAATGATTACCTAAGTACCCTTGCTGAAAGTGTACCTAACAATAATTGGACAGTAAACCAGGAAAAAAGTTATTGGATTAATGTTTATAATGCTTTTACAATAAAGTTAGTTGTAGATAATTATCCTGTAAAGAGTATTTTAGATATAAACCAAGGCAAGCCTTGGGATCTTTCATTTATTAAGCTAGGCGAAAAGTTGTATACCCTTAACCAAATTGAGAATGAAATTCTAAGGAAAAAGTTTAATGATCCTAGAATTCATTTTGCCATTAATTGTGCATCTATTTCTTGTCCTAAGTTATTGCCCGAAGCTTATAATCCCTCAAAACTTGAAAATCAGCTAGAGCTCATGACAGCTGCATTTATAAATAATAAGGATAGAAATTCAGTTTCAACCTCTGTGATTAAAATTTCTAAACTATTTGATTGGTTTAAAGAAGATTTTAGCGATTCTGGAGGCGTGGTTCCGTTTATTAGTAAGTATATAGATATGGACATAAGCGCACAAACCAAAGTTATATATCAAGATTATAATTGGAACATAAATCAACAATGATTAATAAGCTTATCATTTTTATAAGAAATCCTGAATTAGGAAAAGTTAAAACGAGGCTAGCTAAGTCAATTGGCGACAATAAGGCTATAGAGGTTTATCGTCTCCTCCTTCTAAAAACCAGATCAGTTGTTTTAAATGTATCTGCGCGGCGCTTTTTATTTTATTCTGATCAAGTTAATTTATCCGATGATTGGGATTCTGTCTATTTTGAAAAACAGCTACAATTAAACGGGGATTTAGGGGCTAAGATGAAAGCTGCATTTAACACTGCATTTGAACAGGAGAGCTCTAAAGTAATTATTATTGGAAGTGATTGTTATGATTTATCAGAAGAGATTATAAATAGAGCATTTGAATCTTTAGAAGAATATGATGCAGTTATCGGACCTGCTAATGATGGTGGATATTATCTGTTGGGCATGAATACTTTTTTACCAGAGGTTTTTGATGGTATAGAATGGAGCACTTCTAGCGTTTTTGCTAAAACCGTAGGTCGCTTTAAGTCTTTGAATAGGACGGTAAGTGTCCTTCCTGAACTGGTAGATATTGATGAGTTTTCAGATCTAGAGGCTTCTTCTTTTGATATTTCTAAATTGAATCTGGTTAATTCAAAGATTTAATTATGCTAACTTCGCATTTTAAAGTAGATAAAAGATTATATCATGACAATAGAGCAAATAAAAGAAGCAGCTGATTATATTAAAAGTCAGGGAGTTGATTCTCCAAAGTTTGGAATAGTACTAGGTACTGGATTAGGCAATTTAGTGACTAAGATTGAAAAAATTATAGAGATAGACTACGCCGATATTCCTCATTTTCCTGTTTCTACTGTAGAGTCTCATCATGGAAAATTAATTTATGGGACAGTAGAAGGTAAAAAGGTACTTGCCATGCAAGGCCGTTTTCACTTTTATGAAGGCTATACGATGCAGCAAATTACATTTCCAATTCGTGTAATGAAGCTCTTGAATATTGAGAAGTTATTGATTTCAAATGCAGCAGGAACAGTAAATTCGGAGTTTAAAAAAGGATCCTTAATGTTGATTGATGATCATATTAACATGCTTCCTGCAAATCCATTAACAGGTAAAAATTTAGATGAATTAGGCCCTCGTTTTCCTGATATGAGTCAGCCATATGATGCTGAAATGAATGGTTCTCTAGAGCAAATTGCTACAGATCTAGGTATTACATTGCATAAAGGAGTTTATACCCCGGTAGCAGGTCCAAACTTGGAAACAAGAGCAGAATACAGATATTTACGAATTATTGGAACAGATGCTGTTGGAATGTCTACCGTTCCAGAAGTAATAGTTGCAAATCATATGGGGCTTCCATGCGTTGCCATATCAGTATTAACTGATGAGTGTGATCCAGATAACTTGAAGCCAGTTTCTATAGCTGAGATTTTAGAAATAGCAGGAAGAGCCGAAAAGGATTTGACCAAATTATATGTTGAATTAATAAAAAGAAGTTAATCAGTTTTTACTGTACCACTTTTTAATTGTTTTTAAAGCCGGTTTGTTCTGAGGGGTGTATCCACTATCTTCAGTTCCACCGGCTTTATTGTTCTCATCAAACCACTTCCATAAATAACCACCTGCTATATAGTCTTTGTTCCAGAAAGTTTCATAAAAGGCATCCAAAGCAACAGATTGATTAGATAAGCTTATTGGGTGTTCGGTAGACGAGTCCCAAGGTTTAGATGCGCAGTAATCAGTACTCCTATATCCAAATTCAGTAAATAGAATCTGCTTATTCAGTTGATTAGAGAAGTCGTCGAGTTTTGTTTGGTGAGGCTGCCAAGCAGTTAAAAGTGACTTTTTACTTGGCTCTTTTTCATCAGAAAGCGGAAAGTACGCGTCAATACCGATATAATCTAATTGATTCCAAAACGGCACGGTTTGGTAATCATCCCAATTAGCAGCGTAGGTCAAGTCTCCTGAGTAAATTGTTTTGATGGTATCAATTAGGTGGTTCCAGAAAGTTGGCCTGTTTTGAATAAATTGGTTCATTTCAGTGCCAATACAAAGTGTATTTACTTGCTCCATCTCAGCAATTTTTGCAAAAGTTAAAATGAAAGCTTCGTATGTCTCCTCAAAAGTGATCCAATCTTTTTCAGCGTCTAAAACAAAATTTCCTGTGTATTCGCCTACCATTAGCCAAAGCTGTGGTTTTAAGAGAAGGTATGTGTTTTCTTTTTTTGCTAGTCGAATTGTAGTAATGATACCTTCCTGTTGCTCTCCCCACCATTGGTTTTTGTGGCCATAAATTATCGAGGGCTTTTCTTTACCATAACAAAATGCAAATGGTATAATAGCTAAAGCGTTGGTGCTAGTTGCCTCAATTAATGTTTTTATCGGATCGCTTGTGATTTCTTTAATCGGAGCTACGAAGCTAATTCGGTTTTGCCTTGGCTTTTTATTTATTTCTTGTGCACTGCACGAAAATAAAACGCTAATTAAGTAAATAAACAAAATGTTTTTAACCATTAATATACTTTGATTTAAAATTGAAATTAGGTTCGTAATTAGCTAATTCTTATATCGCGAGTAATGAGATAATTTAAAAAGCATTAGCAAGGTAGTGTGCTTAAAAAAGAATTAATTATAGAGTAAATAGTACCTTTATCTTCGTTTTTAAAAGTAATAAAAATTGAAACATTTTTAAATGCCGTTTTGCTTGGCACAATTTTTATACTCTTGTTAGGAAATTGAACAAAACTTATGCTTAGAATTTCTAGATATCTCATTATAATATTAGTCTACACTTCTGTTCAAGGTTGCAGTGGCACTAAAAAGTATGCAAAGCAAGCCATACAGTTTGAGGCTGCTGGAATGTATCAAGACGCAGCAAAAAATTATTTAGAATCTCTCAGAAGAGATCGGAATAATATAGAAGCTCGGATTGGTTTGAAGAAGACTGGCGAAAAAGTTTTTCAAGACTATCTGGACGCATTTTTTAGTGCAAAAGCGGTTGGAAATAAACGGGAGGCAGTGTATGCTTATATAGATGCTCAAAAGTACAGGGAGATCCTGAGTGGTTATAACATCACAGTAGATCAGCCTAGTTACATGCAAAGAGATTTTGAATTACTAAAAAACGAATACCTCGAAACTCAGTATAATGAAGGGAAGGTGCTAATGGGGCAAGAGAAGTATGCAGAGGCTAAAATTGTTTTTACAGAAGTAATAGATTTAGACCCGAATTTTAAGGATGTTTCCAATTTAAAGCAGATAGCTTATATTGAACCATACTATCAACAAGCATTAGTAGCTTATTCCGATGAAAATTATGTTAAGGCTTATTATTTGCTAGATAATGTAGTTTCAAATGATCCTAATTATAAAGATACTAAAAACTTAAGAGCTGAATGTTTAGATTTAGGGATATATACAATTGCTATTGTAGGAATAGAAAATACAACAGGTGATGATGTTTTAGGACATAAAATTCAAGCTTCTTTGGTTACAAATCTTGCTAATAATACGAATCCATTTATTAAGGTAATTGACCGAGAAAATATGGAAAGTATCTTAGAACAGCAGCGTTTGAATTTATCTGGGGCTATAGATGAAAATACAGCGGCAACGGTTGGCGAACTCTTGGGAGCAAAGGCTGTAATTTCAGGTCGAATTATTGAGCGTGTGCTTAAAACTGGTCCTACAAGAAGCTTTAATAGAAACGCTTATCAAGCGTATTCTGCAAAACAGTTTAATAAGGCAACTCAAAAAGAGGAAACAGTTACAAAGTATAAAAAGGTAGCGTATAAAGAGTATTACCAGATGAATGAAGTGAAACTCGCTTATCAATTACAGATTACATCATTAGAGACGGGAGAAATTATTTTTTCTAGGGTATTTGATCAATCCAGTAAAGATGTTATGCATTTTGCACTTTATGATGGAGATGGCAGGTATTTGTACCCTGAAGTAAAGGGGGTTATATCTACCAATCGTAATGAAAAGAGGAAATTAGAGACCTTGTTGAATTCACCAAGGGAGGTGAAAGCAACCACTGAGCTTATGAGTGATTTACTAGCTAGTTCTACGAATTACTTTTCAGGGGATATCATTAGGTCAGTAAACGGATACATTAGTAAATGAGAAATGAAATATTAGGTTTTTTTTGCATGGTAGTATTATTTGCATGCAAAACCAAAGAAGTAGTGCAACAAGTGCCTGAATCACCAAAACCTCATTGGGTAGAAAGTAGGCCGTTAAATAATTTAGATTATATCGGAATAGGGGTAGCACAAATAGCCCCTGGTGTAAACTTTATAGAAGCGGCGAAGAATAATGCATTGAGCGATTTGGCGTCGGAAATAAAAGTGAATCTAGAGTCGAATACCATTTACAGCCAAACGGAAAGAGGAGGAGTGGTAAATGAAGATTTTAGGTCGACAATAAAAACTTCAGCTGCTGCTGATATTGAAGGGTATGAGATGGTAGGTTCTTGGCAAAATTCAAATGAGTATTGGGTTTATTACAGATTATCTAAGTCGGAATATTTAGCAAAAGTAGAGGAGAAAAGACAAAATGCGAAAAAGTCAAGTTTGACCCACTTAGTAAATGCAAAGGAGAACCAAGAAAGAGGAGACATTAGGTTAGCAATTCTTAGTTATTTTGATGCTTTTTCAGCGATTCAAGCCTATTCACCTAGTTCCATTGAGGTAGTTGAAAACGGATCGCTCATTTTTTTAGATAATTTAATTTACGCTAATATTCAACAGCTCTTTTCCTCAATGAGTTTTATTCCCGCGAATAATGCAACCAGCTTAAGTTTTGAGAACCGATTTGCTGAGCATGTTCTTATTGATATAATGTATAAGGGTAAGTCTGTAAACGAGCTGCCTTTTGTACAGCAATACTTTAATGAGTACGGTCCTGTAAATCAAACCATTTTTTCAAATGAGAGGGGGTTTTTGGATGTGTTTGTAAAAGTAAAGTCGTTACAGCCTAAAAGAGTTAAGCATGATATTTACTTAGACTTTGATAAGCTTATCGGGACCAGAGAAGATGCAGCTTTTTTAAAACAAAAAGTTTCTAAAATAATTCCATCCAGATATTCTTTAGAAGTTGAAGTAATCTCTCCATCGTTATTTATAAGTAGTGGTGAGCAGTCTTTTGGGAAGTCAACTGGTAACGATGCCCTAAAAAGTATTGTGTTAAGTGAGTTGGCAAAAGAGGGTGTCGTAATAGTCGATAATACACGTAAAGCAGATTTATTATTAGATATAAAATCTGATACAAAGCTACAAAGCAAAGATGATAACTTTACGGCAGTTGGTTTATCATATTCGATAATCATTACTGAAAAAGAAAGCAAGAAAACGGTACTTTATATGGATGAAGGGCCTGTAAAGGGAGTAAGTTTAGATGAATCGAGAGCAGCTGAAAAGGCTTATGAAAAAGCTGAGAGTCAGTTAAAAAGGGTAGGTATGACAAAAATAAAGTCTGCAATATTGGATTTTTAAAAATTTACTTACATCTTTGGCACAGTTTCTGAAAAGAGAATATAAATTAATGATTAAATCTATTTAATATGAAAGTTGAATTAAGAAAAGTAGGTATAATGGGGATTACGGCATTTGCCTTGATGGCAGGCTTTAGTGCTTGTAAAGGAAAAGAAAAAGCAGCAGAACGTGAGCGTCCTGAGGATGAAGTTTTAGTAAATGTTTATTGCTCAGGTGATGACTACTTTAGTAATAATAAATTTTTCAGAGCAAATGCTGTTGGAGAAAGTATGGATCAGTCTGCCTCTAAGAAAAAGGCTATGAGTAATGCAAAGGCTGATTTAGCTTCTGCTATCCAAACTACTATTAAAGGAACAATTGATAACTATGTAAATTCAAGAGAAGTTAATAACGTTGAGGAGTTGTCTGAGCGTTTTGAAGGACTAACTAGAGAAGTAATCAATCAAGAATTAATTGGGACTAAAACGATTTGTGAGAAAGTAACCAAGACTTCCCAAGGAAATTACAAAACTTACATTGCTATTGAGCTTTCTGGTGATGAAATGGTAGGTAAAATGAATGAAAGATTAGCAAAAGATGATATGCTAAAAGTAGATTATGACTATGAAAAGTTTAAAGATACTTTTAATGAAGAAATGAAAAAGTTAGAAAATAGATAGTCGCTTATAAATGATTATTAAAGGGAGGTGATACAAAAATCATCTCCCTTTTTTTTGTTATATCATTATCTTCGTTTACATCTGTTGGTTTTATTATAATTAACGATATTTGCTCAACTTTATAAAATGCAGGGGTTACTCTGTAATTAACCGCTTAAGTTATATTCTATGTGGGCCAAATTTGCCGGACATATTATCCGTAAACGCCATTATATTTTAGCAATTCTTGCTGTAATTACTTTTGTGATGGGTTTTTTTGCTACTAAGGTAAAAATGTCCTATGAGATGGCCCAGATGTTGCCTAGTACAGACAGCACTTATCAAGATTTTGAACGATTCAAACAACAGTTTGGCCAAGAGGGGAGTGTGTTAGTAATAGGGATGCAAGAAAAGGCACTCTTTGAGCTGGATAATTTTAATAAGTGGTATGATATAAGCACCGATTTAAAGAAAGTAGTTGGTATTGATGAAATTCTTTCCATTCCTGCTATCGTGAACCTAGAGAAAAATAGCTCAGAGAAAAAGTTCATTCCAAAACGAGTTTTTGAGAAAAAACCAACTTCACAAGAAGAGCTTGATAGTTTATTAAATGTGGTTTATAATTTGCCTTTTTACAACGGCTACTTGTATAATAATTCAGATGACTTTACTCTAATGGCGCTAACTTTAGATCGAAAATATCTCGACTCTAAAGACAGGGCTGTTTTAATGGATAGCACCTATGCACTAATTCATCGTTTTGAAAAAGAAACGAATCTAACCGTTCGTTCTTCTGGGTTGCCTTACATTCGGTCAAATAATACCACTAAAATTAGCGCAGAAATTAAGTTGTTTATCGTTTTAGCTATTTTAGTTACCTCTATTATTTTGTTGCTATTTTTCCGCTCTTTCAAGGCTATGGCTTTATCGATGCTTATTGTAATGGTTGGTGTTGTTTGGGCAGTTGGGTTCTTAGGGATGTTTGGTTTTGAGATTAGTATTCTTACTGCACTTATTCCTCCATTAATTATTGTAATCGGAATACCAAACTGTATATTTATTCTCAACAAGTATCACCATGAATACAGTATTCATGGGAATCAAATTAAAGCACTGAATCGGGTTATTCATAAAATTGGAAACGCAATTTTTCTAACAAATACCACCACGGGTCTTGGGTTTGCAACATTTATTTTTACGCAAAGTGCTATTTTGGTTGAGTTTGGAATCATTGCATCGTTAGGTATCTTCTCGGTCTTTTTACTGTCGATTACATTAATGCCTATCATGCAGAGTTTTATGCAAGCTCCAGGTGAGCGACACATTAAGCATTTGGAGCGAAAGTGGGTTTATTCTGTTGTTAAGCAGTTAGAAGTAATTGTTTTGAACCATCGTAAAGCTGTATATGCTGTTACACTAACAATTTTAGTGGTTGCTGCTTTTGGGATAACTAAGATTACGGTTACCGGAAACATTGCAGATGATTTGCCGCGTTATGATCCTGTATATCTAGATCTTAAGTTTTTTGAGAGTGAAGTAAATGGAGTTTTGCCTCTTGAGGTTACCATTGATACTAAAAAGCAAAATGGCGTTTTCAAGTTATCTAATCTTAAGAAAATTGACAAGCTCCAGAATTTACTAGGAGAATACCCTGAATTTTCAAAACCACTTTCTATAGTAGAAGGATTAAAATTTGCTAAGCAGGCATTTTATGGCGGAGATCCATCAAAGTATAGTTTGTTTAATAGTCAAGAACAAGCTTTTATCGGTCCTTATTTTAGAGGTGCTGATGAGACAAGTAGAGAATTATTAAAGTCATACGTTGATTCTAATAATCAGATTACACGAATTACTGCTCAGGTTGCTGACGTAGGAACCAATCGAATGGAAGCGATTATGACCGATCTAAAACCAAGGGTTGATTCTATTTTTAATCCAGAGAAATACGTTGTTTCTCTTACAGGTACTAGTATCGTGTGGTTAAAAGGAACAGAATACTTAGTCAAAAATCTCTTTATAAGTTTAGGTATTGCTATACTGTTGATAGCATTAATTATGTCCATCTTATTTTCATCTGCAAGGATGGTATTTATGAGTCTGATTCCTAATTTATTGCCTCTTTTAACAACAGCGGCAATTATGGGCTATTTTGGGATTTCTATTAAGCCATCTACTATTTTGATATTCAGTATTGCGTTTGGTATTTCTGTAGATGATACCATTCACTTTTTGGCAAAGTACCGTCAGGAATTAAAATCACATTCATGGAATATTAAGGAAGCTACGCTACTAGCATTAAAAGAAACAGGAGTGAGTATGATTTATACGTCTATTGTTTTGTTCTTTGGATTTGGAGTCTTTGCAGCATCTGAGTTTGGTGGGACAGTTGCCCTTGGAATGTTGGTTTCCCTTACACTTTTAGTAGCAATGTGCTCAAATCTTATACTGCTACCTTCATTAATCTTGAGTCTCGATAAAAGAATAACCACAAAGGCATTTGAAAAAGAATCTCTCATTGAGTTGATAGACGAGGAAGAAGATATTAATTTAGATGAATTGGAAATAAATGCCAATCGTTCAAATTTAGAAGAATAGTTATGAAAGGAATAATTTTAGCAGGAGGCTCAGGTACACGATTACATCCGCTAACATTAGCAGTTAGTAAGCAGTTAATGCCGGTTTATGATAAACCAATGATTTACTACCCATTATCAACATTGATGAGTGCAGGTATTTATGAAATATTAATTATTACTACACCTCATGATAGCGATAGCTTCAAAAAGTTATTAGGAGATGGATCTCAGTTTGGATGTAAATTTGAGTTTGCTATTCAAGAGATTCCGAATGGATTAGCTCAGGCGTTTGTAATAGGAGAATCGTTTATTGGTAATGATAGTGTCGCATTGGTGCTTGGAGATAATATTTTTTATGGGACAGGCTTAGAAGAAAACTTACAGCAACATTTAGAGCCTGCCGGAGGAGTGGTATTCGCTTATCACGTTTCTGATCCAGAGAGATATGGTGTAGTCGAGTTCGACAAACAGAAAAATGCTCTTTCAATAGAAGAAAAGCCTGAGATTCCTAAATCTAATTATGCCGTTCCAGGTTTATATTTTTATGACAATTCAGTGATTGACATTGCTAAGAATTTAAAGCCAAGTGCAAGAGGGGAGTATGAGATAACTGATGTAAATAAAGTTTATTTAGAGCGTAAAGAGTTAAAAGTAGCTATTTTAGATAGAGGGACAGCTTGGTTAGATACAGGTACATTTGATTCATTGATGCAAGCAGCACAGTTTGTTGAAGTTATTGAACAGCGCCAGGGATTAAAAGTGGGTTGTTTAGAGGAAATTGCCTATAGAATGGGCTATATTACATTAGATCAGTTACGTAAATTAGCCGAGCCATTAGTTAAAAGTGGATATGGGAAGTACCTGATGAATTTGACAAAAGACTAAGATGAATAGACAGCATATATTAATTACAGGAGGTGCAGGTTTTGTTGCTAGCGCCATGGCGGAAAAGTTAGCAGAGGATGAAAATAATTTTATTGTCATTGTAGATAATCTTCTAACAGGTGATATAAGTCGAATCCCTCAAAAAGAAAACGTGCGTTTTATCAAAGCTGATGTTAATCGATTGGAAGATATTTCTGGCGTTTTCTATGCGTTCTCGTTTAAATATGTATTTCACTATGCTGCCGTGGTGGGTGTTAAGCGCACTATTGACAACCCAGTAATGGTTTTGGATGATATTACAGGGATTAAAAATATATTGAGTTTAAGTAAGAATACAGGGGTTCAAAGGGTGTTCTTTTCTTCTTCTTCTTCAGAAGTATATGGAGAGCCTGTGGAAATGCCACAAAATGAGCACACCACTCCGCTCAATTCTCGATTGCCTTATGCTATTGTAAAAAATGTAGGTGAAGCATTTTTGAAGTCATATAAGAAAGAGTATGATTTAGATTATACCATTTTTAGGTTTTTTAATACCTATGGCCCTAAGCAAAGCAAAGATTTTGTGATCAGTAAATTTGTTGCGAAAGCGCTGAAAGGAGAAGATATTACCATTTTTGGGGATGGTTCTCAAACTAGAACTTTTTGCTACGTGGAGGATAATATTCAAGCTTGTTATAATTCATTTATAAATAACGAGGTAATGAATGATGTCATCAATATTGGAAACGATAATGAGATGACTGTATTAGAACTGGCCCAAACAATTATTCGCTTGTCCGGTTCTTCTTCCAAAATAGTTCATTTACCACCATTGGAGGAAGGAGACATGAGGAGAAGAAATCCTGACATTTCAAAAATGAGAAAATTGCTAGGTAGAGAGCTTACTGATATAGAAACAGGTTTATCCAACGTAATTAATAACCCTTCATTTATTCTCTAAATGCTTTCGTTTAAACAAGCTTATCAAGAAGTAGAAGAATTTATTGCAGCAGCAGATTTTAGTGGAAATCCCGCAGAGCTGTATGATCCCATAACTTATAGTATGAACCTAGGTGGTAAGCGCTTAAGACCTGCTTTACTACTTATGGCTGCTGATATTTTTGAAGCCGAAAAGCCTGCTGCACTTAATGCGGCCCTGGGAATTGAGGTGTTTCATAATTTTACGTTAGTTCATGATGATATCATGGATGAAGCGCCGCTCAGGAGAGGCAAAGATACTGTTTACAAAAAGTGGAATAGAGACATTGCCATCCTTTCGGGCGACGTAATGTTTGTAAAAGCAATTGATTTCTTTTTAAAACTACATCCAGCTCAGCAATTAGCAGATGTTTTAAGAGTGTTTAATAAAACAGCCGCTGAGGTATGCGACGGCCAGCAAATGGACATGAATTTTGAAACCCAACAAGAAGTTTCAATTGCAGATTACATTCAAATGATTGAGTTGAAAACAGCAGTTCTGCTAGCTGCAGCATTAAAAATAGGAGCTATGATTGGTGGTGCTTCGGATGAAGATGCAAATCATATTTATGAGTTCGGAAGGTTTATCGGTATTGCTTTTCAATTACAAGATGACTACTTAGATGCATATGCAAACCCCGATACCTTCGGGAAAATAGTAGGTGGAGATATCATAGCTAATAAAAAGACATACTTGCTTTTAGAGGCATTTAATTTAGCGAATACAAGTCAATTGGCTGAGCTAAATGATTGCATTAATGGGAAGTTTGAAGATGAGGAGAAGGTAAAAAGAGTAAAGTCAATTTACAATCAGTTAACTATTCCTGAATTGAGTAAGCAAAAAATGAAAACTTATTTTGATCAAGGTATGGCATCATTAGCTAAAGTTTCTTTGCCTCAAGAAAAGAAACAGGCGCTTGTTGATATTGCAGAAGAATTGATGTATCGGGCGGTCTAATTATACAAATCTTCTAACGCCAATTTAAGGCTAGAAAATTTGTATTTAAAACCAGCATCTTTGATCTTTTTATTCGAGGTTTTATTTCCTTTTAAAACTATCATTGCTCGTTCTCCAAGAATAATTTTCATTACAAAGGTTGGTACATTTGGTAAAATTAGTGGCTTGTTTAAAACCGCGGCCACATCTTTTGTGAATTCTGCATTTGTTCTATGTTCATCGGCAGAAGCATTGTAAGGTCCGCTTAATTTACTTTCCATTTGGTAAATAAATTGTCTGCTCACGTCTTTTATATGAATCCAGGGAATGTATTGCTTACCGCTGCCAAGAGGAGCGCCTGCAAAAAGCTTGATTGGTCGAGCTAACTCCTTAAGTGCACCTCCATCTGTAGATAATACGATTCCAATACGAACAGCTGAGGTTGGTATGTTTAATTCATTGAATTGAAACACTGCCTTTTCCCATTTTAAGCATGTTTCCGCAAGGAAGTCGTTTCCCGGTTTGTCTATTTCTGTAAAAATATGGTCAGAAGTTTCAAAGCCATAATAACCAACTGCCGAAGCAGATACTATTGACTTGAACTGGTGTTGATTGTTTTTAGTGATTTCAAACAAGAAATTTAAAGCATCTACTCGGCTATCAATGATTTCTCTTTTTCGCTCTGCTGTCCATTTTTTATCGGCAATTCCGGCACCTACTAAATTAATCAGGTAGTCATATTTTACTACTTTCTCGATGTCAATGGTTTTGCTTCTCAAATCCCACACGATTGTTTCTATTCTTGAGTCTGAAGATTTACTGCGGCTAATGTGCCCAACTTTATACCCTTTCCCTAGCAATAAATCGGTTAGTACATTCCCAACTAATCCACTTCCACCACTTATTAAAACTGACTCTTGCATAGCTTGTTGTTTCAATTAAAACACCCACCTTTGTTCAATGTTCAAAAGTAATTATTTGAGAAGTAAATAATGTTACCAACCATTCAAAATATCGAGTCGTATAAAAACGAACAAACCTATTT
>JAOKVV010000012.1 GCA_028336925.1 Vicingaceae bacterium | reverse complement strand
TACCAAAAAATTAAAGATAAAGTTGATGAAGGAATTGCTGAGGTAATCAACTCTGCTGCTTTTATTAATGGACCGCGCGTAAAGTCTTTTCAAGAAGATTTAGAGCAATATTTAGGATCAAAACATGTGATTCCATGTGGTAATGGAACGGATGCTTTGCAAATAGCCATGATGGCGCTTGGCCTAAAGCCAGGAGATGAGGTAATAACTACCACGTTCACTTTCGTTGCTACTGCAGAAGTAATTGCTCTTTTGGGTTTAGTGCCTGTTTTGGTAGATGTTGACCTGGATACGTATAACATCTCCGTTGATTCAATGAAGGCTGCAATAACTGAAAAAACTCGTGCAATAGTTCCTGTACATCTATACGGACAATGTTCTAATATGGAAGAAATTCTAGCCATTGCGGACGAAAAGTGCTTGTTTGTAATTGAAGATACGGCTCAAGCTATTGGAGCAGATTTTACCTACAAAAATGGAACAGTCAAAAAAGCTGGAACCATGGGTATAATTGGTTGTACTTCTTTTTTTCCATCTAAGAATTTAGGTTGCTATGGAGATGGTGGCGCTATATATACCGACAATGATAAATTAGCAGACAAGATTCGAATGATTGTAAATCATGGAATGAAAGTTCGCTATTATCATGATGAGATTGGAGTTAATTCACGTTTAGATAGCATTCAGGCAGCTATTTTAGGAGTTAAACTTCAAGAGTTAGACGGGTATAATGCGGCTAGACGATTTGCTGCAGATTATTATGATACTGCTTTTGCAAGTTGTGATAAAATTATACCGCCTGCCAGAGCGCCATATTCTACGCATGTTTTTCATCAGTATACGATGAGAGTTGTAGGAGTAGATCGAGATGCACTACAAGCTTTTTTATCAGAGCATAAGGTGCCTGCAATGATCTACTATCCGGTTCCGTTACATCAACAAAAGGCCTATAAGGATGATCGATATAATGATGGTGATTTTCCTACTTCAGAGTTGTTGAGTAAAGAAGTAATTTCACTACCAATGCACACGGAATTAACAGAGGAGCAGTTGCATTTCATTACTTCCAAGGTGTTGGAATTTGTAAATAAATAAAATAAATCCCATGAAAATAGCAGTAGTAGGAACCGGTTACGTAGGATTGGTTACGGGAACTTGTTTAGCTGAAACTGGCAACGATGTTATTTGTGTTGACATTGATGCTACAAAAGTTGATAAGATGAAAAGTGGAATCGTTCCAATATACGAGCCACATCTTGATGTGTTGTTTGAAAGAAACATCAAGCAAAAAAGATTAAAATTTACAACTGATTTAGGATTTGCAATAAAGAATGCATCCATTATATTTCTAGCTCTTCCAACTCCTCCCGGAGAAGATGGTTCTGCAGATTTATCTTATGTTCTTGGAGTTGCTGATCAATTAGGAAAGATGATTACGGATTATAAAGTAATCATCGATAAAAGTACTGTCCCTGTTGGAACAGCAGAAAAGGTTCACGCTGCCGTCGCTGCAAATGCAACAGTAGATTTCGATATCGTTTCTAATCCTGAATTCTTAAGAGAAGGTTTCGCTGTAGATGATTTCTTAAAGCCAGACCGTGTGGTAATTGGTACTGAATCTCCTCGTGCTCGTAAGATTCTAGAAGAATTATATAAGCCTTATGTTAGACAAGGGAATCCAATTATATTCATGGATGAAAAATCGGCTGAGCTAACCAAGTACGCTGCAAATGCATTCTTGGCAACTAAGATTACCTTTATGAACGAGATCGCTAACTTCTGCGAGAAAGTCGGAGCAGATGTGGATATGGTGAGAGCTGGAATTGGTTCAGATACTCGTATCGGTAAACGATTCCTATTTCCTGGGATTGGTTATGGAGGTAGTTGTTTCCCTAAAGATGTGCAAGCACTTAGTAAGTCAGGAGCTGAAGCAGGTTACCCATTTCAGATATTAGATGCTGTAATGAAAGTTAATCAAGAGCAAAAAACGGCTATTATGCCGAAGATTGATGCTTATTTCAATGGAGATTTGAAAGGTAAGAAAATAGCGCTTTGGGGTTTAGCATTTAAGCCCGATACAGATGATATTCGTGAAGCACCTGCTTTATATATTATCGATGAATTACTTAAAAGAGGTGCTGCTGTTTCTGCTTATGATCCTGAAGCTATGGGTAATGTGCAGGGTGTAGTTGGAGATAAAATTAATTACGCTTTGGATATGTATGGAGCAACTGAAAATGCCGATGCATTGGTTATTGCTACCGAATGGTCAGTTTTTAGAACTCCGGACTTTGAAAAGTTAACGAAGAAATTAAAGAATAAAGTAATCTTCGATGGTCGTAATTTATATGATTTAGACCAAATGAAGGAAAAAGGATTTTACTACAGCAGTATAGGACGTAGCTTAATAGATTAAAATGAAAAGAATATTAATTACCGGAGCAGCAGGCTTTTTGGGTTCCCATTTATGTGATCGATTTATAAAAGAAGGTTACTATGTAATCGCTATGGATAACTTGATTACAGGGAGTATCAAAAATTTAGAGCATTTAATGCCTCTTCCGAATTTTGAGTTTTTTCATCACGATGTCTCTAATTATGTGCATGTAGCTGGGGAATTAGATTATATCTTACATTTCGCTTCTCCTGCCAGTCCGATTGATTATCTAAAAATTCCAATTCAAACGTTGAAGGTTAGTTCGCTCGGAACTCATAGATTATTAGGTCTAGCGAAGGCAAAGGGAGCAAAAATATTAGTGGCATCTACTTCTGAAGTTTATGGTGATCCTTTAGTGCATCCACAAACGGAGGATTATTGGGGGAATGTAAATCCAATTGGTCCACGAGGTGTTTATGATGAAGCGAAGCGTTTTCAAGAAGCGATTACAATGGCTTATCATACCTATCACGGTGTGAAAACTTCTATCGTTCGTATCTTTAATACTTATGGTCCTAGAATGAGACTCAATGATGGTCGTGTTTTACCTGCATTTATTGGTCAAGCATTAAGAGGAGAAGATTTAACCGTTTTTGGAGATGGTTCTCAAACTCGATCATTTTGTTATGTAGATGATTTGATTGAAGGGATTTACAGACTTTTATTAAGCGATATATCTGAGCCGGTAAATATTGGAAACCCAAATGAGATAACTATTGGGCAGTTTGCTGAAGAAATTATCAAGTTAACCAATACCACTCAAAAAGTAATTTATAAACCACTTCCTGTAGATGATCCAATGCAGCGCCAACCTGATATTACAAAAGCAAGAACTTTATTAGGTTGGGAGCCAAAAGTAGATAGGGAAAAAGGTGTTCGAATTACGTATGAGTTCTTTAAGTCATTGCCTGACGAAGAGTTATATAAGAAAGACCATAATACTTTTGAGGATTATATTAAACGCTAATGAATTACTTTGCACATGAAACTGCAGTAATTGATGACGGCTGCAAAATTGGTAATCATACTAAGGTTTGGCATTTTACACACATTATGCCCAATTGTGTGATAGGTGAAAAGTGTAACATTGGTCAGAATTGCGTTATATCCCCTGAGGTCGTTTTAGGGAACAATGTAAAAGTTCAAAACAATGTTTCGATCTATTCTGGGGTTATTTGTGAAGATGATGTATTTTTAGGACCATCAATGGTGTTTACCAATGTCATTAATCCTCGGAGTGCTATTGTGCGAAGGGATCAGTATTTAAAAACAGTTGTAAAAAAGGGGGCAAGTATAGGAGCAAATGCAACTATTGTGTGCGGTCATGATATCGGTGAATATGCCTTTGTTGGAGCCGGAGCTGTTGTTACAAAAACGGTACTACCCTTTGCATTGGTTGTTGGGAATCCCGCAAAACAAATAGGTTGGATAAGTGAATATGGTCACCGATTAGAATTTAATTCAGAAAATATGGCTATTTGCCCCGAGAGTGGTGATAGCTATAAGATTGAAAAGAATACTGTTAATAAGTTAATTGTATGAGTATTTATAAAAATATAGTAGATAAAGAGACTGCCGTAGCTGTTATTGGATTGGGGTATGTAGGCTTACCGATAGCCTTAGAATTTGCCAAAAAGATAAAAGTTATCGGATTTGATATTAATCAAGAACGAGTGGATATGATGAGGAGTCACGAAGATCCAAGCGAAGAGCTTGACTCGTCAGATTTTGATAATTGCGATATTCATTTTACTGCTAATAAAGAAGACTTAAAGGGAGTTACGTTTTTTGTGATTGCAGTTCCTACTCCAATTGATCATCATAATTTACCTGATTTAAAACCATTAATATCAGCATCAAAAACAGTTGGAGAGGTATTGAAAAAGGGAGATTATGTTGTTTTTGAATCTACTGTTTATCCGGGCTGTACTGAAGAAGATTGTATTCCTGTTTTAGAACAGATTTCAGGTTTGAAGTTTGGTCAAGATTTCAAAGTTGGCTATTCTCCAGAAAGAATTAATCCAGGTGATAAAGAGCACACACTACATAACGTTATCAAAGTTGTTTCAGGTTGTTCAAATGAGTCTTTAGAGGAGATAGCTCAAGTTTATGAATTGGTTGTGCAAGCAGGTGTTCATCGTGCATCATCTATAAAAGTAGCAGAAGCAGCTAAAATAATTGAGAATACACAAAGAGATGTAAATATTGCTTTGGTTAATGAGCTGTCGATGATATTTAATAAAATGAATATTAACACATATGAGGTGTTAGAGGCTGCAGGGACTAAATGGAATTTCTTGAATTTTAGGCCTGGGTTAGTTGGCGGACATTGCATTGGAGTTGATCCATATTACTTAACATACAAGGCGAAGGAATATGGCTTTCACGCCCAAATAATCAATTCAGGCAGATCAGTTAATGATGGAATGGGTGCTTACATAGCCAAGAATACAATTAAAAAAATAATAGCAAGTGGTGTTCATGTAACAGAGTCTAAAGTTTTAGTGATGGGTGCTACTTTTAAAGAGAATGTAAGTGATATTAGAAATTCCAAAGTTGCTGATGTAATTGAAGAATTAAAATCCTTTGGGACTGAAGTGGATGTGATAGATCCTCATGCTAGTTCAGAACATTTCAAGACGGAATATGGTTTTGGAATTACGAATCAAATTTCAGATGACTATAATGCTATAATTGTTGCTGTGAATCACGATGAATACACTAAGTTTGATGAATCCTACTTTAAGTCGATAGCAGCAAAAGGCGCTTTAGTTTATGATTTGAAAGGAATCTATAAAGGGAAGATCAAAGAATTGAATTATTTAAGTCTATAAAATGAAAAATATTCTAATTACTGGTGGTGCAGGATTTATTGGCTCGCATGTTGTTCGACTATTTGTAACTAAATATCCTGATTACCATATTTTTAATTTGGATAAATTAACTTATGCAGGTAATTTAGAGAACCTTTCAGATATAGATAATAGTCCTAATTATACCTTCTTGAAAGGAGATATAGTTGATGGGATATTCTTGAATGATATATTTACAAAGTATCAATTCGATGCAGTTGTTCATCTCGCTGCAGAATCTCATGTTGATCGGTCAATTACTAATCCGCTAGAGTTTATTAAAACTAATATTGTAGGAACAGTGGAGCTTTTAAATGTTGCACGCACGCATTGGGGTGATAAGCTGTCGGATAAGCGATTTTATCACATATCTACCGATGAGGTATATGGTTCATTAGGAGAAACTGGTCTTTTTGAAGAGAGAACACCTTACGATCCAAGAAGTCCTTATTCCTCTTCAAAAGCGTCTAGCGATCATTTGGTTAGAGCATATTTTCATACATACAATATGCCTGTAGTGATCTCTAATTGTTCTAATAATTACGGTTCACATCAGTTTCCTGAAAAGCTAATTCCATTATTTATCAATAATATAAAGAATAATAAACCGCTACCTGTATACGGGAAAGGCGAGAATATAAGGGATTGGCTTTGGGTAAACGACCATGCTGTTGCGATTGATTTAATTTTTCATCAAGGAAAAAACGGTGAAACCTACAATATTGGCGGCCATAATGAGTGGACTAATATTGATCTAATCAAAGAGCTTTGCAAAATTATGGACGAGCGATTAGGAAGAGATGCAGGTACTTCTGAAAAGCTGATTACTTATGTAAAGGATAGAGCCGGACACGACGCCCGATACGCAATAGATGCGACTAAGATTAAAGATGAATTAGGTTGGATACCATCTATAACATTCGAAGAAGGGTTAAGAAACACAGTGGATTGGTACCTTCAAAATGAGTCATGGCTAAATCGAGTAACTTCAGGTGACTACCAAAATTATTACGAAAACCAATACCAAGAAAGATAGTGTATACTACTCCATTTCATACAACTGATTTATCAAGCAAGACTATTTTAGTGACAGGTGCTGCGGGTTTTATAGGTTCTCATATCTGTGAATATCTTTTAAAGTACGGTGCTAGAGTAATTGCCTTTGATAATTTGGAAACAGGCCTGCAGTCCAATGTTGATTTATTTATAAATCATCCTAACTACACTTTTATACAAGGAGATTTAACCGATTTAGAATCTTGTATTTTAGCGGCTAAAGGTGTTGATGCTATCACGCATCAGGCTGCATTAGGTTCAGTGCCTAGGTCAGTAAAATATCCATTAGCGACACATGAATCAAATGTTACAGGGTTCTTAAATATCTTGGAAGCTGCTAAGGTAAATAATATAAAGCGAGTTGTTTATGCAAGTTCTTCATCTGTTTATGGTGACAGTTTAGGATTGCCGAAGATAGAAGATAAAATAGGAAATCCTTTATCGCCTTACGCCGTTTCAAAGTATAGCGATGAACTTTATGCAAACGTTTATGCATCTTCATTTGGGATGGAATTAATCGGATTTCGATATTTTAATATTTTCGGACCACGCCAAGATCCAAAAGGAGAGTATGCTGCTGTTATTCCATTGTTTTTGAAAGCAATGCTTTCAAATGATCATCCATATTTAAATGGTGATGGAGAACAAACACGTGACTTTACGTTCGTAGAAAATGCTGTGCAAGCCAATATAAAGGGTCTTTTTACTGATAATAAATCAGCCATTAATCAAGTTTACAATATAGCTTGCGGTGAGCGAGTTTCTCTTAAGGGATTAGTTGCTTCTTTGCAGGAATTAACCGGTGCAGATGCAGTAATTAAATTTAGAGAACCACGAGCAGGTGATATTCAAGATTCACTGGCCAATATATCAAAAGCTAAGAAATTATTAGATTACCAACCAGAATTTAATATGATGGATGGTTTGAAGATTACCCTAGATTGGTTTAAAACCCACCAAGAAGTTTTAGGAATATAATTTTCCAAATTGAATCGTTATGAGCTTTTTTTCAAGAATATTTAAGCGAAAAGAACAGTTATTAGAACCTGCTGATTTATCTGTTTTAAAGACAGATTTTCACTCTCATCTAATACCGGGTATAGATGATGGTGCACAAACTATGGAAGATTCTATTTTGTTAATTCAAGGCCTACAAAGCTTGGGTTTTGAGAAAATTATCACCACTCCTCATTGCATGTCGGATTTTTACAAAAATACACCTTCTATCATACAGGAAGGTCTAGCAAATGTAAAAGAAGAATTGAAAAATAGAGGTATCGATGTTGAGTTGGAGGCATCAGCAGAATACTATCTCGATGACGATTTTGAACGCAAAATAGATGAAGGTGAAATAATACCTTTTGGCGATAATTACATCCTGTTTGAATTGCCTTTTTTAGCAGAGCCACAAAATTTTAATGAAGTTGTTTTTAAGCTGCAATCTATGGGATATCGTCCTATATTGGCACATCCTGAGCGTTATGGATTTTATTACAACAACTTTGAAACCTATCAAGATTTTGTTGATAGAGGTATTTATCTTCAGGTGAATATGATGAGTTTGATGGGGCATTACTCTCCTGAGACGCAAAAAATTGCAGAAAAGATGATTGATAGAGGCTTAATTTCCTTTATCGGAAGTGATTTGCATAACGATCGTCAATTACCATTATTAACCCATGCTTCTAAAATGCCTTATTTGCATCAGTTGTTATCTTCTGGTAAATTAAAAAACGCTTCGCTTTAAATTATATTTACTTCTCTTTCCAGAAGCACACCAAACTTTTCTTTTACAGATTCAATTATTCCTGATGATAAATCAAAAATTTGCTGACCTGTAGCGTCGCTATAGTTTACCAAAACGAGTGCTTGTAGTTTGTGCACGCCGTAGTTATTAATTGTTTTACCTTTCCATCCGCACTGCTCTATTAGCCATCCTGCAGCTAATTTTCGAAAATTTTCGGCTACTTCGTATTGTGGCATAGGTGGAAAAGTAATTTTTAATTTTTCAGCTAACTGCATATCGATTACCGGATTTTTGAAGAAGCTTCCTGCGTTTCCAATTTTTGCAGGGTCAGGAAGTTTTGATGAGCGAATTGCAATTACAGCATCGCTTACATCTTTTATGGTCGGGTTAGAAATATTTCTAGCTTCTAATTCACTATTAATAGCTCCGTAACTAGTATTTATGGAAGGTAATTTACTCAGTCTAAAATCTACTGAGGTAATTAAGTATTGGTTTTTATGACTCGTTTTAAAGATGCTACTTCTGTAATCAAATTTACATTCTGCATTTGAAAATGAATGAGATGAAGAATCTGATAATTTTATGGTGTTTACTTGTGTGATTAGGTCTTTTACTTCTACACCATAAGCACCAATGTTTTGCATAGGACTTGCACCAACCTTTCCAGGAATAAGCGACAGGTTTTCCATTCCTGCATATCCATTTTCTACGCAATACATAACTAGTTCATGCCATATTTCTCCTGCTGCGACTCTTAAAATTACTTCACTCGCATTTTCTGATAGGATAGAAATACCTTTCAAATTGTTCAATAAAATGATACCATCGAAGTCTTTAGTGAATAGCACATTGCTTCCACCTCCTAAGATTAGTAGCTCTTTGGGCTGCTCATTTATATAGCTTAGTAGTTCTTTTACTTCATTAAAATCGTTTAATTCTATTATTTCCGCAGCTTTGCAAGCAATTCCGAAGGTATTATGTCGTTTTAACGGAGCATTTTTATGACTAATCATGAGCATTTATTTGATTACAAAAATAGATTTTCATTATTAAATCCAAATGTAGCAGATAAACTATTTCATTTTTATATTTTCGTTATTCGAAAATGGACTTAAAAAACAAACGTATTTATGTATCTGTAACCAATGATTTGTGCACAGATCAGCGGGTTTCCAAAGTGTGTAACACGCTTGTAGATTTTGGTTATGAAGTAGTTTTGATTGGTAGACTTCTGCCTGGTAGTTGGCAGATTAGTCGGCCTTATCGCATAAAGCGGGTTAAGTTGAGTTTTAATAAAGGACCACTTTTTTATCTAAACTATTCAATACGTCTATTCTTTTTTCTCTTGTTTTCAAAAAAAGGGGTGCTTCTCGCAAATGATTTAGACACGTTATTACCCAACTATATTATTAGTAAGCTAAAAAAGAGCCCATTAATTTACGATAGCCACGAATATTTTACAGAGGTTCCTGAATTAGTCGATCGGCCAAATGTACAGCGTGCCTGGAAGACAATAGAACAGTATATTTTACCAAATATAAAACATGCTTATACAGTAAGTCAGCCAATCGCGGATGCATATCTTAGAGCATATGGAGTGCAGTTTAAATTAATTCGGAATTTACCTTATGCTTATTTTTCTGATATAAAATCAACTAGAAAAGACGTTGTTATTTATCAAGGTGCGCTAAATGTTGGTAGAGGATTGGAAGATTTAATTCGTGCAATGCCAAATGTTAACGCTCAACTTTGGATAGCCGGAGATGGTGATGTAGCGAATGTTTTAAAAAGGATGGTATTAGATCTTCAACTTACTAATAAGGTCGTTTTTCTTGGCAGATTAAATACCGGTGAATTAAAAGAGAAAACACAGCAAGCAAAATTAGGTGTATCATTAGAGATGGAATTGGGATTAAATTACACCTATGCGTTGCCGAATAAGTTGTTTGATTATATTCAAGCAGGAGTTCCTGTGCTAGTTTCCCCTCTTTCTGAAATGAAAAAAGTAGTTCATCAGTATAGTGTAGGAGAAGTTATGAAAAGCCGTCATCCTATAAGTATTGCTAATCAATTGAATGCGATGTTGCTTTCTGATAATTACGAAAGTTGGAAGAAAAATTGTCTAGCAGCAGCTCAGGAGTTAAATTGGGAAAAGGAGTCTGTTAAGCTTAAAGACCTGCTGCAAAGGATCCAAGATTAACCTTGAGGAGCAGGCGTATTTTTTTCTAATTCTTTTGAATCGTCATTGCCTATAGCCGCAGCATCTATTGTTCCTTTTTCAAATTTTAGTGTTCTACCTGGAAATTTTGACATCAACTCATAATCATGTGTAGCCATTAATACTGCTTTCCCATTTTGAGCAATACTAAAAAGTAACTTCATGATTTCATGAGAAGTTTCAGGATCTAAATTACCTGTAGGCTCATCTGCCAAAATAATATCAGGATCATTTACCAAGGCTCTAGCAATAGAAACTCGCTGCTGTTCGCCTCCTGATAATTCATGAGGAAATTTAAATCCTTTTGTACCTAAGCCTACTTTATCTAAAAGTTCTTGAATGCTTTCCTCCATTTTTCGTTTGTCCTTCCAGCCGGTTGCTTTCATCACAAACTTGAGGTTATCTTTAACACTTCGGTCAGTTAATAGCTGAAAGTCTTGGAATACAATACCAATTTCCCTTCTCAGGAAAGGTACTTTTTTTCGTTTTAACTCACGTAAATCGAATCCTGCCACATTTCCTTCGCCATGCTCTAAGGCTAAATCGCCATAAAGGGTTTTTAAGAAACTACTTTTACCACTTCCATTTTTTCCCACAAGAAATACAAATTCACCTTTACCAATTTGTAAACTTAGGTTCGATAAAACCAAATGTTTTTTAATAAATACTTGAACGTTACTAAGGTTGATGATTGTTTCTTGAGCCATTTTAAAGCAATTTGTTATCTACAAAGATATAAATTCTATTTACCAAATGAAGATTCTAGAATAATTGGCCAATTTCAAGATTAATACAGCTGTATGCGATCTAACTAAGTTTTTATGTAAACATTTTTGCGTTGAAAACTTGATGGTTTTTAAATTTCCGAAGCCATAATATAGTTTAATTTTAGCGTTTATAGTTTATCAAATTAAACAGAGTAAACGTGGATAAAAAGCAATGGTTTAGCAGAACTAAGCGACTCAAAGTTATTTTTTTAGTGTTTTTATTTAGCGGATTCTTTTCTGCTATAAAGCTAAATGCTCAACAATCAGTTGATCATCTGGTGGAATATGATTCCTACAGAGAAGGCTTAGCGCTTTTTGATAAAGAAAAGTTTGGTCCTGCACAAGAACAATTCCAACGAGCAATGCTGCGTATTAATGATCCAGCTAGCGAATTACATAAAGATGCAATGTATTTGCACGCCATTTGTGCTATTGAGCTTTTTCATGCAGATGCGGAGGCTTTAATACTAAATTTCATTCATCAATACCCAGAGAGTAAGCATATAAAGCAGGCTTACTTCAATTTGGCGAAATTTCAATTTAGGAAGAAACGCTATAAAGATGTGACGGAATATTTAAGTAAAATTTCTGTCTCTGATTTAAATGAAGATCAAAAGGCAGAATTTTACTTTAAGAATGGGTATAGCTTGTTTATGGAGGCGCAATTTGATGAGTCTGCTAACAACTTCTATGAAATTATTGACACGGACAATCCGTATACCAATACTGCACGATACTATTATGCGCATATTTCTTATGAAGGTGGGAAGTATGAAACGGCTGCTCAAAATTTTAAGAAAATTGAGAATGATCCATTATTTTCTCCGATAGTACCGTATTATTTTACACAGATTTTTTACTTGCAAGGCAAATATGATCAGTTGTTGGCTTATGCTCCCGAATTGTTAGATTCTATCAAAACCGATCGTTCTTCCGAAATTAGTCGATTAGTAGGGGATGCTCATTATAAAACCAATCGTTTTTCAGAGGCGCTTCCATACCTCGAAAAGCACATGGTCGGAAATCCTAGATCCCGTTATGAAGACAAGTACCAATTGGGATACGCTTATTTTAAAGCAGGTGATTGTAATAAGTCGATCGAATGGCTGCAAGAGGCAATTGGAGATAATGATGCCATTAATCAATCTGCTTATTACACATTAGGAGAGTGTTACATGAAAACAGGGAATAAGCGACAGGCCAAAACCGTTTTTCGAACCGCTTCTGAATCATCTATTAATCCTGATATTAGAGAAGATGCACTTTTTAATTATGCTAAATTAGCCTACGAGTTATCCTATCATCCTTATGATGATGCCATCTTAGCATTTGAGGAATATATTAATTCTTATCCAAAGTCTACCAAAATTGATGATGCGTATGAGTATTTAGTTGCTGTATATTATACCACTAAGAATTATAAAGAGGCGCTAAGATCTATTTCCAGAATAAAAGATAAAAATTATAAGTTACAAGAAGCTGAGCAGCGAATTGCTTACTACAGGGGTGTTGAGCTTTTTAATGATGGGGATTATAAACAGGCTGTAGCTTTATTGGAGCAATCGGAGAAAATGCCTATTGATCCAACTTTGATTGCTCAATCGGTTTATTGGAAAGCTGATGCATCTTTTAGGCTAAAGGATTTTGATAATGCAATCGGTTATTTCACAGAGTTTCTATATCTACCAAAATCTATTGATCTCACTTATTATAACAATGCATTTTACAATATTGCTTATTCCTTCTTCAATAAAAAAGACTTTTTGTCTTCCATTTATTGGTTTAGGAATTTTTTATCAAAAGAAGAGGATAAAAAATCAAAAATGAGAAACGATGGGTTTTTAAGGTTAGCCGATGCTTACTTTATTAAATCCGATTACGGAAAGGCATTAGAGTCTTATGAGGAGGCTATGAAAATGGGATTGATTGAAATGCCTTATGCGACCTATCAAGCTGCAATCGCAAGTGGATTGCAAGGAGCTAATGAAGATAAGGCAGAATTATTAAAATTATTAGTTGATACTTATGATAATTCTGATTATACGGACGATGCGCTTGCTGAGCTCGCTAAAACGCAGTTAATTTTTAATAATCCTGATGATGCCTTATCAAACTACCAGCGTTTAATTTCAGACTATCCATCTAGTAGCTACATGAGTGAAGCGCTACTCAAAAGGGGATTAATTTATTACAATAAAAAGCAGGATGATTTAGCACTAGCTTCTTTTGATAAAGTTATTACAGATTATGGATCAAGCAGGAATGCGAAAGAAGCTTTAGAAAGAATTCGTAAAATATATGTTGATAAAGGAGATGTTACAGCATTTGAAGAGTACATCAGTGGTGTTTCCTTCGCTGATATTTCTCAATCTAGGTTAGATTCTACTACTTATGAGATTGCGCAAAACACTTATTTGTCGGGTGATTGCAAGAGTGCTACAAAAAACTTGACTAATTATTTAGCCAAATATCCAAAAGGAATCTTTGCGCTAGATGCATATTATTATCGAGCGGATTGTGAATATAAAAATGAATTTTATAATGAGGCCCTTTTAGATTTTGGACAAGTTTTGTCAGGGCCAAAAAATAAATTTACAGAAAACTCACTCTATACCACTGCATTCATTCAGCGAAGGCTAAATGATACTGCTGCGGCCATTCAATCATTCAAAGAGTTAGAGAAAATTGCTGAGAAAGCTCAAAATAGGTTTGAAGCACAATATAACCTGATGGAGTTGTTGTTTATGAGCAGTCAGTATGATGAGTCCTATGCTTACGCTTCCTCAGTGCTAAGTCAAGAAAAATTGGATGCTAAAATAGAAGAAGAGGTAAAATTAATACAAGCCCAAATTGACTTCTCTCGAGAAAACTATGATTCAGCTATCACTACTTATACTGATGTTGCGAAGTATGCTAATAAGCGAGGTGCTGAGGCGAAGTATATGGTTGCAAAGATTCGATACCTCAAGGGTGATTATGAAGGGTGTGAAAAAATGATTTATGAGTTAGTGAATCAAGTTCCATCTTATCCAAAGTGGATTGGTAAGGGCTTTATTTTGTTGGCCGATAATTTTTTAGCAACGGAAGATCTCTTTAATGCGAAAGTGACTTTGCAAAGTGTAATAGATAATGCGGATGATGCAGAATTGGTGCAAATTGCTAAAGAAAAGTTGAATGTAATTATAAAGACGGAAAAAGAGTCGCAGGCTACCAAAATCGATGAGCCTATTATAGAATTGAATGATGGCGATGAAAAAGACGATAAGTTATTTAATGACCAATACCAAATTGAAAATGAAGGAGGTAGTGATGAAAAATAAAATACTAGCTGTTGCTTTTTTAGCAAGTATTCTTGCTGTCAATGCTCAAAACCCGCTACCGAAAGATTCGTTTGTGGTAATTAAATCATATAAGCCAACTATTTCTGAGGGGAATAGATTGGGATTTAATCCTACAATTATAGATTCTCAAAAAGTAATTCAAAGTTTAGATTATCGATTTATTAGTAACCAAGTTCCTGTTACGTTTGATGTGGAGCCTATAGGCGCTGCTAAGATAAAGGGAGAACCACTCACTAAATTATATAATGGCTATGCACGACTTGGAGTTGGTAATAATACTATTCCGCTTGCTGAGTTGTACTATCATAATTCGAGATCAAAATCATTCTCATTGGGAACACACTTGAGGTATCAGCAAAATAATGACATTAAAGATTATGATAATTCGTCAATGAGTAATTTGCGAGCGGTCGTATTCGGTAAAAAGTTTTGGCGCGCTAATACCTTATCAGGAACTGTTGGGTACGAGCGTGAAGGGTTTAATTACTACGGGTTTGAAGTTGATGACATTAATAGATCTATCGCAGATACGACGGATACCAAGCAAGTGTATCATAATCTTTTTGCTCAGCTTCAAATGAAAAGTACGAAACAAGATTCATTTAATTTGCGCCATGAGTTTGGTTTGGATTATTATCGAATCGCTGACTTAGATGGGTTGATTGCCGAAAACAATATTGTTGCAAATGGGAGCGTTGGTAAGTTTTATAACAATGAATACTATCATGTAGATGCTACCTTTGACTTTAATAATGGCGCGAATACACTAGATACAATCAATAATATTTTATTCGGCTTGCGTCCACAAGTCAATAGTATTGGAGAAAAGTTTAGATTGAACATCGGGATGGGGATTTATATGGATGCTATAAATACAGCAAAGTTTCATTTTTACCCAATAGTAGACTTTAAGTATAATGCATTGCGTGATATTATTGTGCCTTACGCAGGGTTTACTGGAAGAATGGAACGAAACAATATGCGTTCATTAACCCGCACAAATCAGTTTTTATCGAGCGATATTCAGCTATTAAATACCAATTATAAGTATGAAGCTTACGCCGGTATTCGAGGAGTTGTTAGCTCTAAATTATCATTCAATACCTCTATTAGGAAATTTAAGATAGATGACTTTGCTATGTTCGTAAAAGAACCTTCAGGCCTAAATAATAAGTTTGTGTTGGTGTATGATGATATTGAACAATTACAGTTTACTGGTGAGATGCAATACCAAATGGGCGAAAAGTGGAGAGTGTTCCTGAGAGGAGATTATTTCGGATACAATGCAGGTGCTGAAGAAGAGGTTTGGCATATGCCAAATTATAAGATCACACTATCAGGAGTGTATGACCTAAATGATAAAATAATTGTTAGAATGGATTTGCATCAAATTGGAGAGCAGTTTGCGAAAACGTATGAGAATATATCCGGAGGAACAATAATTGCCGATGCCATTACTAAAGAAACCTTAAGCGGAGTTTTTGACGCTAATTTAGGTGTAGAGTATCGCTATACGAAGCGTTTGTCAGCCTTTATTAATTTTAATAATATTGGTTCTGCAAGCTATGAAAGATGGCAAGATTACCCTACGCAGCGCTTCAATATTTTAGGAGGGTTGACATATAGTTTTTAAATAATTAACAAACTTTCCAGTTAATTATATTTCAATGGATTAAATGTTAATAAATGCATGGTTTTAATCGGGTTTTTACTGGTTGACTACCTCTGCAATGTTTATATTTGTTATCGATTGAATTTTTTATAAATCCAAGCTGATAAAATGAGCGAAAAAGAAGAAGAGAAAAAACAGCCACAGGAATATTCTGCATCGAATATTCAGGTATTAGAAGGTTTAGAGGCTGTTAGGAAAAGACCAGCCATGTATATTGGTGATATTGGCATTAAAGGTCTTCACCACCTAGTTTATGAAGTTATTGATAACTCAATTGATGAAGCCTTAGCGGGCCACTGTGATACCATCGATGTGTTTATTAACGAAGATAATTCGATTACTGTAGAAGATAATGGTAGAGGTATTCCTGTTGATTTTCATGAGAAGGAACAGCGCTCAGCATTAGAGGTAGTAATGACGGTTCTGCATGCTGGTGGTAAGTTCGATAAAGATACCTATAAAGTATCGGGTGGACTTCATGGTGTTGGTGTTTCATGTGTGAATGCGCTTTCTACCGATTTAAAGGTAGAAGTACACAGAAAAGGAAAAGTTTACCAACAAGAATACCAGATTGGTAAGCCGTCCTATCCTGTAAAAGAAATAGGAACTACAGACAAAACGGGTACTATTGTAACGTTTATGCCTGATAAATCTATCTTTCAGGAAACAGATTATAATTACAATACACTTTCTACCAGAATTAGAGAGCTATCGTTTTTGAATAAGAGAATACGATTAACGATCACTGATAAGCGAATTAAAGATGAAGAAGGAAATTTTATCACTGATTCTTTCTACAGTGAAGGTGGACTGAAAGAATTTGTCGAGTTTTTAGATGAATCTAGAGAACGACTTATTGATGATACGATTTACATGGAAGGTGAGAAAAATGGTATTCCTGTAGAAGTGGCAATGGTTTATAACACTTCTTACGCAGAAAATATCCATTCTTATGTAAATAATATTAATACGCATGAAGGTGGTACGCACCTTTCGGGATTTAGAAGAGGACTTACAAGAACACTTAAAAAATACGCCGAAGAGTCTGGTGCATTGAGCAAATTAAAGTTTGATATCAGCGGTGATGACTTTAGAGAAGGATTAACGACTGTAATCTCAGTAAACGTTGCTGAGCCTCAGTTTGAAGGCCAAACCAAAACGAAGCTGGGTAATAGTGAGGTGATGGGTGCTGTAGATCAAGCGGTGAGTGAAATGCTTGCCAATTATTTGGAAGAACATCCAAAAGATGCTCGCCAGATAGTACAGAAGGTGATTTTAGCAGCTACTGCTCGTCATGCTGCTAGAAAAGCGCGTGAAATGGTTCAGCGTAAAAACGTAATGTCTGGTAGTGGCTTACCTGGTAAACTGGCTGACTGTTCTGAAAAAGACGCTGCACTTTGTGAGATTTACCTTGTCGAGGGAGATTCTGCTGGTGGTACAGCTAAGCAAGGAAGAGATCGGAAGTTTCAAGCAATTATGCCACTTAGAGGTAAAATCTTGAACGTAGAAAAGGCCATGCATCATAAAATCTTCGAGAACGAAGAGATTAAAAATATCTACACTGCATTGGGTGTTAGGGTTGGCACTGAGGAAGATTCTAAAGCACTAGATACTTCGAAACTGAGATACCATAAAATAATCATTATGTGTGATGCCGATGTGGATGGTAGCCACATTGAAACGTTAATCTTAACCTTCTTCTTCCGTCACATGAAGGAATTAGTAGAAGGAGGAAATATTTACATCGCAACACCACCTTTATACTTAGTTAAAAAAGGAAACCAGTCGGAATATTGCTGGAATGATAATCAGCGAGATTTGGCTGTAGAGCGAATGAAAGGTGCTGGTAAAGAAAGTAGTGTAGGTATTCAGCGTTATAAGGGTCTTGGAGAGATGAATGCTGAGCAATTATGGTCTACTACTATGAATCCAGAAGTAAGAACATTACGCCAAGTAACCATCGATTCTGCAGCAGAAGCAGATCGTGTATTCTCTATGCTAATGGGTGATGAAGTACCGCCACGTAGAGCATTTATTGAGAAAAATGCAAAATATGCGAAGGTTGATATTTAATCAATTTGAAATATAACAAGAAAAGCCGTTGCAGTAATTAACTACAACGGCTTTTTTATTTAGTCACTTTTAGAGATCATTACTCTAAGTTCACAATCTTAATTTGTCCCTTATATGGGTGGGCCTGTTGTTCGTCATCATAAACCAATACTTTCCACAAATAAACACCTGTTGGCATCATTTCACCATTATTATTTCGTCTCCCGTTCCACGGCTGATAATAATCATTTGTAGTATATAGTTCAATTCCTGATGGGGTGTAAATAGTCATCGTAAAGCGTAAGTCGTTTACAGCAATTGCTTTTGGAATAAATTCGTCGTTGAGTCCATCACCATTCGGAGTAAACGCATCATAAGAAAGTAAGTCGAATGATTCTTCAATTGTAATATCTCGTTCTATAAAACTTCTGCAGCCCTCAATATTAATGACCTCTAGCTTTACTGAGCTACTTCCTTTTCGTTTATAGGTTTTTGTTAATCTTCTGTCTGTTCCATCAGGCTCTCCGTTTATAAACCACTTGTAACTCGCCGTTGAAGTTTTTGCTTCAAAAGTGTAATTGATTTGTGCAAATTGCTCTTCCTTTTTAAAGAAATCAAAGCTAGCATCTGGTAGTTCTATTACCTGAATTTGTTGCTCATCAATTATTACATTATTGTCTAAAAGTTGAATCTTATTGCCACCAATTTTATTCGCTAATACTTCTTTTTCAGCGGGAATACCATTTATCAAAATTGTTTGTTCAGCTGATAGTGGATAATCGGTTTTGATTCCCATTCGCTCTCCAAAGCAGACAACCGACTCGGCAATTTGTAATTTTGGGACGATCAATTCATTCGAGATTGACTGTTTTTTCTTTGGTTCAATTTCTACTGATTTGATGTTTTTGTCACTTATTTCTTTTACAACCTGAGATGATGAAGTTTCTGGGTTTGCTTTTTTAATCGCATTTTCTGGCTGAGCTTTGGTTTCTTTGGTTGGAGTAATTTCTTCTGCAAACGTTTCGTTGTTTGTCTCTTTTATTACAAGTTGACTTTGCTGTTCTGTTTGTTTTTTAGAAGAAGGTTTTTGTCCAATTAACTCCTTGTTTTCGCTCTGAGTGCCATAGTAAGCTACAAAAGAAATAAGAGCCGTAGCAACTACTGCAATAGATACTTTTCCTAACATTGGAAATCCTTTGGTAGGTAGCTTTTTGCTTAACGCATTCCAATCTGCAGAATCATAAGTAAACTCCACTTGGTCTACTTTATCTCGAATCGATTGGTTATAGTTAGATTTTTTCTTCATTTCTATTTTATTTTCTCTTGTAAGAGTTTTCTTAGGTTTCTTTTAGCTTTTGCAAGATTTGATTTAGATGTCCCTTCGCTAATGTTTAATTTTTCTGCTATTTCAGCATGTGAATAATTGTCGAGTACATATAAGTTAAATACCGCCCTGTAACCGGGGCTCAACTCTTGAATACAGGCTAAAATTTCTTTTCCATCTATTTCGGGTTCAATCTCCTCCTCCTCATCTTCTATTTCACTAAGTTGATCTTCTACAAGATAAACCTCAGACATTGCAAACTTATTCTTATTCAATCGGTAATAGTCGATTGCATTATTTACCATTATTCTCCTAATCCAACCTTCTAAAGAGCCATTAAAGTTGAACTTTTCTATTTTTTTAAATACCTTAATAAATCCATCTTGTAATAGATCTTTGGCCTCTTCAGGTCTTCTAGAATAGCGATAGCAAATAGTTAACATTTTGCTATACATAGATTTATATAACGCCTGTTGTGCATCTCTATCTTGCTTTGCACAGCGCTCCACAAGTGTTTTTACATTTTCTGGCGATAATAAATCCATTCGATTTTTATAGTACTTTGACGTTAAAAATACCAAAGGTTGCTCTTTATTATAGAAATTTCAATTTTTCTTTTTTTAAGAGTTCCATTGATAATAATTGAAAGTTTATTTTACATTAACCCGTTAGGTTTATTAATTTAGCCGCATCTTATACAGTTTCATCATAAAAATAGTAATACAATGAAAATAACAGTAGTCGGTGCCGGAAATGTAGGTGCTACATGTGCAAATGTTATCGCTCATAAGGAGCTAGCAAATGAAGTAGTTTTAGTAGATATTAAAGAAGGTTTTGCTGAAGGTAAGGCGCTTGATATTTGGCAAACTTCTCCAATTAACTTATACGATACTAGAACAGTAGGTTCTACAAATGATTACAACAAAACCGCAGGTTCTGATGTAGTTGTAATTACTTCAGGTTTGCCACGTAAGCCAGGAATGAGTCGTGATGACTTAATTTCTACCAATGCTGGTATTGTAAAATCGGTTACTGAAAATATTATTAAGCATTCGCCAGATGCAAAAATTATTATTGTATCTAATCCATTAGATGTAATGACTTATGTAGCTTACTTATCTGCTAAAATAGATTCTAGTAGAGTATTTGGTATGGCAGGTATTTTAGATACTGCTCGTTACAGAAGTTTCTTAGCAGAAGCATTAGATATTTCTCCAAAAGATATACAAGCGGTATTAATGGGTGGTCATGGTGATACGATGGTTCCATTACCACGTTATACAACCGTTGGTGGTATTCCTGTTACTGAATTAATCGATTCAGAAAAACTAGATGCTATCGTAGAAAGAACTAAGAAAGGTGGTGGTGAATTAGTTAACTTGATGGGAACTTCTGCTTGGTATGCGCCAGGTGCAGCTGCTGCTCAAATGGTAGAGGCTATTGTTAGAGATCAAAAACGAGTATTCCCGGTTTGTGCATGGTTGCAAGGTGAGTACGGTTTAAAAGATATCTACTTAGGCGTACCAGTTGTTTTAGGTAAAAACGGTATTGAAAAAATCATTGAATTAGATCTTAACGCAGATGAGAAAGCATTACTTGCTGAATCTGCTAAAGCAGTTAAAGATGTAATGAATGTTTTTGATAACATGAATAAGTAAAACTCCTTTAAGGTTTTTATAACAAAAAGAGGGGCGATTCATTGAATTGCCCCTCTTTTTGTTAGTTCAATATCGTTATTGTATAATCAATTTAGATGCTTTTGTTTGTTCTGTTTGTGTTCGAACTTTAACAAAATAAACACCTTTTGGGAAAGTGCTTAAATTTACGGAGGTTCTCGCTTTACTTTCTCTATTAGTAGAAACTAGTTTCCCTGTTATGTTGTAAACCTCTATTTCATAGGTAGTACCTTCTTTAAACCACGGTAGATTTACGGTAACGATTCCTTCTGTTGGATTTGGGAATACTTCAATACCCAATCGTTCATCAGTTTTAGAATTGGCTAAATCATCAATTCCAACAAATCCGCTCCCATAATAGATTGCTATTCCACCTGATCTATTTCCTACAACTAAGTCAGGTTTTCCATCATTGTTTATATCCTTAGCATCTATATGTATATTATTACCATTGGCAATATCTAGTATATTGTTTTGGGCTAAAGTAAACTGACCGTATAAATTGGAATCAATATCTGTAAATGCCATAATCTCTCCGCTCAATGTGCCGGTAAGTAATTGCCATTGATTCTGATATTCGTAAAATACACCTTGGCTTTTTCCTGAGCTTGTGCTTGGTCGATTGTAGGATGGTATAGCTAAGGCTTTACCAAGAGAGTCAAAACTAATGTCAATGTACCCTGAATTGTTTTCATTAATTGTGTCACTATCAATTATGTAATTTCTAAATGAGAGGTAGTTTTCAGTGTCATTCACTCCTATTAGTTCTAAGAAACCTTTATTTGCGGCAATTTGCGCTTGGGTAATTTCATACCGTTTATTAAGTGTGATGTTTGATAAGTCTGGATTGCCATTGATGTAATAATCAAAAATAAAGTTACCAACCCATCGTATTGAGTCTACCTTTAAATTATAAATCGGGTCGTCATTGGTTCCTCTATTTTTGTAGAAATTTAAATTTGCAACTTCTTCTCCCACAATCAGATCTGTTTTTCCGTCTCTATCTAAATCTGCAAAACTAGGACTAGAGTTTACGCCTACTGAAATGCCTTGAAAGAATGCTTCTTTTAAGGTAAAGCTGGCAGTATTTCCGGGTCCTGCTGTATTTTCAAATAGATGTAGTCTGCCGTTTGTGTCTCCTAGTAGTAAGTCTACGTCTCCATCGTTATCAATATCTGGAAAACTAGGTGTAAGACTGTATGTTGGGCCACTAGCAATTTGATCCAATTTCAAGGTGTCGATTTGTAAATAATTGCGATCAACCACTTTGTATCTTGGGCTAGTGGGTGTTCCAATGTTTTCTAGTAGTGCTAATCGGCCGCTTTGTCGAAGGGTATCCTCTACATTTCGCTCGTTTCCAACTAATATGTCGATTAGGCCATCTGAATTGTAATCAAAAAAACCTGGAGCCGTTTTTGACCCAAAATCTAAAATATCTTCTAATAAGAAATCGTTTTTAATAAAAGTAAAGTTCGGGTTTCCAACACTTCCGGTGTTTTCAAAATATTTTATATGCTTATTGTCTGCTGCTATTGGGTCGGTTAGGTTGTTTGTGGTAAGTATTAGGTCTTCCAAGCCATCATTATTAAAATCTTGAATGAATGGTGATATAAATGTAGTAACCTTGTTTTGACGGCCTTGTGCAGGAGGGTAGATGGAGTCAACTGAATTTATCTTAGATGACTTGTAGTTAGAGGTTAAGTCTTTGTTCATTAATCGTTTTACAATATCGCCGGAAACATCACCCAGAAGTATGTCCATTCCGTCTTTATTATCAAAATCAAATAGCGCAATAGTTGAACCTGCATGTTTGTTATAATTGTTAGGCTCTCCTTTTCCATCTTCTCCATCATTGCTTTCCGGATCAGTAATCCCTACGTTTTTATTCACACATGAATCAATTGTGATTTTAGAATCGATATTGCCTTCAAAAAATTCTCCCCAACAAATATTTCTTAAATTAAATCGCAGGCCACATAAACCTGTAGAGTCTATTGAAACATTCTTGTAGTAGAAAACTTGAGAATTACCCATCGTTAAGATGTCAATATCTCCATCCCCATCAATATCTTTTACTCCATGTGTATCAATTTGCTTCATGGAAACGTCATTTTTGTCAAAAGGTGGATCTCTCCATAATCTAGTTCCATCGTCAAATCGATTATTGCCTGTTGAGCCAATGTTGGTATACACAATTGGAGATGACCCTGTGAAGCAGGTAATGTAGTCCATTAATCCATCACAATTAAAGTCGGCGAAATGTAAAAATTGATTGGCTCCCTTTATAATGGATGTATATTGAGGTGCGTATTCGTAAGCAGATATACCTGTAGATCCTATGTTAATAAACGGGGTAACTCTGTTTCCTGATCGATCAAAAACAATTAGATCCATTTTTCCATCACCATTCAAGTCTATTTCTCCAAATTGAGGCGCGTTAAACCCGCCTGTCCAAGGATTTTTTAATTGGTAATTGGCTTCGGAAACTTTTATTGTATCTGCAATTTTGTAGGTATACTGACCGTAGGTTAATGCTGTTGTTAGTAACAAGCTAAAAGCGATTAAGGTTCTTAAAATAAACGGCATGGTAACTTTTTTTAGGTTAATACAATAAATGACGAATTTAAGGATATTCAAGTTGCTTTTATAGAGAAAATTATTGTAAAATGAATTAATGTAAATATAAAAGTAATTGAGAATTGCTAATTACTAATTGAAATTCTATATTTGCACGCTTAAATTTGACGCACAAATACTAATAAAATGCAGAATAAAGGATTAATTTGGACTTTCATTGTATTGCTATCACTAGCATGTCTTTATCAATTGTCATTTACTTGGGTAGCTTCCGGAGTAGAGTCTGACGCTAAAGAAATGGCGAATGGTGATCCGAAAGCAGAAGAAAGATACCTTGATTCAATGTCGGCTGTAGAGGTATATCCAGTTTTTGGTTTTACTTATGCTGAGGCTAAGAAGAACGAGTTAAACTTAGGTCTTGACTTGAAAGGTGGAATGAACGTAACGTTAGAAGTTTCTGTTGAAGATGTTGTAAAGGCATTAGCAGATAATTCTAAGGATGAAAAGTTTGCTGAAGTAATTGCTCGAGCTAAAGAATTAAAAAGAGAAAGTGATGAAGATTACGTTACTCTTTTTGAAAGAGCTTGGAATGAAAAAGCTCCTAACACTAAGATGACATCAATTTTCTACACATTAGAAAATAAAGATAGAATCGAAAGAAGCGCTACCAATGAAGAGGTAATTGCTTTTATCGGGGAGGAAGCTAAGTCTGCTTTTGATAGAAGTTTTGAAGTACTTAGAACAAGGGTGAATTTATTTGGTGTGGCTCAACCAAACATTCAGAAGTTAGATGCTTCTGACCGTATTTTGGTGGAACTACCTGGAGTAAAGGATAAAGACAGAGTTCGTCAGCTTTTACAAGGTACTGCTAAATTAGAGTTTTGGGAAACTTTTGAAAATCAAGAAGTTTATCCAGTTTTAGCTGAGGCGAATGATAAAGTAAGAAGTTTACTATTAGGAGATAAAGCTGAAGATGTTTCAGTTGTAGATTCTACTGTAGCTGATTCTTCTGTAATTGCTGAAGCAAATGAAGTTATTGAGGAGGCTGCAATAGCTGCAGATTCTACAACAGAAGAGTTAGTTGGATCAGAGGTTGATGATGAGTCTTTAACTGATTTAATTGCTGAAGGCGAATCTGCTGACAGTTTAGGTCAAGGTCAATTATCTGCAGAGGAATTTGCTAAAGAGAACCCTTTATTCGCTGTATTGACACCGGCAATTTTTCAAAACGAGCAAGGAAGTTATAGCCCTGGTGACGGTCCTGTTGTAGGTTTTGCAAGAATTTCGGATACTTCTAAGGTGAATGAATATTTCAGAATGGAAGGTGTTCAAGCACTGTTTCCATCAAAATTAAGATTGTTGTGGACTGCTAAGGCTTATGATGAAGCAGGTCAGGTTCTGCAATTGATCGCGATTAAAGTAAATAACAGAGATGGTAAGGCTCCATTAGAAGGTGATGTTATTACTGATGCATTTCAAGATTTTAGCCCAATGGGTGGTCGTCCTGAAATTACCATGAAAATGGATGCAGTAGGAGCTAAAGAATGGAAAGCTATTACCAAAAGTAACGTAGGTTCAAGTATTGCTATCGTTTTAGATAACTATGTATATTCTTTCCCGAATGTAAACCAAGAAATTTCAGGTGGTGTTTCTTCTATCGAAGGTGATTTCTCAATTGATGAAGCAAAATTAATCGCAAACATTCTTAAAGCCGGTAAATTGCCTGCACCTGCAAGAATTGTTGAAGAAGCCATCGTTGGTCCTTCACTGGGTCAAGAAGCTATATCTTCAGGATTGTCATCTTTCCTAATTGCACTAGTAATTGTATTGCTTTACATGATTTTCTATTACGGAAAAGCGGGTATTGCATCAGACATAGCTTTGTTAGCTAACTTGTTTTTTGTTCTAGGTGTTTTAGCTTCTACCAATATTGCACTTACTTTACCGGGTATTGCAGGTATTGTTTTAACAATCGGTATGTCTGTAGATGCGAACGTACTTATTTACGAGCGTATTCGTGAAGAGCTAGCTTCTGGTAAAGGGGCTCGATTAGCAATTGAGGATGGTTATAAAAACGCTTATTCTTCTATATTAGATGCAAATGTTACTACATTGCTTACCGGTGCTATTTTGTGGTTCTTCGGTACTGGTCCTGTTGAGGGTTTCGCTAAAACATTAGTGATTGGTATTTTTACTTCATTGTTCTCTGCAATCTTTATTACACGTTTGATTTTCGCTTGGAGATTAGATAATAAAAAAGAGATTAGCGTTTCAACGCCATGGACAAAAGGTGCTTTCCAAAATTTAGCCCTTAAATTTGTAGATAGTCGTAAGAAATTTTATATCGTTTCAGGTATTTTGATTTTGGTTGGTGTTGGTTCATTCGTTACAAAAGGATTGTCTTATGGTATTGACTTTACCGGAGGAAGAACTTACTTAGTAAGGTTTGACCAAGAAGTAAATACTGCCGATGTTAGAAAGTCACTAGATAATGCATTTGTTACTGCTGATGGGGTTAATTTATCTTCAGAGGTTAAAACGTTTGGTAATGCAGATCAAGTGAAAATAACAACTAGTTACATGATCGATTCTGATGCTGCTACAGCTGACGAGGAAGTAGAGGTTAAGTTAGCCGAAGGTTTGTCTCAGATGGGATTAGATTACGAAATAATGAGTTCTCAAAAAGTAGGCCCAACCATTGCAGATGATATTAAATCATCTTCAGTTTGGGCGATTTTGTTCTCGTTGATTATTATCTTCTTATACATTGTTTTTAGATTTAGAAAATGGCAATACGGATTAGGTGCAATTGTAGCTATCTTCCATGATGTGTTAATCGTTCTTTCTATCTTTTCTATTTTCTATGGTATCTTGCCTTTCTCGCTAGAAATTGATCAAGCATTTATCGCTGCTATCTTAACAGTAGTTGGATATTCAATTAACGATACGGTTGTTGTATTCGATAGAATTAGAGAGTATTTGAATTTACACAAAAAGTCTCCAATGAATGAAACGATTAATAATGCATTAAACAGTACATTAAGTAGAACTATTAATACTTCTTTGAGTACGATATTTGTATTATTGATGATATTCATTTTCGGTGGTGAGGTGATTAGAGGTTTTGCTTTTGCACTTTTAGTAGGTGTTATTGTAGGAACTTATTCTTCTCTATGTGTTGCAACCCCTATTGTGGTTGACTTAGCGAATAGGTCGGAAAATAAATTGAAAAAGTAAATAAAACTTTTCTATACATAGCCCCATTCTTCGGTTGAAGGATGGGGCTTTTTTGTAATTTTGTTTTTTAAAATTATTTGAGATGTTGCAATCTGTATTGTTGTTTTTTAATATTGGAACCCCTGAATTGTTCGTAATTATCTTAGTGATTATTATGTTTTTTGGTTCTAAAAAGATTCCTGAATTAGCTCGTGGCTTAGGGAAGGGTATTCGCGAAGTAAAAAATGCAACTTCAGATATTCAGGAGGAAATAAGAAAAACTTCTACTGCTGTTAAAGATGAAATCAACATTACTAAAGATATAAATAGTAAACCTCGATCATCTAATAAGGACTCTTAATGTTGTCATACGTTTTTCTTATTGTTGGGTTTCTTCTACTAATTTTTAGTGGTGACTTTTTAGTAAAGGGTGCAGTTTCAATTGCTCTCAAGTTGAGACTTTCTACCTTAGTTATCGGGATGACTATTGTATCTTTCGGTACATCTGCTCCTGAGTTGTTAGTTAGTATAAAGGCTGCTTTGGGAGGCCATCCTGACATTTCAATTGGTTCTGTTGTTGGGTCAAACATCTCTAATATTGCACTTATTTTGGGAATAACTGCTCTGGTTTTTCCGATCACCGTATCTAAAGCAACACTTCGGATTGATTGGCCAATGATGATGCTATCTACATTACTGTTTGTGGTAGTAGTTATGGATGGTGAGCTCTCTGCATGGGAAGGGATTTTATTTATTGTATTTCTTATAAGTTTTATTGTTTGGTTAATTAGAAACAGTAGGAAAGGGAGTGCAGTGCCAGCTGCAGTTGACGAGGTAAACGAGGAAGAGAAAAATCTTCCTTTATGGAAAGGTATTGGTCTTGTTGGTTTAGGAGTGGTTGGATTAGTGTTAGGCGCTGATTTGATGTTGAAGGGGGCTGTTGAGATAGCACGATATTATGACGTATCTGAAAGAATAATAGGCCTGACCATAGTCGCATTTGGTACTAGTTTGCCTGAGTTGATTACTTCATGCGTTGCGGCTTTTAGAAAGGAGGCTGATATCTCTATTGGAAACTTAATCGGCTCTAACATCTTTAATATATTAGCTATTTTGGGAATTACTTCTATAATTCACCCTATTTCAGTGTCGAGTAGTATTATTAATTCAGACAACTACATCCTCTTAGGTATTACCTTTCTAGTGTTTCCTTTGATGTATTTTGGTAAAAAGCTAACAAGAGCAAAGGGGCTTTTGCTGTTTTTTGTTTATGCTGCATATTTAATTTATTTGATAGTGTAGTAAGAATTGGGGGGGTCATTTAGTAAAAAAGCTTATTATTTTTCATTTAGACCTCTTATTTAGGGGGTGTGTTGATAAAAAAGTTACTTTTTTGAAAGGTGTATTGATTTAGTAGGTACTTTTGCTAAATCATTCACCTCAAAAAATAGTTATGTCAACAGTTAGATTTAAAGCATTAGAGGCAGTTATGTCTCGTTCTCCAAAGGATGTTCATTATCCATCTTCAAAAGTTTCTGATTATTATGGTTCTCATGTATTCGATACGGGTGCAATGAGTCAATACATGCCAAAGGATGTTTTTAAAGCTGTAGTTAATGCAATTGATACTGGATCAAGGGTTGAGCGAAAAATTACTGACTTAGTTGCTGCTTCAATGAAATCTTGGGCAATGGAGAAAGGGTGTACTCACTATACGCATTGGTTTCAGCCTTTAACTGGCACAACTGCAGAAAAGCACGACGCATTTTTTGAGCCGTTAAGTGATAATAATGTAGTTGAGCGATTTGATGGTAATCAATTAGTGCAACAAGAGCCTGACGCTTCTAGTTTACCAAACGGTGGAATTCGAAATACGTTTGAAGCAAGAGGGTATACTGCTTGGGATCCTTCATCTCCTGCTTTTATTATTGGAAAGACGCTTTGTATACCTACCATATTTATCTCATACACGGGTGAGTCCTTGGATTACAAAATGCCACTTCTTAAGGCGCTAAATGCGGTAGATAAAGCTGCTGTAGATGTTAATCAATATTTTGATAAAAATGTAAATAAGGTAATTGCAACCTTGGGTTGGGAGCAAGAATACTTTTTAGTTGATAGCGCGCTTTTTTATGCAAGACCTGATTTAGTTACAACTGGTAGAACAGTTTATGGACATACTCCTGCAAAGGGGCAAGAATTAGAAGATCATTATTTTGGTGCTATTCCTGAAAGAGCAAGTGCATTTATGCGTGAGCTTGAAGTAGAGTGCATGAAACTTGGTATACCAGTAAAGACAAGGCATAACGAGGTTGCTCCTAATCAATTTGAATGTGCTCCAATTTTTGAAGAGGCAAACTTAGCAGTCGATCATAACCAGTTATTAATGGACATTATGGATCGTGTAGCTAGGAAGCACGATTTTAGAGTTCTTTTGCATGAAAAACCATACGCAGGCGTAAATGGATCTGGAAAACATAATAACTGGTCGTTGAGTACCAATACGGGAGTCAATTTATTGAGTCCAGGTAATACGCCTAAGTCTAACTTACGCTTTTTGACATTCTTTATTAATACAATAAAAGCAGTTCATGAATATGCTGACCTAGTTAGATCTTCAATTGCTACTCCGGGCAACGAGCATAGATTAGGGGCAAATGAAGCACCTCCCGCGATTATTTCCGTATTTATAGGTTCTCAATTAACCAAAGTTCTAAATCATATAGAAGATAAGGTTAGTGAAAATAAAGCACTTTCAGCAGATGAAAAAACAGAGTTAAAGCTAAATATTGGAAAAATTCCGGAACTTTTATTAGATAATACGGATAGAAACCGGACTTCTCCTTTCGCCTTCACAGGGAATAAGTTTGAGTTTAGAGCGGTGGGTTCTACAGCAAACTGTGCTCAAGCTATGACAGTCATTAATACAATTGTTGCAAAACAATTGAAAGACTTCAAGAAAGATGTAGATGCTTTAATTGCAGAAGGAGAAAAGAAAGATGATGCCATCTTTAAAATCTTACGCCGATATGTAGTAGAGTCGAAGAAAATTAGGTTTGAAGGTAATGGGTATGGTGATGAATGGGTTAAAGAAGCAGAGAGGCGTGGATTAAAAAACATCACATCTGCACCTTACGCATTAGATGTTTTAAAAGAGAGGCGCATTGAAGAGCTCTATGAAAGTCAAGAAGTGCTTACTGGCAGAGAATTAGAAGCACGTCATGAAATTGCTTTAGATAACTATACTACCATGATTCGAATAGAGTCAAGAGTGATGGGTGATCTAGCACTTAATCATATTATTCCTGTAGCAATTAGATACCAAAATATTCTAATTAATAATGTAAAAGGATTGAAAGCCATTTTCGGAGAATCTGAGTATAAAAAATCAGCAAAAAATCAGTTGGAGATGATCTCTAATATTTCCAATCACATCCAAACGATCATCGAAAATGCGGAATTAATGCGTGTGGAACGAAAGCGAATTAATAATCTTGAAACCGCTGAAGAACGTGCAAAGCAATACAGTGATAAAGTTAAGCCATTCTTCGATGTGATACGTAAGAGTGTAGACAAGCTTGAATTAATGGTAGATGACGAAATGTGGCCATTACCAAAATACAGAGAATTGCTATTTACGAAATAGAAAAAGTTTACGGTGTGCTGCGAAAGAGGTACACCGTTTTTGTTTACTTTACTTCATTCGTTGTAACATTAAAAAGAATTGTTTATTTTAGCACCCACTGTATACTAATATCTTAATTTACCTTTATGAACTTTAAAAAACTAGCAGGTCTTTTTTTCCTAGCTTGCATTTTTTCCCTGAATGTAAGCGCACAAAAAAACTTTTTAGAAGAAGCTGATCATGTACTATACAATGAACAAAAGTATTTTGATGCGATCGAAATGTTTAAAAAGGCCTACACCAAAGAGAAAGGTAGAGATGTTAAAGCAGAAATCATATTTAAAATTGCAGAATCTTATCGATTGAGTGATCAAGCTGAGCAAGCAGAGGTATGGTATGATAAGGCAATTCTTGCTCGATACAATGATCCGATGTCCTATCTTCATTTAGGTGAGATGAAGAAATTGAATGGTAAATATGATGAAGCCATTGTTCAATTTAAAAAATATATGGCAGAGGTGCCTGAAGATCCTCGCGGTCAGCAGGGAATCAATTCTGCTGAAGAAGCTCAAAAATGGGTCGATCAACCTACAAAGTATATAGTAGAACCGATGAGTTTAATTAACTCTGAAAGGTATGACTTTTCTCCGACCTTTTCTGATAAAAAAAATGAAGAAATAATATTTACTTCTTTACGAGAAGGATCTACAGGTTCAGGAGTTTCAGCCGTAACCGGCCAAAGTTTTGCAGATTTATACGTTACTACCAGAGATCGAAAGGGTAAGTGGAGTGAACCTGTTCTTGTAGAGGGTGTTAATACCGAAAGTGAAGAAGGTTCTGCAGTGATGAATCAAAGAAAAAATACAATATATTTTACTAGATGCATGGTCGATAAAAAAGGCTACTTCGGGTGTAAAATATATCAAGCTAAGAAGATGGGTAGTGGCTTTGGTCAAGAAGAGGCGATTCCCGTAGGCACTGATAGCACAACTATTGGTCATCCAGCGCTTTCTGCTGATGATAATACTTTGGTGTTTGCAGCAGACTTAGAAGGTGGCTTTGGTGGAAAAGATTTATGGTATGTCCGTTTAATTTCTAGATCTAAGGGATGGTCAGAGCCGATTAATTTAGGGGCTGAAATAAATACTTCAGGTGATGAAATGTTTCCATATATCCACGATAATGGAACGCTTTACTATGCATCAAACGGATTGCCGGGAATGGGTGGCCTTGATATATTTAAGACGGACATAATGGGAGAGAATAAGTGGGGGAATCCTACGAATATGAAAGCCCCAATTAATTCTAATTCGAATGATTTTGGAATCATTTTCGACGGAAATAATAATAAAGGATACTTTACTACTAGCCGCCAAGGAGGCAAAGGAGAAGATGATATTTGGTCATTTTCTGAGCCACCATTGTTGTTTGTTTTACAAGGTTTAGTTAAAGATATTGAAACTGGGGAGCCTTTAATTGCTGCAACAGTTACATTGGTAGGTACAGATGGATCTACCGCTGAAGCGGAAACAGATGCAGCTGGTACTTTTGAATTTTCTGATAATGCAGGAGAGCCATACATTAATACGAATACATCTTATTCGTTGGCAGTTAGCAAACCTGGTTATTTAAATGCAAAGGGGAAAGAAACGACTGTTGGATTAGAAGAAAGTAAGCGATTTGCGCACTTATATGAATTGCAGCCTATTGCAAAGGATAAAGCAATAAAGCTTCCGGATATATTGTATGCATTTAATAGTGCCGACTTAACTGAGCAAGCTAAAGATTCTTTAAATTTCTTATACAATACACTTGCAGATAACCCTACTATTGTTATTGAGTTATCCTCGCATACAGATTCAAGAGGTAGTGGTCCATATAATAAAAAATTATCTCAAGCAAGAGCGGAATCAGCAGTTGCTTATCTTATTTCTAGAGGTATTGCAGGAGACAGAATGGAAGCGAAAGGCTACGGAAAAGAACGCTTGTTAGTAACAGATGCAGAAATTAATAAATTGCCTACCGAGGAAGAAAGAGAAGCTGCTCACCAACTAAATAGACGTACTGAATTTACAGTACTTAGCACTGATTATATTCCTAAGAATACAGAGCCTGTTGTAGCTCCTGATAATGGAGAAGCTCCTGTTGAAAATGAAGATACTACTGCTCCTGAAGGCCAAGAGTAGCGCAATAGAATTTATTATACTGAACGTCCCTTTCGTAAGTCTACGAAGGGGATGTTTTTTTATTTTATAGAAATGAGTAATAACGAACGATACGCCCAAAGAGGTGTTTCTGCATCTAAAGAAGATGTGCACACCGCAATTAAAAATGTAGATAAAGGATTGTTTCCTCAAGCATTTTGTAAGATAGTTCCTGATACATTAACAGGAAGTGATGATCATTGCATTGTAATGCACGCTGATGGAGCAGGAACAAAATCCTCTTTAGCTTATGCTTATTGGAAAGAGACAGGGGATATTTCTGTTTGGCAAGGAATTGCACAAGATGCAATAATTATGAATACAGATGATCTTCTTTGCGTAGGTGCTGTAGATAATATTTTACTTTCTTCTACTATCGGAAGGAATAAAAACTTAATTCCGGGTGAGGTTATTTCTGCTATTATAAATGGAACAGAAGAGGTTCTAGAAAATCTGAGAACTCAAGGAATTGGAATCACATCTACCGGCGGAGAAACTGCTGATGTAGGTGATTTGGTAAGAACAATTATTGTAGATTCTACCGTTACTTGCCGAATGAAGAAAGTAGATGTGATTTCTAACCATAACATAAAGCCTGGTAATGTAATTGTTGGTTTAGCTTCTTTTGGGCAAGCAACTTATGAAACAGAGTACAACGGTGGAATGGGAAGTAATGGATTAACGAGTGCTCGCCATGATGTATTTGGTGGTGCTATTAAGAAAAAGTACCCTGAAACTTTTGATGCACAAATACCGGATGAATTGATTTATTCAGGTTCCTATAATTTAACAGATCAGATAGAAGGTGTTTCTATAGATGTCGGTAAATTGGTTTTATCTCCAACCCGAACTTATGCTCCTATTATTAAGAAAATATTGGAGCAGTTCAAAAGTGAAATTGATGGAATGGTTCATTGCAGCGGTGGAGCGCAAACTAAAGTGCTTCACTTTGTAGAAAATGTGCATGTAATTAAAGATAACTTATTCGATGTACCGCCTTTGTTCAATCTTATTAAAGAGCAATCGGGAACAGAATGGAGTGAAATGTATAAGGTGTTTAATATGGGACACCGCATGGAGATTTATGTGGATGAAAGTATTGCAGCTGATATTATTGCGATTTCAAAATCGTTTAATGTAGATGCTCAAATTGTGGGAAGGGTAGAAAGCCACAATGGAAAAAAATTAACGATCAATTCACCGTTTGGGGAATTTATATATTAAGAAGCTATGAGTAATTTATTACAAAAATTACAATCGATTAAAGAGAGATGGGAAGAAGTATCTCAATTAATCGTAGATCCAGAAATTATTTCTGATATGGATCGTTATGTGAAGTTGAATAAGGAGTATAAAGACTTAGAAACATTTGTTCAAACACATGATGAATATAAAAATGTACTCGATAACATTGAATCCTCTAGGGAGATTATCTCTAGAGAAAAAGATGAAGAGTTTCGTGAGATGGCGAAGATGGAGTACGATGATTTAGTGGAACGAAGAGATGCTCTCGAAGAGGAAATCAAAGTTATGTTGATTCCTAAAGATCCGGAAGATTCCAAGAACGTAATTATGGAAATACGTGGTGGAACCGGCGGTGATGAGGCGGCTATTTTTGCCGGTGATTTATTTGGTATGTACACTCGATTTATTCAGAATAAAGGATGGAAATATGAAGTGCTTTCTATGAATGAAGGAACTTCAGGCGGTTTTAAAGAAGTGTCATTCAGCGTAAGTGGTGATGATATATACGGGACACTAAAATATGAATCTGGAGTACACCGAGTTCAGCGTGTACCTCAAACAGAAACCCAAGGAAGAGTGCACACTTCAGCTGCAACGGTTGCCGTGCTTCCTGAGGCAGAAGAAGTTGATATTAATCTAAATATGTCTGACATAAAGAAAGATACTTTTAGATCTTCTGGAGCAGGTGGTCAGCACGTAAACAAGACAGAGTCGGCTGTTCGATTGACTCACTTACCTACTAATACGGTTGTGGAATGTCAGGAAGGAAGAAGCCAGATAAAAAACTATGCTCAAGCATTAACAGTTTTGCGTTCTAGATTATATGAGAAAGAATTGGCCATCAAAAATGCAGAAAGAGCAGAACAACGTAAAACATTGGTTTCTTCTGGTGATCGATCTGCCAAGATTAGAACGTATAATTATCCGCAAGGAAGGGTAACAGATCATAGAATAAATCTGACGCTGTATAATTTGGACGCAATAATTAACGGTGCTTTGGATGAAGTAAATGATGCTTTGAAAATGGCTGAGAATACAGAAAAAATGAAAGAAGGATCAATCGAATAAAGGATGAATAGAGTTGAATTAGTAGAACAAATCAAGCGAAAGCGGAGTTTTTTATGTGTTGGATTAGATGCTGATCTTGAAAAAATTCCTGCTCATTTAAAAGACTTGGAAGATCCTATTTTTGAGTTTAATAAAGCGATTATTGATGCAACTAAGGATTATTGCGTTGCCTACAAACCCAATATTGCATTTTATGAAAGCTTAGGAAGTAAAGGCTGGATTAGCTTAGAAAAAACATTAGCTTATATTCCAAAAGACATTTTTACTATTGCGGATGCAAAAAGAGGCGATATAGGAAATACCTCAAAGTTATACGCTCGAGCATTTTTTGAGCAGATGGATTTTGATTCCATAACGGTAGCTCCTTATATGGGTAGTGATTCTGTATTACCATTCTTGACCTATGAAAATAAATGGGTTATTTTATTGGCGCTCACGTCTAATGAAGGCGCATTGGACTTTCAGTTCATGACCTCCAATACTACAGGGCTTCAATTACACGAGAAGGTAATTACTAAAGCGAATACTTGGGGTAATAAAGATAACTTAATGTTTGTAGTTGGTGCTACACGACCTGAAATGCTTCAAGGAATTCGAAAAATAGCGCCTGATAATTTTTTGCTTGTTCCTGGTGTAGGCGCTCAAGGCGGAAGTCTAGAAGAAGTAGCCAAAAATGGAATGAATAAGGATTGCGGTTTATTGGTGAATTCAAGTAGGGGTATTATTTATGCAGATAGCACTGAACGGTTTGCTGAAGTAGCTAAAGAGAAGGCGAAAAAGCTGCAAGAGGAAATGAAAACTTACCTTAATAACTTCGGTATATAATTTTAAACGCCATGAAAGAAGATTTTCTTCATTATTGCTGGAAATTCCAGTATTTTAAACCTGAAGAATTAAAGACTTCTAATGGCGAATTGATTACTGTTAAGTCGGTAGGTGTGCACAATATCAATGCAGGGCCTGATTTTTTGAATGCTCGATTATTAATTGGTGATAAAGAGTGGGCCGGAAATATTGAAATTCATATCAGTAGTTCAGATTGGTATCAGCACAAACATCAAGTAGACAAGGCGTATGATAGCGTGATTTTACACGTAGTATATAAACACGATAAAGATGTCTCACTGTCTGATGGTTCTGTAGTTCCTGTATTGGAGCTTAAGGATTTATTAAATTCTCAGGCTTACGCCAATTATCAAAATCTGTTGAATCAGCCTGATTGGTTGGCCTGTAAAAACAGCATCGCCGAAGTAGATTCCTTTACAGTAAATAGCTGGATGGATCGTTTGATAACAGAGCGATTGGAAAATAAAGTTAGTGCGATAGAGGAAGTCCTAAAACAAACGAATGGTGACTGGGAACGTGTTTTTTATATATGGTTAGCCAAGTATTTTGGTTTTAAAGTTAATAGTGAAGCTTTTTATCAACTAGCCTTAAATATTCCATTTCAGTTGTATTCTAAGTACGATCAGTTGTTTCAAATTGAAGCACTCCTCTTTGGACAAGCAGGGTTACTTGAGAAGAATTTTGTAGAAGACTATCCGATTGCATTACAAAAAGAGTTTCGATTCTTATCAAAAAAGCATCAGATTTACACAATGGATGGCAGTAATTGGAAGTTTCTCCGATTACGACCTGCTAATTTTCCAACCATTCGATTATCACAATTTGCTCGATTAATTTGGACGAATAAAAAGCTTTTTTCATTGGTCTTAAAGATTGAAAATGTAGTTGATTTGATAAAAATGTTGGATACAAATGCATCAGACTACTGGTCAGATCATTTTTTGTTTGATAAACCATCAAAGGAAAATAAATACACTCGATTAGGCGTTTCTGGCAAAAGAACTCTAATTATTAATACCATAGCGCCATTCTTGTTTGCTTATGGTAAGTCCATAGATAACGCTTCTTTATGCGATAGAGCTATTCGTTTATTGGAAGAATTACCGGCAGAAAAAAATGGAATTGTAGATCATTTTAGAGCAAATGGGGTGCTATCGGAAACAGCTTTAGTCTCTCAAGCGCTAATAGAATTAAGTACGAGTTTTTGTAAATGCAAAAATTGTTTAAATTGTGCTATCGGAAATCAATTAATAAAAAAGAATTTATGATAAAGAAAATACAAGGTCTTTTCGAGCGAAACTTTTTTGGCGTATGTGAATGGTGGGGAAATAAATTGGGCATTAAAATTTCTCGAATCAGGCTTTTCTTTATTTACTTTTCATTTATTTCTGTCGGAATTTCTTTTTTCGTGTATTTATCGATGGCCTTTATCTTAGAACATAAAGAGACGTTTAAGAAGGCTTTTGCGCCTAAAAGAACTAGTATTTGGGATTTGTAATAGATAATGTAGCATAAGTGGTATTTACAAATGCTACAAATCTTCAAATAGTACTTTAATCTCTACTTTTAATGCTTGGGCTAAATTAAATGCATTACCGATTGAGGTATTTAGAATTCCTCTTTCTATACTACAAATTTGAGAAATCTCTATGCCTGCATCAGTAACTAATTGTTGAATGCTCTTTTGTATTCAGGGGGTTAGATGTGGCAGGGTTCTAATTTTGAACTTGTTCTCAAACGAAAAAGATTGAATAAAATTTGATGTATCGAGAATGAAAGAGAGAAGCGCCAAATACTACACTACTAGAAGGGGAACATTTACCATAACCCTATGGCAACTTCACTCTTTTGATGATTTTAAGGCATCATTTTGTTCTCTTAAGTTTAACCACTCCAAAGATGGTGATAAAATAGAGGAGGTTCAATAGGGGGAAACCCTCAATTCTCTGTTTATTGATCTATCAGATTTTTGCATGTGTACCTATTATGTTAGTACTTTCTTACCTAATTCATGTAGTATTAGATTAATGAATTGTTTAAAAGTACTGTAGTAAAGGAAGGTAGATGGTAAAACAATAGTATATTTACAATCCCTAGAAAAATATAATTATGAACGAATCAATTTATGCAGGAGGTCTAATAGATCTACCTCACTAAGAATTTAAGAGAAGGCTTGCAGCATGACCTCGGGAAATTTTTATTTAGTCTCAATCCATATTTTGCTGTAAGGTTATTAAGAGGCTATTCTTTATTAGTGCTTGTAAAAAGTAGTAATTAGTTAGCAGTAGTATTTACCGGCGAATAAGACTATGGGAGGTAGATATAAATCATTTTGAATTATTTATATCTACTTATTTAATTGTTTAATCCTAACTTTTTGTTAATTAATTTCGTGAACAGATTCGTTAAAGTATAGGCTTAATTTGCTGCAAAATTTCAAATCTTAGGCAACTATTTGTGGAATATATTGTCAAGAGTATAAATTTATTAATTCAAAAAGACAACCTAATTAAAAATTTAAGTGCCCAAAATCGCTCTAAAATATCTTCACTTTTTTATTTTTAGTACTTTACTAGATATTAGCCTTATCTCGCTTTTTGAGCTATTGGGAGGGGATTCTTTTAATATGTCTTCAATTCTTATTCTATGGGTAGTTGTAAAGCTAATTCTATATCCTTCTAAAAGTGTTAGAAGATATGTGGGTTTAGAAAAAGTGTTGAAGCAGGGTTTTAAGCAAATTGTATTGTTTGGAATAATTTATAGTTGTTTTTCGCTATTTATAGATACTCCTTTGGTTCTTATTAGTAAGCATTTTCTTCTCCTCGGGATTGCAGTAGTTGTTAGTAAAACATTTTTTGTTTTTGCTTTAAAAATTTACAGGAGTTATGGCTATTCATATAATAGGTTCATTATTATTGGAGCTTTCCCCGAAAAAGATAAAATAATAGATTACCTCACTAAGAATCCAAGAACTGGGAATCAATTCGTAGATTATTTTAAAAACTTAAATGAGGTTGGAGATCTTCAAAATTATATCATTAAGAATGAAATAAAGGAAATTTACTGTCATTCTCAATTGTTATCTAATGTAGAGTTGAGCCGATTAATGAGAGTTTCGCTTAAAAATGATATCGCATTAAGTTTATTAGCTGACGATAATATTAAGGCGATTAATGATTTAGGCGAAAATGTGACAGATATTGTTGATTTATCTCTTTTGATGTCTCGCAGAAATTTGATTTTAAAACGTGTTTTTGATCTTTTAATCTCAATTACCGTGATCTTATTTGTGCTATCTTGGTTAATCCCAATTGTAGGGCTTATTATAAAACTAGATTCTAAAGGTCCTGTATTTTTCATACAACCTAGGGCCGGCAAAGGGGCAGTTTATTTCTATTGTATTAAATTTAGATCTATGAAGCCTGCATCAGGAGATGCACAAGCTACTAAAAATGATTCTAGGATAACTAAAGTTGGTAAATTTTTGCGAGAATCTAGTTTGGATGAATTTCCTCAATTCATTAATGTGTTTCTAGGTGATATGTCGATTGTAGGGCCAAGGCCTCACATTAAGTCTCTTAATGATAAGTATGATAGTAAGATACAGGGTTATTTTAATCGATTATTAGTAAAGCCTGGGATTACAGGGTTGTCTCAAGTAGCCGGATATAGAGGAGAAACAAAAGATCAGCAATCGATGCAAAATAGAATCCGAGTTGACTTACTTTACATTAAAAACTGGGCCCCTTCTTTAGATTTAAAGATATTTTTAAGAACCTTTTTTAAGACATTCTTCTCAAAGGATAATCAAGCCTACTAATTCTTTTTATCTGTGGCGAAAATAATCTTTTTATACGTAAGCAAAAAGTGTTAATTTAATCGTTCATTGCTAAATATAGTATTACTACTTAATTAATATTAAAGGCTGTTGACTATTAGGTATTTATTTCTCTCTTTTTTAATTCTTTTTTCGTTTGCTTTTTCTACTATTGCTCAAGAAAAAATAGGAGTTGTTACTGACAATTTTCTCCCTGTAAAACAAGTCGGTGTTAATCCTGCGTTAATAGTTGATCAAAAATTTTTTCTGTCTGTAAATTTGCTTGGAGCTCATATATTCGCTAGAAGTAATACTATTAATTATGTCAACAGTAGATTGCTTTTTAAGCCTGATTTTGGTGATATTACTTTTGATAATCCGAATAATTTAGCAAAAGGATTCATTGCAGCAGAAATATCTGGTCCTTCCGCATCATTGAGTTACAAAAAGAATTCTTTTGGTTTACATACAGGAGTTAGGGCCTATGGAAATATGAATCGGATACCTTCTATTATAGTCGAATTAATTAATGATGGCGATACAAAAGAAATTCTAGATGGTACTTATCGAATGAAAAATGGACGTTTCAAGACGATGTCTTGGGGTGAGGTTGGTGTTTCATATGGTAGAATTCTCAGAAGTCGAGATTATGAATTACTAAGTGCAGGGGTTACCATCAACCGATTGTATGGCATTCAGCAGTCATCACTTAATATTAAAAACGGAATAGTTGATGTTACCCAAGGATCAGGATATATAAGAGATGCAGTGGGTGCTTATTCATACACCGATGCAAAAGTTAATTCAGGGAAAGGTTGGGGAATGGATCTTGGTTTAACCTATAAAGCGATCTTCGATAATGTTAATAAATACCTTCCTCACTCTCGTAATGGCGGTTGTAAAGTTGCTGATTATCGCTACAGAATCGGTTTCTCATTGTTAGATTTGGGTTATATTAGTTACAGAGACGGGGCTAGATTCTCTAAAGATATTCAAGACCGTGATACCATTATTTTAGACGATTTGATAGAAGGTAATCCGGAAGTATTAGGTGAAGAGGGCGATAAATACACGGCTCTTTTACCGACGGCTCTTTCTGTCCAAGGAGATTTTTATTTAGCGGATTATATTTATTTAAATGCCCGAATAAATCAACGACTAAGTTTTCGAAATTCATTTGGGGTAGAACGATCTAATTTGATTGCCCTTACACCAAGATTTGAAAGTAGGTGGATTACCGCATCTATTCCTTTAACTCTTTCTAACTATACTGTTCCGCAGGCCGGATTTTATCTTCGTGTAGGTTGGTTGGCTATTGGTTCTGATCATATTATGCCATTTATTCGTCGTGGAGATTTACGAGCAATTGATTTATATTTTAACCTTAATTTTTTTATTAGAAATAGCCCAGAGTGCAGGGTAGTGGATAAAAGAAGTACCCCGTGGTTGTGCCCAAGATGGGGAAAAATTAGATAGAATGCAGACCTACTTTTTATGAATTGCTTTGTTTTTTTCTAGGTTGTAGATCTGCTCCTGTAACCAATCTAAACCTCGTTGTTTCGGAGAATACAATCAATTATGGATTACATGATATATGGGCTTTGCGATCGGTAGATGGAATTGATGTCGGTCGAGAACAATCTAGTGCTTACTTAGAATTTAACTTAGCAACCGGAAAGGTTTATGGAAATACTGGCTGTAATTCCTTAATAGCTGATCTTTTTGTTGACACAGATTCATTAAGATTATTGAATACGGCAATTACTGAATTATTTTGTGATAATTTTCAGTAGGAGCAGAGGTATGTGGCTCATTTAATACAGTCTATGAGCTATAGCGTTGACGGTTTGGTACTTACATTAAAATCCAGTCAGGTAATTCTTATTTTTAAAAAGGTAGATTAGTAATGCAGCTAAACGGATGATTGGTTTAATAGATACCAAGAGAGATTAATTGTACGGGTTACTATAAGAAGGGTTGGATAAAAAGGTGTGATCAGTAAGTGTATGCAAGAATGCAATGACTTGTTCTTTCTCCTTTATTGAAAGCTTAATCCCTCCTTGATGAGCGTAACCCATTTTAGCGTCAATATTGTAGCTAAGATGAACATCTTCACTGTAAAAGTTTAACACCTCATCAAGTGTTTCGAAACGGCCATCGTGCATATACGGTGCTGTTACTGCTACGTTTCTTAATGATGGAATTTTAAACTTTCCAACATCATTGCTATCTCCTGTGACTTCAGCTCTGCCTTTATCGCTGTAGTCAACTGCTCTTGTTAAATTCGAAAGGCCATTATTGCTAAATCCTACAATCGTTCCCAACGCGTCAGCATCAGAGGTGTGGCAGTGAAGGCAGTCGCCTCTTGATTGCTCATTAATAATTACAAAACCTTCATATTCATCAGCAGTAAAGTAGGCGTCGCCTCTTAATACTCGATCATATTTTGAATTATTGGAGATTAGTTTCCGCTCGAACTGACCAATAGCTTTTGCAATTAAGTTGCTATCAATTGTCACCTTACCAAATGCTTCATAAAATAGTTTACAATATTTCTTACTGGCTTGGATTCGTTTCGTTGCTAGTTCCCAACTCAGATTCA
>JAOKVV010000011.1 GCA_028336925.1 Vicingaceae bacterium | reverse complement strand
TGCTATAAAACAATTCATCGGAGGCTGAATTGATTGGAGGACCAATGTTAAAGGGAGTTTCCCACTTACCCATATACCCTTGAGTCGCATATAAATCAAACCCTCCTAATCCGGGATGTCCTTCAGAACTGAAATAAAGCTGAGCAGATTCCATATCATAGAAAGGGGACAATTCATCTCCTTTTGTATTAATCTTCATTCCTACATTTCTAGCTTCACGATATTTCTTTTTCACAATGTAGTAAGTGGAATACCAAATATCTTTGCCTCCTTTTCCATCAGGTCTTTCACTGACAAAATACAACATCTCACGATCAGCTTTGCAGCCGGGGGCAAACGTTGGTTGTGTATTGGATGTTCCTTTTGCGTTTACCTCCTCTGGCAATAAAGTTGGGGATTCCCATAAATCACCATTCCTATTTAACTCATACAGTTGACACATCATTTGACCATCTAATCCATTTTTACATGCAGAAACAATTAACCGGTCTCCATTAGGGGAAAGGCAAGCGCTTGATAAATTATAATCATCAAAGAATGGGTGTATGGAGTATTCCCCTTTGTACTTCCATGTATTTCCTTCTTTATGAGCTAAATGAAACTTTCTTTTTGGCAACTCAGAAAAAGAGCCTTTGGAAATTCGAATCATGGTGTCCGACCTCAAGGAAGTATAAATTAAATCCGAACTCGATATCAACAATGGACTCTGCTCTATATATACTTTATTTACATCACCTTTCAATCTTTCTACCAGATAATTTGGTTCTCTTTTCGAGAGGGTATCAGCAGTTTGAGCCACTTCAATCTTATCCTTAGCCAGACGTCTATAATAATCGTCATTTTTTTCACCTCTATATGATTTCCTAAAAGCATTAAAAGTCTCTTCAGCGTTAGAGTACAAACCCATCCTTATTTCCATCTCTCCTTGATAGAAAGGAGCTAAAGGAAATTTACCCTGATTCATCTCTAGAAAAATAGCATGTGCTTCTTGATAATTTCTGTTTTCCATGAACATTTTACCAAGTAAAAATTTCATCTGTTGATCCGATGGCTTTCGTATTAAGTATTCTTTCAAATACTGAATACCTGTATCATAGTTTTTCTCTCGTTCTGCTGAGATAGCATACCTTTTAAGGCTGCCATTCGAAATTACTGATAATGACTCTTGAGCCATTGAGCCTAATTGCCATAAAAGCATTAGCCCGAGTAAAATTTGCTTAAAGACGTTCACAAGGCAACGTTTTAAAAGGTAAAAAATTAGATGCTCCTTTTAGTATAACTCCAAACTCTAAAGCTCCTCGATAATCTGAAACTTGGCGAATTGAAGACATGGTGAAGTCATAGCTTACTCCTACTTCTAATTTCTCAAAACCCAAACCGGCCTTTAAAACCAGCGCATCAAAAGTTCTATTAAAACCTGATCGAGTTGCAATACCACCAATAAAATAATCAATATTTTGAGGCTGATCACTTAAAGCATAATTCACATCTGCTCCTATTAAAAGTTGAGAGGCTTTGGATAAAAAACTATAAATTACAAAGGGCTTAATCAACATTTTTTCGTTGAATTGATAATTGGCAAATGCTTGGTAGCTAAAAAAGGCATCTAGTTGATTTTGGTCAGATAAAAATGAAGCTGAGGGCTGATTCAAATGGTTAACTGTAAATCCCACTCCTACTTTAAGTCTATTTGAAAAAGTATGCTCTACTATAGTCCCCAATGTAAAATCAAAGAAACTAAAAGACTGCCCAATAGCAGACTCTCCATTATTAAATTGTTGATTAAATCCTCCTTGGGTTCTGTCATACTGTTGCGGAAAGGTAAGCCTATTGACATCAAACTGATTCAAAACATAAGATGCTCGAAATCCTCCCCTAAACACAGTTTTGCCTATTTCTTTCTTTAATGAAGCCATTAGTCCTGCTGAAAAATTGGTAAGATTGCCATCTCCGCTTCGGTCATAGCTAACCAAAACTCCAACCCCTATTGATTGATTTAGTACGTACAATTGTTTATCACCGCCAATAATATTAGATATAAAGGGAGTACCCATACTCCTCCATTGACTTCTATAATTAGCCATTAACCTCCAATCAGAATCACTGTTGCCTGTGTGAGCAGGGTTTTGTAATATAGGATTCATCAATGGCTGAGATAAATGTAGCTCTTGTGCTTTTAAGGTTGTAAAAGCAAAAACCAAAAAAAACCAAAAAAATAGTTTTTTTGAAAGAACTGTTTCTTTAATCATTCCTTAAAATTAATAAATTTTAATAGTTGAAGTTAATAATTTTGGGATAGACGTTGATTTGAGATGAAATGTTGGCTAAGTGTATAGACAATGAAAAATATCATCTTATTATAACCAAATTTGAACCGTAATTTTGAATACATTTATATAGCCTAAAGAAGCATTACAATGAAGAAACAACTCTTTTGTATAACCGCCATTCTAATTACACTCATTACTTCATCTTGCTCAACTAAAAAGTTAGAGTCTTACCAATTTACTAATGAGCAAATAACAATTAGTCTACCCAAAAATTTCGTCAGATTAGATGCCGAAAAAATATCCCATTTAGTAAATGATAAACTTGACGAAACGAGGTATAATATGTTGATAGGCTCTTTCAATGATTTATTACGTGGAGACCAAACATTAGATATTTTCCAAAATACAAACAATGAGTTTCACTACTTGCTATTGCTAAATACTTCAAATGCACCTGTATTTAATACTGATATTTTTAATCAACTTAAAAGTGCCCAAAATCATCAGTACGGATTGTTAATGGAAGGCAGTGACGGTCTTTCAATCACCGAAATTGATAGTAAATTAAAATTAACCGACACCATCAATATGGTTAAAATGAAGCACCGATTTAAAAGTAATTCAGAAGAAAATACTTTTTATAAAACAGTGACTTTACAAACTCAATGGAATAGAACCATTATTTCTCATGAATTAACTAATTCAGAAATGGATAGCGAAGAGTATTTATTAAAAATAAAGGTGAATGAATAGCTCAATCGAAATTTCAAATTCTATTCAATTACTTTTTAGGGAAAAAGGTAGAAAAGAGCAGTTAATTTCTCATATCAATGAGCGCAAAGAAAACTTTGATGCCTTTCTTTCATTTTCACTATTGAGTGATGAGCCATTGGCTTGGAGAGCTGCGTGGGTTTTAAGAAGCTGTATAAATAAAAATGACCAACGTATCTCAGAAAGAGCAATCGAAATTACCAAGGCTATAGCCGGCAAAGAAGATGGACATCAGCGAGAATTGATCAAGAATCTAGAGCATATTAAATTGGAAGAATCTTATGAGGGTTATCTATTTGATGCATGCATGAACATTTGGGAAGATCTATCAAAAATTCCATCAACTCGTATAACAGCATTCAAGGCTATGAACCGAATTGCAAAAAAATACCCTGAATTGAAACAAGATTTAATTTTACTAACAGAAGACCATTATACAGAAAGTTTGACGTCAGGAATTGCTGCTACTTTAAAAAAAGAAATTAAAAAATTGATCTAGTCAACAAGTTCAGCGATCATTACCAAACCGTGAATATCTAGAAGTTTTATTTCTTTACCTTCAAGACTAATCAGTTTATTCTTTTTAAAATCGCCCAACAATCGAATCAATGACTCTGTTGTTGTGCCGACCATATTCGCAATTTCTTCGCGAGTTAATTTAATATCAATACAATCATTATCATCTAACCCAAACGTTTCTTTTAACCACAACAGCATTTCAACCAAGCGCTGTTTTGTAGAAAAATAGATGATGTTCTAATCTCAAAAGAATAATCAATTGGTCTACTCTTCCTTGTTTTTGATAACCGGATTTGCGTACATTTTTAAATAGATATTCTTTAATTTTTCCGGATCGCCTTCTACTGCAGCTAATCGAGAAGTCATCACCTTTTTAAATGTTTCTTTCTCTTCTGTAGTATAGTTATTAGCCCATTTAGTTTGTTGATTTAATAAATCATCAGCAATAAAATTGGTAGGAAAAAGTTGAAACTTCTTGTACACTTCGTGATCGACTAAGTCGACTATTTGGTTCACAAACTTTTCTTCAGTTACATCAACCAAATTATTACCTATTGAATTCAATGGATCACCGAAACTAAGGTGTATTCTGCCTTTCTTCCCTTCTATTCCTTTCATCATGCTAATCAAATCCTCCATAGGACCTTTCACATATTCTCTTTCCTCACTTTTAGCTAATAACTCAGGTAAAAGCAATGCGTCACAAGGGTTGTACTCATAGGAAATAGTTACAGGAACAATATTTAATTGGCGTAAATGTTCTACAGGTGCTTTTCTTCCTGCTATTGAAAGCATTTTAATTAATCCTGGTTGTGTTTTATCTATTCCATCCTTGGTTCTTCCTTCTCGCTGAGCAATCCAAACGCTTTCATTATCATTAAGGATAGAATGGGCTATGTATTTAGATAATTGCATAGACGCCATCACCTTATCTTTTCCTTGCTTTCCTCTTTTAACGATAAAGCTTTTGTTCAATCGAACTAAATCATTGATCCATGGCTCTTTTACTAAATTGTCACCAATTGCAATTCGAGCAGTATCATAATCATTATCGTTAAGCACTAAATTCATTAGGGCCGAATCCAAAACAATATCTCTATGAGTAGAAAGAAATAAATAGGCTTTTCCTTTTTCAAGGTTCTCTAAACCTGAGAAAGTAAATGATTCAGAAGTTTTGGCAATAACAAATCCTAGCATCTTAGTAATTAATCCACTTTGAAACTGCTTAACAGTTGTAATTTGTCTTAACTGCTGCTCTATTTGCTCAAATGGAATTTTACCTTGAAAGGCATAATCTACCATTCCCTTAAACTCCTGCACATTCAATAAACGAGCGATCCCTTCCTTTACTTCATTATCATGAAGTGGCCGTATATCTTCAAACTCCATTTGCTCAACTTCTTTCATCAATTCAGTTTACCTTCAATTAAATGCCAATAATTAGCTTAGTTTTGTTTCCCAAAAAAAAGATAAAGATACCAATACCTATGAAAATAAGTGATAAAAAGACCGTCTTTAAGGGCTTTTATGAAGTTACTGCTGTTAAAGTGATTGATGACAAAAACAACAGAACTATTGATCGAGAGCAATTTAACTTATTTGACTCTGTTGCAGCCCTCGTTCTGGATACCAACACAAATGAGATAGTTTTGGTGAAACAATTTAGGGTTGGAGCTGAGAAAAAACTCATAGAAATTCCGGCAGGAAAGAGAGATGTTTTAGATGAAACTGCTGAAGAAACAATAAAGAGAGAAATAGAAGAAGAAATTGGCTACCAAACAGATGACTTGGCACAAATTGCTTGTTTTTACACTTCACCGGGTCCTGTAACTGAAAAAATGACGTTATTCTTTGCTAAGGTAAGTCAGCAAACTACTGAAGGTGGAGGAGTTGATGGGGAAAACGAACAAATTGAGGTCATCAAAATTCCTAAAACAGCATTTCTGTCTACTATTTATGAAGACGCAAAAACTATCATTGCACAACAATGGCTGCAAATTCATGGATAAATTGCCGCTTATCTGCTCGCTAATGTGTAATTTCGACCTTTAATGAAATTTGTCTACCCTGAGTTTCTTTACGCCCTTTTCGCTTTAGCGATTCCTATTGTAATTCACCTATTTAATTTTAGGCGCTACAAGACTGTTTATTTCACCAATGTTCGCTTTCTAAAAAGTGTACAAGAAGAGACGCAATCTACCAACAAACTCAAGCACTTTTTAGTGTTAATTAGTCGTTTGTTAGCGCTTACATTTTTAATTTTGGCTTTCGCTCAACCAATTCTACCAACCTCAGATCAAGATCAAAAATTAGGCAATTCGATTGTAGGAATATACATCGATAATTCATTTAGCATGCAGGCCGAGAGCGAAAACGGTCAGTCATTAGATGTGGCAAAAAACAAAGCCATTAATATTTTAGATGCTTATAAACCGGATGATCAATTTGTAATACTTACCAATGATTTTGAAGCAAAGCATCAACGAACCATCAATAAAGAGCAATTTATCGAAGAACTTCAAGGTGTTGTACTATCGCCTTCAGTTAAGCAAATGTCTGAAGTTACCAACCGGTTGAAGGACATTATAGTGGATAAAGAAGTTCCCAATAAGTCTATTTTTCTGCTTTCAGACTTTCAAAAAAGCAGTTCCGATTTTGATGCACTCCGAAATGACACAGTAGTAGATTTACAATTTGTACCCATCAAAACGAACTTAGCAACCAACTTATTTATTGATAGTTGTTGGTTTTTCTCTCCATTTAGGCAGAGTAATTCTACTGAGCAGCTAGTTGTTAAAATTGTAAACGCATCTGATAAAAATTACGAAAATATCCCAATCAGATTGTCCATTAATGGGCAAACTAAAACGCCCGGCAGTTTTGATATCAGTCCCAACCAAATCACTTATGACACGCTCTCCTTTTCAAATAGTGAAAGTGGCATACAACAAGGAGAAATAAGTATTAAAGATTATCCGATAACCTTCGATGATCATTTCTTTTTTTCTTACCAATTAGAACGTCAACTTGCAGTGGCATCATTGCAAGAAGAAGATAAGAACAAGGTACTTACAGCCCTATTTTCATCCGATGACTTTTTAAACCTTACGGCATCGAATATTCAGCAAATCAATTACCAAGAGTTAAGTAACCAACGATTAATCATTGTAAATGAAATCGAATCCTACTCAAGTGGATTAATTCAAGAACTCACGAAATTCGTTGAGAATGGTGGACATCTGTTGATTTTTCCTGAGCAATCGTCTGCTGCCAATCAAAATGCATTACTTTCTCCATTCGGATGGCAAATGGGGAAACGAATCAGCGCCTCTACTAAAATTGATTACATCAATGAAAAGTCGCCTATTTATAGAAATGTATTTGACGAATTGCCCAATAATTTGAATTTACCCATCGCTACTTCCTATTATGACTTACCCAATAATAGTGAAGTGATCATGCGATTTCAAAACAGGAAACCATTTTTAATCAGTAAGCTAGTTGGAAAAGGCCGGATTTACTTAGCAGCAACAAGTTTAAATGCTGAAGAAAGTAACTTCACAGAGCACGCCATATTTGTTCCTACAGTGTACAATATCGCGTTAAACAGTCAGCAATCAGACGCATTATTTTATACCATCAATGATAATAATCAGGTAACTACGTCAGCACAAGTAACAGGTGAAAAACCAATGAGCATATCAGGAAATTCAATCGACTTTATACCTGAACAACGAAAAACCGATCGAGAGTTTACTTTATATTTACATGGTCAAATCAATAAATCAGGGAATTACGACCTAAAAAATGGAGAAGAAACCATACAGGGTTTAGGATTTAATTATGATAGAAGAGAATCCAACTTATCGGCATACAGTGAAGAAGATCTGACAGATATTTTACTAAAAAGCGAACTTGAAAATTATAAAATATTCACCTTAACTAATGAATTATTAACCAATGAAATTGCCAACAGCAATAGCGGAGTCGCTTTGTGGAAATATGCAATCTTATTATGTTTGTTGTTCTTAGGATGTGAAGTTTTACTTTTACGATTTTATACATAAAAAAAACCGCCTTATGAAGTTGTTTATTCGTGCCGCAAAATTAATTGACCGCTCCTCTACTTTCCACAACCAACTCGTAGATATCCATATCGTAAGTGGAAAGATAGAGCAAATTGGTTCCAATTTAAAAGTACCTAAAAACACCCCAATTTTTGAGGCTGAAAATTTACATGTTTCTGCCGGTTGGTTTGACCTGAGAGCTAATTTTAGCGATCCAGGAAATGAACATAAGGAAACCATACAAACAGGAATTAAAGCTGCAGCAGCAGGTGGTTTTACAGGCGTAGCCCTATCCCCTGCTACCTCACCGGTTATCGATTCTAAATCGTTAGTTGAGTATATTCAAAACCAAGCAAGAGGACAGCAAGTTTCGGTTTATCCAATGGGAACGGTTTCTAAACAGATGGAAGGAAAAGAACTGGCTGAGCTACATGATATGAGCACTTCCGGCGCCATTGCTTTTACAGATGATAAGAAATCTGTTCAAAATCCAAACCTGCTGAAAACGGCCCTACTATACTGTAAATCTTTTGATGGATTAGTTGTGCAATACGCTAACCAATTTGACTTGAGTTATAAAGGAATGATGCATGAAGGGGAAGAAAGCACGCATTTAGGAATGAAAGGGATTCCTGCATTAGCAGAAGAAATAATGGTGAATCGAGATATTTACCTGACTGATTATACCGAAGGAAAACTGCATTTTTCAACCATCAGCACAAGTGGCAGTGTAACCTTAATAAAGGAAGCTAAAAAGGCACAAATTTCAATAACCGCCGATGTTTGTGCGCTTAATTTATTATTAGATGATTCTGAATTACAGGAATTTGATACCCGATTTAAGCTAATGCCTCCTTTGCGAGATAAAAAACACATCAACGCGCTAATTAAAGGACTAAAATCAAACACCATCGACGCAATTTGCTCGGATCATCAGCCAGAAGATATTGAGTTAAAGAAGCGAGAGTTTGAGCATGCTGCCTTTGGAAGTATCAATTTACAAACAGCCTTTTCAGTAGCCAATACGGCTTTAAAAAATCAAATGGAACTCACTGATCTAATCGAAAAGTTCACCTTGAATCCTCGAACTATTTTAGGTCTACCTGCTGTAAAGATTAAAGCAGGCGAAATGGCAAACCTGACATTTTTTAACCCCGAAATAGAGTGGAGTTTAGATAAAAAGTCGGTGTTGTCGAAGTCGAAAAACTCTCCATTATTTGGAAGAAAACTAATTGGAAAACCATTAGGAATTATCCATCAAAATCAAAGCACGTTACCGAAGAAATAATGAAACAGTTTAGCTTATTATTGATTTTTACAGCCCTCTATTTTACAGGTTTTGCACAAACTAAGAAAGTAGCGAGTCCGGTAAAGAAAACCGTTGTTTTAAACACTGATTCATTGGCAAAAGTAGCCGTAGTAAAGTATGTTACAGCGTTTTTTAATCGAAATGTCACTTTTGAACCCACTTTCCAATTGCAAAACATTGAAAGACTTGCGGAGAAAACAACCTTTCGTGATTCTCTTTGGCCTACTGATAGCGTACAGATTCAAGAGATCATAACAGGCTATACCTTAGCTTACGATTTATATTCAGGAAGTGAAAAAGTAGATGACATTATTTTTAATGTTTCTTCTGATTTTAAAGTAATTGACAGTGGGTTAGTAAAATTAAACTACGCTGTTCAACTAGCAAATGGCGAGTTAACTAGCTTTGAGGACGCAAAAATTAAAGTAGCAGGAGAATATCCTAATGCATTATGGAAAAGTATTACTTTAGAACGTGGTAAAATAACACACTATGCGCACAAAGGCTATAAATTAGGTGATTTTTTAACGTACTATTATTTCGACGGTATTTGTAAAACTTGTAGTTATCAAATAATACAATTACAATTCGATGCGGAGACTGGAAAAATAGCGAGTGAGCTTAAAATCAAGACCGATTAATCTATAAAGCTGATTTCAAATATTCTTAACAAATAGGTGTTTTTAAAGTATTGTAGAATTCAATTTTCTTATTCATATCTCTTTATATATTTTAAATAAAAATTAATTTGAAGAATTACATTTTGCTAATCCGTTATTTCGAAAATAGACGAATAAAAACAAAACCTACCTCACAGTCTATTGATAAATAGTGGTATCCCCCACTAATCCAAATCCAACAACTGATCTATTAAAGCAACCACATCCTGCAAATGAAATCGCTCCATTCCATCGGGGTAACTATTGGCTTTGCTCTTAGCTAAGGCTTGTATTTTCATTAATTCCGCTCTGGCGACTATTTGCATATCAGAACTAGATTCTTCATCCACTAATTCACCTAAAAGCAAAACATGGTTTCGTTGGATACTTCGTCTATTTACCTCTATCTTTTTTAGGCTTGATACTTCTGACCACAAGCCTTTTCTCAAGTCGGCCAACATATCCGTTAGTCGATAAGCTTCTGCACCGTTTAATGCCTCATTTTCGATCATGCGCATCATCCGTTTTTCGCTCAGTAGGTTATTCAACTGTCGTTTTTGCATGCTTTGCACTTTTTCAAAACTTCCCGATGGTCCAATGTTCTGCACAATGTCTTTTGGGGTCAACCACTCCGATTCTGTAAATACGTGATCGGTTAAAAATTGCATGGCTTCTACTTGCTTCGCTTTTTCAAGGTGCGTATACACCTGCCCTTCTTGGTTGGTGGTAAAATATTCTTCATAAACACCTCCTATACTCATCACCACATGACCTGCATACCTGTTCCATACACTCACAAGCTCTCCATACAGTTCTTCCAAATCTTCATAGCCTTCATCCGGAGTTGCCGTCCATTTATTCAGGTTTTGGGCCACTATTTTTAAATTGCTGAGTCCGTAAGTGCTTGCTTTCACTGCATCATCGCCCACTGATTCGGTTTGGGAGCTTGGGTCAAAACCATTGCTTCCACCAAATAAGTAAACCGGATCGCCAGCTTTTTCATTAATCCAAGCATTCAGCGTTGGTTTCTCCTCTTCAGGAGTATTGGCCTCTGCTATGTATCGATATCCCCAATTAATGGCATAATCATCATAAGGACCCAACATTCTTACCCACCTTACGTCTCCATCACCCGGCTGTGCCACATAGTTATATCGAGTATAATCCATTAAGGTAGAAGCCAATCCCCACTTTTGGGTAAAGCTTGGCGATCGCAATGAATCCGTCGGATAGGCATAACTTGCTTTCATATTATGTGGTAAACCTAATGCATGGCCAATTTCATGAGAAATCACCATTCGCATCATATCCCCTATTTCTTCATCGGTGGTATTTAGTGTTCTAGCCGATTCGTTGGCCGCTCCAGTTTCTAATAAATACCGATTTCTGTAAGATCGCAAATGGTTGTGATACCAAACGATATCGCTTTCTATAATTTCACCTGATCGTGGATCGCTCACACTTGGCCCCATGGCATTTCTAGTGGTGGTGGCCACATACCTCACGGTAGAATAACGCGCATCTTCAGGGCTCCAATCTGGATCTTCTTCTTTGGTAGGCGCATCTTTAGCAATGATTGCATTTTTAAAGCCTGCTTTTTCAAAAGCCGATTGCCAATCCTCAATCCCTTGTCGGAAATACGGTCTCCATCTGTCTGGCGTAGCAGGATCTAAATAGTAAACGATCGGTTTTAATGGCTCTACCAATTCTCCTCTGACATAAGCCTCTTTATCTTTTGGAACCAAATTCCATTTTCTGATGTATGTTTTTTCGTCAGATTTTAATGCTTCTGAGCCATAATCTATTTGGCTTACGGTAAACCATCCTACTCGCTTATCAAACAAACGCGGCTGCATCGGTTCTTCTGGCAATAAATACATGGATTGGCTCATTTGCATAGAAATGGTTCCACTTCTGTAATCAGATGGTGGTTGGCTAGCCGAATAGGTTAAATCATGGCGCACTTCTACATTTTCAGGGTAGCTCTGCATGCGGTTAATGAAACTTCTAGAAGCATCTAATCCTTTTACTTGGTATTGCTTCCGTAACCCACTTGGTAATCCGCTTAGCGCAACGATATCAGTTAAAAATAAATCATTTACCTGAATTACAGCAGCAGTAGAATCAGCATTAAAGGCCATGATTTTAAAAGCGGCTATTACGGGCGCATAATTGTTATCGGCCACGGACTGAAAAATGGGCAGTTCTTTATTGGCTACATTATTAAATGAAATGGATTTCAGATGAATTGAATTATTCACTCGCGACCAGTGGATGACTTGCTCATTGGTTTTAGAGCCAGCGTTAATGTATCCTCCTCCCAGTCCTTCCGGAATTTTCGCTATTCTAGAAACGAGCAGCATGTCCTTATCTAATTGGCTAAACGGAATTTCATAATAGTAATTCTCATCCAATTGATGCACTACAAAAAGTCCGCTATCAGAAACCGCCGTTGACTTTATAATTTCTCCGTAAGGCTTTATATTAGAAGGTGTTTTTGTTTCTTTCTTCTCTTCTTCCTTTCCTCTATTTTTTTTCTTTTTTTGAGCTTGTGCCGAAATTGAAAAGCTGAGCAGTAAGGAAATAGCCAGTAGTTGTGAGATCGATTTCATAGTGTAAAATTTTGAAATCCGAAGATACTGATTTAGGCGTATTCCTCAGGTATCTACTCCACCAAAATTCCCATTACCGCCAATACTTGAAATTCGGCATTTTTAGCATCATACTTTGCAGCGCTAAGTGCTTGTTCGGCATTCAAAAGGTTAAGTTGAGCCTGTCTAAATTCAATCGAATTGATTTGCCCTAAGGTGAACGCTTCTTTACTTCGGTTAAAATTGTCTTGAGCCGTTGCAACGTTATCAGCTTGAGAGTTGAGAATAAATAGTTGGTTTTTATAGGTGGTAAAACTGTTTAATGCCTGTGATTTAATTTGCTGTGCTAGTGATTTACCTTCGATTTGTTGGCTCAGTAAATTCAGCTTTGCATTTTTTACCTGCGTTTGGTTGGCTCCATTAAAAATGGTCCAATTGAGCGACAATCCTGCCTGTGGGCCATAATTGCTTGATCCAATCAAAAAAGCTCCATTGGGATCTTCCGTTCCTCTATACTGATAGCCTGCATTAGCATTGATACTCGGCATCCAAGTCGATTTGGAAGCACCAATTGCATATTCATTCATTCGAAGGTTATTGGCGTTAATTTTAAGCTGTATATTTTGACTTTCGGCAGCCGATACTACTTCATCCTTCAACAAATCATTCCGAATGGCAATAGCATTATCTATCATAATATCTTGAGAAACCTCTTGCCCCATCACAAAATTTAAATCGCGTTTTGCATTTTCTAATTGCTGCAAACCACTGATTAAATTAATACTATCCGTATTCAAATCAACCTTTGCATTAAGTACATCCAATTTTTTAGCCTGCCCATACTCATATTGATATTCTGCTCGCTTTAATCGATCAATAGAAATATTCACCGCTTCATTTAAAAAGTCTAATGTTTCTGTTAGCCGCGCCACTTCATGAAAAATGGTGGCCAACTCCACTACTGTATTCTGAATTACTAATTGTAATTGCATTTGTGATAATACAGCCGATTCTTTATTCTGCAAATAAGTATACCTTCTTCCTAATCCATTAAAAAGGGTATAACTCACCGTTGCTGCAGCGTTATAATTGTAAGAGTTATTGGCGTCAAACTGTCGTGTTTCGGTGATCAATCGGTTTTCTCCATCGAAGTACGTCCAATTGTAGCCACTAGAGGCCGCTACTGTTGGTAAAAAGTCGTTATTGGCCTTACTCGCATTATTTACTGCAATTTTATTGGTTACCTCAGCCATAGAAATAGCATAATTGTTGGCCAAAGTAAGTTCTAATGCTTTATCAAAACTTAGTAATTCTTGCCCCCAAGCAGACAATCCTGCAAGCAGCAATATCATCATGGTTGTATTCTTATAATTCATTTGCTTCTTTTTCAGATTCAATTTCTTTAACGGCTCTTTCAACAGATTCCTTTGATGGTTTCTCTCCTTCCCAGAACCACGATAAATATACCTTAGCGCTATTACTCATAGATAAAAGCATCGGTAACATTACCAACGTTAGTACGGTTGCTATGGCAATTCCATAGGCGATAGAAATGGCCATTGGAATTAAAAACTGGGCTTGTCGGCTCGTTTCGAAAATCAATGGTGATAATCCTGCTATCGTGGTAATAGAAGTTAAAAATATCGCTCTAAAGCGTGATGTTCCTGCAGCCAACAACGCCTTATCATAAGTCAATCCTTCTTTAAGAAAACCATTGAACTTGGCAATAAATACCAACCCATCGTTCACCACGATACCAATCAATGCAATAATTCCTAATAGGGATAGAATATTGACAGGAAAGTCGTGGAAATAATGTCCCCAACCAACGCCAATAAAGGCAAATGGAATCATAAGTAACAACAACAGAGGTTGACTGTAAGAGCGAAAAGTAAACGCAATAACGATGTAAATCAACAGTAATATAATCGGAAATATTTGCGATGCAGAACCTTGCACTTTCCCCGCCTCTCTGTTTTGGCCTTCATACAGTGCAGAAATACTGGGGTATTTGTTAATCAGCTCCGGCATAATATCCGTTCTAATCTCCTCAATAATTGCAGAGGCACTCTCTTTCGGATTTTTTAAGTCGGCTTCTACCTTGATTTCTCTTTTTCCATCTAAGTGATTGATTGATATTTCTCCACGCTGAATGGAATAGTTGGCCAATTCTTTCAATGGCACTCTATCTCCTTGCGGTGTCACTATTCGCATTTCTTCCAAATCTTGAATAGATGAGCGCCCTTCAATATCATAACGCACCCAAACAATTACCTCATCTTCTCCTCGCTGAAAACGTTGTACCTGCAAACCATTAAATCCACTACGCACTTGTCCCATCAAACTGTTTAAGGTAAGCCCTAAACTGTAGCCTACATCTTTCATTTCTAGGGTAATTTCTTTAATTCCCTGAGGATCGTTGTCCAAAATATCACGCAACAGCGGATTTTCTTTTAATCGTTCTTTTAACTCGATTTTGGCGGCTTTTAACTCGTCGATATTATACCCCATTAGCGATACCGAAACTGGTTTTCCACCAAAGTTCGATCCTCCATCGATCACAAAACTTTCAGCAGATGGAAATGAGCCCACTTTTTCGAAAATAGCGTTGGCCACATCAGTAGAAGCTACTTTTCTGAGTTCTCCGGGTAGTAAGTTTAATGTTAGTGAAGCTGATGCTGTTCCTGGTCCTAACTTCTTAATTACATTTTCAATAACATCATTGGTATCGCCTTGCTGTTCTGAAAACTCCTTATTAACCTCCCAAGCTGCTGCTTCAACAATAGAAATCAAGGAATCAGTTTCTGCAGGATTTACTCCTTGTGGCATCGTTAAATTTACCGTAACCTGATCACTTGCAATACTTGGAAAAAAGGTCCCTTTGATTACGCCTCCCTTCATTGCGCCAACAGTCATCATTAGCAAAGCCACCAAAATAGACAACGCAACAGGTTTGTAGTTAAGTGACCAAGTTAAAACCGGAGTATAAAATCGATCACGTAAGTAGTTCATAATTTTATCGCCCCACACATTAAAGCGATAGGTTTTTTGCTCATGTGTAAGCACTTTAGAGTGGGCGATATGCGCAGGCAGAATGACAAATGCTTCAAGTAAAGAAAACGCCAAGGTAAGCATCACCACTATGGTTACTTCCATAAAAAACTCCCCAATACGACCATCTAAATAAAAGAACGTACTAAATGCGATCATGGTAGTAAGAATAGCTGATGTAATGGCTGGCACTACCTCTAGCGTTCCATCTATAGCAGCTTGTGCTCGTGTTTTTCCATTTTCAAAATGCTGATAAATGTTTTCCGCAATTACAATTCCGTCATCTACCAAAATCCCAATAACGATTATCATACCGAAAAGGGACAATACATTAATGGTTACATCGAGGTAATTAACCACCATAAACATTCCTAAGAAAGAAATTGGTAAGCCAAAAGCCACCCATGCAGCCAATCTTGGTCGAAGAAATAGCGAGAGAAAGAAAAGTACCAAAGCAATTCCCTGAATTCCATTCTTGACTAAAAGCTCAGTTCGTTGGATAACGGTAATGGTTCGATTGCTAGTAACCTCTATACTTACATTCTGGTTTCTTGCATTGTACTCATCAACATATACTAGTGTTTTATTAGCAGCATCAATGAAATCCTCTGTATTAGTGGTACTGACATCAATAGTGATAGATGGATTGCCGTTAAAATAAGAACGATTAGGCGTTTCTGACCAAGTATCACTAACAGCGGCAACATCGGTGAGCATAACTTGTGTTCCATTTGGAAAAGCTTTAATCACAATGTTCTCTAATTCTTTGGCATAGTATGCTCGGTTTCTCAATCGAATCAGGTATTCTTCTTCCTTTGTTTTAACCGACCCTCCAGTGATTAATAGATTCGTTTGTGCAATAGCTTGGGCTACTTCTTGAAAGCTCAGGTCGAACCTGCGAAGCACATTTTCATCTACTGCTACCACGATTTCCTCATCGGGGAAGCCACTAATCTCTACTTGAGAAATTCCATCAATCGCTCGTAATTCTGACTCTACTTGCCGAGCCATGGTTTTAAGCGTTAGTAAATCAATAGATTTACCTGTTATAACCATTGTAATGGCTTTACTTAGTGTTTCTTGTTTAGCGACTACAGGTGGTTCCATTTCTGCCGGAAAAGAAGGTACTTTGTCTACTGCATTTTTTACATCGGCTAATAGTACATCAATATCATAGCCTTTTTCTGCTTCCACGATTATTGAACCTGCGTTCTCAGAAGAGGATGAAGTAAAACGATCAATTCCAAGAAGTCCACGTAAATTATTTTCAATTTTCAATACTACTCCCTCCTCTATTTCTTGAGGAGATGCCCCGGGATAAACCACTGAAATATTAATCAGTTTTGCATCCTGAAGCGGGAAAAAGCTCGACTTCATGCTTTTCATTCCCATATAACCTAAAATAGTAAATGCTATAATAAGAACATTCCCCGCTACGGGATACTTGATAAAATGGCTAATCAAATTTCTCATGTCCTATTGCTCTTGGTATATGGTTACTTTCATTCCTTCAAAGGCTGTAGGCGGCACTTTTGTCAACACTACCTCTCCATTATTTAAGCCAGTAATCACCGCTTGATCTTGGTTGTAAAATTGATTCTCGATATTTCTTAACACTAACTTTCCTTCCTTTACCACATATACTTTATTCTTATCTACAAGGGCAGATCGAGATAACTGAAATGAATTGGGGATTCTTTTTGCTTGCACCTTGGCTTGTAGAAACATGCCTTCTTTCAAATCATTGCCTTCCACTTTTACAAAAAAGGTATTCATTTGGCTATTCCTATCAATCGCTTTTACTATTCTATTAATAGTTCCTACCCATTTCTTGTCTGACATTCCCTTCATGCTCAACTCTACTAACTGTCCAACAGCTAATTGACTAGCAGTTAAAGCATCAGTTGACGTTTCTAACTCATAGACATTGGGTTGTATAAATACACCTAACGCCTGCCCTGGCCGAATAACAGTGCCAGCATCAACATTAGTAGTAGTCAAAACGCCATCATAAGGTGCTGTGATAAAATATTTTTTATTGATAATTTCTAAATTCTTCAAGGAATGGTAGCTACTGTAAATCCCTCTACCTACTAAAAATGATTTTAATTTATCATTAGTCACTTCAGGTAACTCTTTAACTGACTCATCACTGGAATAGTCATTTAAATAACCCTCCCATACTTGAGAATGATTGGGGAAATCGGATTTTAGATCAGGCATAATACTGGTAATGGTACTCTCAAAAACACTTCGTTGAGCATACAATTGCGCTTGTTGATCATTGGATCGAATACCAATTAACAATTCTCCAGATTTAAACGTATTTCCGGCCTTAAAGCGACCATTATCAGCAATCATCAAACCTTGTACTTCACTGTATAGGTCAAGTCTCTTTGCTGCCTCAAGCATTCCTGTAGATGTCACCATCACCGGAATTGAATCATTTTTTACAGCCGTTGTAAAAACGGTTGTTACATTAGCTCTTTTACTCTTAGCTTTTTTCTCCGCAGGGGTTCCTAGTATATTCATGCCAACTAAACCTATTGATAAGATCAATAAAGATGCACCAATAATGATGATTTGTCTTTTTTTCATTTAAACGTTGATTTCTTTTTGTTCAATAATTTTTAAAGTATTCTGTTGGATTTTTTCCAATACGCTAATGGCGATGGTTAGCTCTTCAGGCGAAATTTGTTGCTCTACATCATTAAAAACTTGATTCACTATTGGTTTTGTCTTTTGAAGAATACTGTTACCCAATTGGGTTATTTCCACAAAATTGACCCTATTGTCATTTTTGGAGGATTTTTTAATCACATAGTTTTTTCTTTCTAATGTTTGCACCAATCTGGTTAACGAACCTTTATCTCGCTCCGTAATCATCGCTAAGGAAGTCTGCGGTTGCGGTCCACTTTCTAAATGACAAAGCACAATAAACTGCTCTTTCGTCAGTGAGATACTAGCCTGATCAAAAACTTGTTTCATGAGGCTACTAATAAACTTAGCTGACTTACCTATGTGTAGGATGATGAGCCCATTTAAGAAAGAGATTCTATTTTCCAAGCAGCAAAAGTACTAATTAGTTGCAGGTGCAACTAATTTATTGGATGAATTTAAAACATAATATAAACAGCAAAAAATCAACCTAAAACAAAAAAAAAGGTTGAAAAGCTTAAGTTTGTTATCATTAATTTTTATTCAATGTCTGAAAACTACCTATCAATCAACAAAAACTCCTGGAACAAACGAACCGCCATACATGTGGAATCTGACTTTTATGATGTATCAGGCTTTTTTGCGGGCAAAAACTCCTTAAATTCTATTGAATTTAAGCTTTTAGGAAAATTAAAAGGAAAAAAAGTACTGCATTTGCAATGTCATTTTGGGCAAGATTCTATTTCATTGGCAAGATTAGGTGCAAAAGTAACCGCTGTCGATTTTTCAGATGCAGCGATAGATTACGCGATAAAGCTCAATGAACAAACCAACACCGATGTTCGATTTGTTTGCTGCGATGTGTATGATTTGCCAAATCAATTAAATGAGCAGTTCGATATCGTTTTTACGAGCTATGGAACAATTGGATGGTTGCCCGATATCAATAAATGGGCAAGTGTGGTTTCTCACTTTCTAAAACCCTCGGGCGAATTTATTATTGCTGAATTTCATCCTGTTGTATGGATGTATGATGATGCATTTAGTAAAATAAAATACCGCTATTTCAATGATGCTGCTATCGAAGAAACAGAAGAAGGAACCTATACTAACCCAGATGCAGAAATCAAACAAGAATATGTCTCTTGGAATCATGGGTTGGGAGAAGTGGTAAATAGCTTAATCAACCAAGGATTGTCAATTCTATCCTTAAATGAATTTGATTATTCGCCTTACAATTGTTTTTCACATACGGTAGAGTTTGAGCCAGGGAAGTTCCAAATCAAACATTGGGAAAATAAAGTACCGATGGTGTATGCGATAAAGGCTAGGAAAGGTTAACATCTTTTTCAAGCATTGCCTATAGCATTGATTCCCTCTATCTACCTTTGAAGATAAACTACAAAATGAAAAAAATTCTAAAATTTGTGAGCTTAACTATCCTATTTCTAATTATTCTAATTACCGTAGTTGGAATTGTATTCGTGAATTTTAGCAAAGAGTTTGGTGCTAATCCATCTGATAAAAAAGTCGCAAAATATGCTCAAGAAAGCAACTTCAACAGCGCTGATAAAAAGTTTGAAAACCTCATACCTACCTCTATGGGTATGAGTTTTAAAAGTATGATGGGTTCCTTGTCAGAATTTATAAAAGGCAATCCCAATGGAAGACCATCTGAGGAGCTTTCTTTAGTTAAAATAGATTCCTTGCAAGTGGTTAAAAACACGAATAAAACTCGGTTATTCTGGTTTGGTCATTCTTCATTTTTATTACAGATAGAAGGAAAAAACATTTTATTAGATCCAATGCTTGGAAATGTGCCTGCACCTCACCCCCTGCTTGGCGGCAAGCGTTACACCAAAGAATTGCCAATTGAAATTGAAAAGCTTCCGACTATTGATGCAATAATCATTTCTCACGATCATTATGACCATTTGGACTATGGTTCAATACAGAAACTGAAAGAAAAGACAAAAGCATTTTATGTTCCGCTTGGGGTAAGTGCCCATTTTGAAGCTTGGGGTGTAAGCGCTGAGAGCATAAAAGAAATGAATTGGTGGGAAGAAACCCAATTAGGAGATATCAATCTTGCCTTCACTCCTTCCCGCCATTTCTCAGGTAGAGGATTAACGAATCGGAATACAACCCTCTGGGGAAGTTGGGTGATAATAGGGAAAGAAGATACCCTCTACTTTAGTGGTGATAGCGGTTATGGTCCACACTTTAAAGAAATAGGCGAAAAATATGGTCCTTTTGATTTTGCCATGATGGAATGTGGACAATACAATGAAAAGTGGGCTCAAATTCATTTAATGCCAGAAGAAACTGCTCAAGCAGGATTAGATGTGAAAGCCAAAACGATAATGCCTATTCATTGGGGTGCGTTTACATTAGCATTGCATGATTGGAATGATCCTGTAATTCGTGTTTCTGTAGCTGCCAAAAAATTAAACCTTGAATTGATCACGCCTAAAATTGGCGAATCCATTTGGTTAGAAGATTTAAAAGCGAATACTAGTGAGTGGTGGAAATAGGAAACTAAGATGAAAATACCCACAACATATTCTGATGAAGTAATAGCTTACTTTACTACCATTAAGGATGAGATGCGATTGGATGATTGCCTGATACTGAAGAGTCTGATGATTGAAATCACTGGTGAGCAGCCTAAAATGTGGCAAAAGTCAATCGTTGGTTTTGGCAGTTACCATTATAAGTATGAAAGCGGAAGAGAAGGAGATTGGATATTAACAGGATTCTCATCTAGAAAATTGACGCTAAGCATTTATATCATTTCAGGATTTGAACCTCATCAAAAACTACTTAAAAATCTAGGTAAATATAAAACAGGTGTTTCTTGTCTTTATATAAGCAGCCTAGCATCTGTCAATCAAGAAATATTGCGAGAACTAATTGATTATTCTGTACGATTAATGAAAATCAAAAACCTAGAAATATGAATAATAAATCGAAAAATCTGATTTCAGCAGGAGCAGCAATTCTACTAGTAACTCAACTACTAACCCATTTTTTTAGCTATCCCAGATATTTTTAAAGGATTTGCCAAAGGAATTGGTTTTGCTTTAATACTGATTGCTTTTTGGGTGTATCGGAAGGGAGCTAAAGCCTAAACCTTTTCTCCGCCTTTACGCTTTAAATCAAGGTAATCTATAAAATAGAGGATTTTAATGGAGAAATTATTCAATTGAGGAGAGTCTAATAAATCTTCCACTTCTTGCAGATAATCTCTATTCAACGCTTCTCCTTGCTCTGAAATAATATTTTTCCACACCACAGATATTTCACTTCCTGGAGCGAATCGCCAATTGTAAGCCAAGTCGATATTAAAGGCATTAAAACTGATATCGTGGATGGTGGTTCCATCTTCTTTGAAGCCGGCATAGCCGGTTGGTAATAATTCCCCGTCTGCAGGGTCTACTCGATTAAAGCGGTCATAAACTGCTGCTGACCAATAATGACGAAGCGTTAAGTTTAACGCCATCCGATTATTAAAAATGTAATTTCCCGTAATCGCGGTTTCATGCTCTTTTACATTTCGTCGTCCAAAAATAATGGAGTCGTTCATATTCTTGACAAATCCATTCTCGTTATTTCTTGTTCCCCAGTTATGTTCTAGCACAAAAAAGAACTTATCATTCGGTCTAAACCTTGGTGAAACCTCATAATAGGCATTATATCTATTTTGCTCATCAAAAACACGCTGAGTTGTTCTCAAATCTAAGGCAAACGGTCGACTGTAATCACTCGAGAAAAAACCACCATAGGTAAAATTAGTTGGAAAATTGTACGATTGCTCAAAAGTCCGAGTTTCAAAAAAATCATTTGTTTCTATTGGCTCAGCAGCCGTATTAAAACCGATTGCGTGAAAGGATTGAAGAGAATAAACAGTTGAATATCTTAAAGCAAAATTCATAAATTGATTCTTTCGAAATGAGCGTTGATAGTCTATTTCAAAATTGTGTCGAGCAAAATTAAAAATTGAAAACGGCTCAAATATAGCATATTGAGCAAACAAATAAGTATTCTTTACATTGTTGATGTTCAAGAAACCCAAGTCATTAGGATCGTAATCATCCGAAATATTTTCTTGTGATAACTCAAACTTAAAGTTTCCACTGATCTTTTGTAAACCTGCCTCCCAAGTATAACCACTACTTACCTCACTTTTGCTAAATAGGTTACTCATTCCGGCTGCCGCTGAAATGGCATATTCATTTGCTTTATTGGCTAGTTGAAAATCTAATTTAGTCACATTTGCATCTTCAGCATCACCTTCTCGAGCCACATTGGTGTTCGTTAATGTAACAAATGAATTTTTCCGCAATACTTGGTCAAAAACCAACACGTTATAATTCGTTAATGGATTTACTTCCACCTTCTTTTTAACGCCTGTAAGCGTATCTTGAATAGTTGCTGAAACCCGACTTTCAACAGCATTAAATACTCCAACGCCTAACCCATTAGCATTCCTCCCTGAAACCTTTGAGGCATTTAATAACCTGCTTTGAGCAGGAACGTCAGTTAAAATTTCACTTTTATTTAGACCACTGCTTATCCTTGGAGTACTATATGGCCTACCACCCACTCTTCTAGAATAAAAAATGCCTGCTTTATTAAACAGCTCAACTCCTTCCGTAAAAAATTGTCGATTTTCATTAAATTCTACTTCAAAAACGGACAAGTTTAAAATTTGATTATCAAATCGTACCTGACCAAAATCAGGAATCAATGTCATATCTAATGTAAAAGCATCAGTAATACCATATTTCACGTCCATGCCCCCATTAATCGACTCTGACACACTCCCGTCATCTGAGTTATGTTCAACATAAGCCGAAGCATATGGAAAAAACGACAAACGAACAGGGGGCTCTATGTTTTCAATGCCATTTATAACACCTGTCTGTGTTAATAAACCATCTATCGCCGGGTTAACAAAATTCCACCAGGAGCGTTCTCGATTTCTTCTAATTTCACGACCAAAATTAACACCCCATTGCTGCTTTTCAACCTCAGGAAACCGCAAAGCAGAATATGGAATACGCATTTCTACAGTCCATCCTGAATCATCCAATTGTGTGGCTGACTCCCAAACAGCATCCCAAGCAACACTCTCATCATCAGCCGAGTATTTTGTATCTATTTGAACACCCGAAGGAGTTACTGAAAACCCATCCCCATTAATTCCATCTTGATAATTATTAAAAACAACGGTAAAAAAATCAGCATTTCCTACATCATCACGCTCGGTTAAAAAGTTGTAAATACTATCTGGATGATCATACAAACGTGCTGATATGTAAACAGCTTGATCATCGTAAATCATTTTCACCTCGGTTTCTCCTGATGGCTTCTTTTTAGGTTTCGGATTGGTTTGTAAAAAACCACTTGCTATTGGCTGATTTATCCACGCTTCATCATCTAATACTCCATCAATATTGGGTGCTATCTCTGTACTATTTATTTGCAAAGCTGTCGACACAATTTGATTTTTCTGTGCAAACAATGGAGTCAATAAAATGACCAAAAAAGAAAGTAAACCTAGACGCAGATGGGCCTTTAACACTGAGATGAGAATCGTTTTAAAGTTGATTTTTTATTAGCGGCTGCAAATATACGGAACTCATGTAGATGAGAGAAGAAGTAATTCGACAATAAACTAACCAAAACCAATACCTTTGCAACCATGGAAGAATTGAATAAAGACGAACTTAAAAAGCTTCAGCTATTTTTTAAACAAAGAAGTAAGCAAAACGAGCCACAAAATGAGCAAGTGGTTGAACACATTGGATCATTCTTGGCACTAATTGATACTTCTAAACTTAATGAAAGTCAAAAAGTAACGTACAATAAATTAATTAACGCTCTTGGTAATTTTATAGTAGTTAGTAAACAAAAGTGGGAAATCAAAAGTGCACTAAAAAAAGACTTTTCAGTCGATTTGCTTTCTCCAAAAGGATCTGTTTGCATCATAGACGCCGATAGTGCAGTGAATTCAGAACAGTTAAACGATCAAATCACTGAAAAACAAAAGCTATTTAGTCAAATTATAATAATTTCATCAAATGAGTTAGAAATAACACAAGAATATAGCAATACAGGAACTAGTTGGTTTTACAATACTGAATCAGGATCTTTCAAAAAACTTTAATCCAATCAAATGAGCTTAAAAAAGTACTACTTTTTACTTCTATTCATCACTTCTTCGATCGATACCTTTGCACAATCCGATAGTAGTTGGAATAAGAAACCATCCATCCATTTTGGCGGCTTTGCAGATGTTTATTATGGATATGATTTCAACGAACCCAAACAAAGTAAAAGGCAGCCTTTTCTTTTTAATCATAATCGGCACAATGAGTTTAACATCAACTTAGCCCTTTTAAAAATAGCAGTAGATCATGAAAAATACCGTGCAAAAATTGGATTACAATCTGGAACTTATGCACAAGATAATTATGCAGCAGAGGCTAGCATTTACCAAAGTGTATATGAAGCCTCTATAGGTGTCAGTCTAAATAACAAAAATAACCTCTGGTTAGATGCAGGTTTATTTCCGTCCAATTTGGGTTTTGAAAGCGCAATTTCTATGGATAATATGACGCTAACTAGATCATTAGCAGCAGAGAGTTCACCCTATTTTTTAACAGGAGCAAAACTAACGTACAACCCTACTGAAAGATTAGAATTAGCTGCTTTAGTGACCAATGGTTGGCAGAGAATAGAACGGTTGGAAGGAAATAGCTTGCCAGCTTTTGGCACTCAATTCACTTATAAAATAGCAGATGAAATCACGTTTAATTGGAGCACTTTTATAGGCTCTGAATATCCTGACTCTCTGAGAAGAATGCGCTATTTTAATAACTTCTATACCATTATGGAATTATCTCAAAATTGGCACGTTATAGCAGGAATAGACCTTGGGATTGAACAACTAAAAAAAGGAAGCGAGCAGTATAAAACGTGGTTTGTACCAACAATTATTGCGCAATTCATACATAATGAAAAGTGGAAAGCTGCCTTTCGTTTTGAATACATCGAGGACAAAGAACAGATAGTAATTTCACAAAAAGCTAAAAATGGAATTGGCCTCTGGGGCTCTTCCATAAATTTAGATTACTCGCCTACCAAAAATATAGTTTGCCGCCTAGAAGCACGATATTGGGGCAAGAACGATAATGAAATAAATACGATTAAATCGTCTACTTATACTTCTTATTTTATTGGAAGTTCGCTGGCCGTAAAATTTGGTGGCTAATTACAAAAATGATCATTCGTAATCTATTTAATAAAGTGTAGAAATTTAAATCGGTTACTATTAAATAATACAAATTAGTTAATGTAAAATAAACACATCAATCTATCTTAGATATAGTGATGAGATATTAGTACAATAACATATTGTAGTAATTTGACTTATTTATTTGCCCAATTTAAATCATAATCTTCGTTAGAAATAATAAACACTCCCCAAGGCACGAACTCTTGATTTTCATCGATACTATTTCTACTACAGCTCACCTTGAAAGTGTATATTTCCCCTCTGTACACTTTTACTTCTTTACCTGTGCTAATTAAAATGCAGCCAAAATCTTCAATCGCTTTTTCGTATTCAGAGTATTTCAATTTTAAATTACCTTGAATATTAACACGTATTGTAGATAAATACTTACTGTGATAGAAATTCAAGAATGATTCAGCTGTATTAGTTCGCTGATCTCTATTATATGCAAATGTTGCATAACCCATTTCTCGTAATAATGGTTGTTCCTCATTTAAGAATTCCCAATTATTCTCTATTAAATATTGCTTTGCAGCACTGATATCACCTTCCTTAATCTCAATAAGTTGTTTTAGGCTTAAGTTCTGTGAAAAGCAACTCTGAATTGAAAATGATAAAATAAAAATTAATGCTATATTTTTCATAGTTCATTCACTGTTAGAGCTAACAACTTTATAGTAATCAAAGCTTAGGTTAATTGCAATTTTCAGTGAAAATACTGGTAATTATAAAACAGAACTCCAACTATCTGGAAACGACATAAAATAAGATACAAAAAGCAAAAAAAATAAACAATTGGCTTATCAGATGGTGCATTAAATATATATGATTTAGTTATTCTTTTCTTTATACATTTAACTAAAATCAAACAATAAGTATTAAAAATTACTTTACGTTAACACTAATAACAACCAAAATAGAACAAGCATTTTTCAATTTCAATGCAGGTAATTATTTATTCTTGATTTACATAAAAATAGTAATCAACGATTGCTTGTCTTTACTTTTGATTAGCTAATTTTGGATAAATTAATTCTAAAAAGATGAAAAGCTTCATAGCATTTTTCCGTTTAATTCGACTACCTAACTTATTGATTATAGCACTTACCCAATATGCTGTTCGATTTGGTTTAATGTTTCCATTGTTGAATAGTTCAGGATTTGAATTGGCCATGTCGGAACAAAATTTCTTCTTATTAGTACTTGTAACTGTAATGGTTGCAGCCGCAGGTTATATCATCAATGATTACTTCGACACTAAAATAGATCGAGTTAATAAGCCCAAAAGAGTCATCGTAGGTAAACTTATTAAGCGAAGAGTAGCCATGGGTGCTCACATCGTTATTAGCACTCTTGCAATCATCATTTCGGTTTATATATCTTTTTATATTAATAAGTTATGGCTTTCGTTGATCCAAATTGGGAGTGTACTGGCATTGTGGTACTATTCAATTAATTTTAAGCGAAGAATGTTAGTCGGCAACTTCATAATTGCCACACTAACTGCTTTAGTACCTGTATCCGCAGGCCTGTATGAATTTATTGAACTCAAAAATCACTTATTAGAAGAACTAGAGCATTACGCATTTATATACAATGAATCTAACCCTGTTTATGCCGGTGTATTTTTTAAAGATGTATTGACCAACATTGCTTTATTGATTATAGGCTATGCTATTTTTGCCTTTTTGCTCACCATGGTTCGTGAAATTATAAAGGATATAGAAGACTATGAAGGAGACTTAGCGGAAAACTGCAAAACGTTACCAATTGTTGTTGGCAAGAACAAAGCTAATCACACTACCATTGTTATTGCAGTAATTACTTTTATTCTATTGCTTTTTGTGCAATACACCCAACTGATGAGCTCTGAAATAGTATCGGCTCTCTACTTTTCGGTTTTCTTGCAATTTCCATTGATTATGTTAATTATCAAGCTATTTGGAGCTAAAAAGAAAAACGATTATGCTTGGGCTAGTCGATTAACGAAGCTGATTATGCTTTTTGGAATTTTATATACCTCAGTAATTTACTTTCAAGAATTTTATCTAAATGTTTGATCTCGGATCTAAAAAATTAATCCTCGCCTCCAAATCACCAAGAAGACAAGAATTACTAAAAGGGCTTTGCATTGACTTTGAAATAAAAACCAAAGACATAGATGAAAGTTATCCACATCATTTAATAGAAGCAGAAGTTCCAACATACATCGCGGAGAAAAAAGCAGCAGCCTTTAAGTCGGAATTAGCTCCAGATGAAATCATCATTACTTCAGATACAGTGGTTTGCCTAGAAGGTAGAATCTTAGAAAAACCAACTGACTTGGATGACGCTAAACGCATGGTGGCCGAACTTTCAGGAAAGAAGCACACCGTTTATTCTGCAGTATGTTTGCTAAGTACCGAAAAACTAGTTTCCTTTTGCGATGCCACTATCGTAAAATTTAAAACACTTACCGCAGACGAGATTGAATTTTACGTCAACCAATTTAAACCACTCGATAAAGCCGGTGGTTATGGTGTTCAAGAATGGATTGGATACATAGGAATAGAACGCATGGAAGGCTCATACTACACTGTAATGGGTATGCCAATGCACCTACTATATGAGGAATTGAAACGTTTTTAGATTTATTTATCCTAAAAATATATAGATTTATTCTAAGTAAAATAAACAGATATCTTATTATTTATTATTCTATGAGGTTCATTCTATTTTTATAAAATTATGTATAAATAATTCAATTTCAATTAAAAAATCATTTTCAAACGACAACAAACGAATATTAAACGACTAATAAACGTTTAAAACCGATTTAGACTTCCCCTTCATCTCACCTTTGCCTCGAAATAATTCACAAACAATTAAAACAAATTATTATGAGTTCATTAAGAAATAGTGTTAAGTTAATCGGGAATTTAGGTGCAAAACCAGAAGTAAAACATTTAGAAGGTGGAAAAGTAGTTGCTCGTATGTCTATTGCAACGACAGATTCATACAAGAATACAAAAGGTGAAAAAGTACAAGACACCACATGGCATCAGCTTGTAGCATGGGGAAAAACAGCTGAAATAGCAGAGAAATTTTTAGATAAAGGAAGCGAGTTGGCGATAGAGGGTAAATTGACTAACCGTTCTTATGAAGATAAAGATGGTGTAAAAAAATACATTTCAGAAGTGTTGGTAAATGAAATAGTAATGCTTGGAGGTAAGGCATAATTGACCTTTCAAATACAATTTCTGACCCATTGGTTAATTAAAAAGCCCTTCCTAGGTACAACACTAGAAAGGGCTTTTTTAAATCTTATTATCTATATCCTAATTGTAATGTGGCAAGAACGAGTAATTCTTTCCGTAGAACATCATTTGATCTTTAAAGTTAAGTGGATACTCCACTTTTACATCCGTAATTTTACCTGCCTCATCCATTACTGGTTTCAACATCGGGTTGATAAATCCACCGTAAGCAGCTTGGTTAAGAGCTTCATATCTTTCTAAAACCTCTTGATGCAATTCAGAATCTACCTGAACACCGTAAGTTTCAACTAATAACTCGCCTGCGGCATAATCACCTTCACTCTTTATACGTTGCAATTCACGTAATAAATCTCCAAAAAGTACTCGAAGTTTTCCGTAATCGTTAATCACAAAATAGGTTTTACCCTCTTTCACTTTCTTTTCAATTACGTTATCCGCTTTTCCTTTTTCGAAAGCCCAACCTGCAACTAGTTGTCTATTCCTCATGTGAGCCTCCTCGATTACATCTCCTTTTTTAATTCTTCTCAATTGAAGCATCATACCATTTCTAATGTAATCATCATAAGCTGCTTTACCCACTTCATCAGAATCTATCAATCCCATTTCTATGAGTTTAGCATCAGGTAAAAAGTACAATGCAACCAAATCAGCTCTCCCCTCTTCTAAAGTAGAAGCATAACTTTTAAGGGTTTCTTTTGGTGTTCCAATTCCTTCATTAATTAAACCAGATGCGTGACCAATTACCTCATGCAAATCTGTATGTAATACATCTGCTAAGGAACCATAATTTTTCTGACGATCTATTTCTTCTTGATTGTAGGCAAATTCTGCTAAAGCACTTTTTCCTTCTTTAGCTGCCATTTCATAAGCATGAACAATGTTTCCAAGATTTACCGACTTAGAACCATGCTCTTGTCGTATCCAATTATTGTTTGGCAAGTTAATTCCAATTGGAGTAGATGGAGATGCATCACCACCTTCAACCACTACAGTAATAACCTTCCCTGTAATACCTACCACATTTTTCTTTTTATGCTCAGGCATTAAAGGCGAATTATCTTCAAACCACTGAGCTTCTGATCCAACAGCAGCAATTCTTTTCGTTGCTTCTTCATCTCTAAATGAAACAACTGATTCATAAGAACCCTTATAGCCCAATGGATCGTTATAAACTTCTATAAAACCGTTTACAGCATCTACACTAGCGGCAGTGTCTGCCACCCATGCAATATTGTATTGATCCCAATTAGCCACTTTACCTGTTTGGTAATAAGTAATTAATCGCTTAAAAGTTTCAGCTTGTTGTGGTGTTTCAGCCACCTCTACTGCTTTTTCTAACCAATAAACTATTTTTTCAATAGCAGGAGAATACATTCCTCCGATCATCCACTTCTTCTCTACTACTTTGTTATTCTCCTTTACCATTTTAGAATTCAATCCATGTTCTGGTTGATTTCCATCTTTAGAAAACTGACTAAAGTAAGCTTCAACTTCTGTTTGAGTAACTCCTTCATAAAAATTCACTGCCGAATTTGCAACCAGATCACCTTTTGTATTAGAAGATACTTTCTTTATTGCTATGGTTGAATCAAATAAAATCGTTGCTAATCGATCTGCTAACTCTTGTTGAGTTTCGCCATTACTCAATGGTAATTTGTTGCCATCGATTGTAACGAGTTGAGTTTTGAAAAATTCAGGAGTAAACTCAGGAATCATTTTTTCATTTCCGTAATGGTGATGAATTCCATTTGAGAACCACACACGTTTAGTGTAAGTCAATAGATTTTGATACTCTTCACTTGCTGTATCTCCTTCAAAATTCTCTAAAATAGCTTCTAAACTTCTTCTTATAGATAAGTTGTGCTTAAAATTCTGATCATACATCATATCTCGACCAGAGATAGCGGCTTCATATAAGTAGTACAACAGTTCTTTTTGTTTAAGGCTTAAATTTTCCCAACCTGGAACTTGGTATCGAACAATTTTTAAATCAGCAAATTGCTCTGATAAATAAGCAAATTCCTCTGTTTCTACTTTTACTTCTTCTACCACTGTTTCCGTTTCCTTGGCCTGATGACCACAAGATGTTAACAATGCAAAAGATACAGCACTAACTGCAAATGCAATTTTTTTCATAATGTGTTTTCTGTTGATTTAGAATGCTAATGTAATGGTAAATTATTAAACCTCCGCAGAAGCTGTTGGCATAGCCCTATCTACTTTCTTTACTAACCCTTGTAGTACTTTACCAGGTCCTACTTCAATGAATTCAGCCGCTCCGTCTGCAATCATTTGTTGCATTATCTGCGTCCATTTTACAGCACCTGTTAATTGGTTTACCAAATTAGTTTTAATTTCAGCAGGTTCTGTAACCCCTTTTGCTACTACATTTTGATAAACTGGACAAATTGGAGTATTAATTTCAGTGGCTTTTATAGCAGCCTCTAACTCTGCTCTTGCAGGTTCCATTAAAGGTGAATGAAATGCACCTCCAACAGGCAGCAATAATGCTCTTTTAGCACCTGCTTCTTTCAATGCTTCACATGCTTTCTCTACTGCTTCTACTGATCCTGAAATAACTAACTGACCTGGACAATTATAGTTTGCTGGAACCACTACACCATCAATTTCTGAACAAATTCGTTCTACATCAACATCTTCCATACCTAATACCGCCGCCATAGTAGATGGTTGTGCTTCACAAGCTTTCTGCATTGCATTTGCACGAGCAGCTACTAATTTTAAACCGTCTTCAAATTTCATAGCACCTGCCGAAACCAATGCCGAAAACTCTCCTAATGAGTGACCTGCTGTCATATCGGGCTTAAAATTATCTCCCAAAACTTTTGCAAGAATTACGGAATGTAAAAATATAGCAGGTTGTGTAACGTTCGTTTGCTTCAGTTGCTCATCGGTTCCCTCAAACATAATGTCTGTAATATTGAACCCTAAAATATCATTTGCTTGGTGAAAAAGTTTTTTTGCCTCTTCTGATTGCTCGTAAAGGTCTTTTCCCATTCCTGAAAATTGTGCCCCTTGTCCAGGGAATACATATGCTTTCATATTCTACTTTTTTATTTAATGCTGCAAAATAAAAAAAGATTGGAACATTGACGGTCCAATCTTTCTAAGATTTTTGTTTTTTATAATTATTTTCGATCTCCTAAGAATCGGAGCAAAAACATGAATAAATTTATAAAGTCTAAATACAATGTAAGTGCACCTACAATTGCTAATTTATTACTCGATTCTTGAGTATCATACTCTATTCCTGAACCAATTCTTTTTAGTTTTTGTACATCATAAGCGGTAAGTCCTGTAAAAATTAGAACTCCAGCTATACTGATGATAAATTCAATGGCTTCGCTTCCTAAAAATATATTTATGACCATCGCAATGATAATTCCAATTAATGCCATTTTTAGAATACTTCCAAACTTAGTTAAATCAGTATTAGTAGTATACCCTAAAACAGCCATTACGCCAAAAGTTAATGAAGTAATTGCGAAAGTAGAAGCAATCGAAGCACTGGTGTATGCTAGAAATATAAAGCTCATACTCATACCCATTAGAATAGAGAAAACGATGAATAATAACATCAATACAAATGATGATAGCCGGTTAAATGCCATTGTCATTCCGAACACCATTAATAATGGAGCAAACATGACTACATAACCGAACATAGACATTCCACCAGTTTCGGGATTCACTAAGTAATTTAATAAAGCAGGGCTTGTACCAAATGCGTAAGCTATAATACCCGTTATGGCCAATGCACCTGTCATGTAAGCAAATACATTTGCCATAAATGCTTTAACCATTGTTCCTGCAGGAGCTGTTTCTCCTTGAATCATATTGTTGAAATTTCTAAAGTCTTTCATTTTGTTTAATAATTTGATGCTAAATTAATCATTCAATCTCATTTTTTGATAAATGGAATTCGGCTTAACAAAATTTAAATAAATCCCATAAAAAAACCTCGAAGAAAAAACTTCGAGGTTTAAAAATAAAAATTATATATTAACTAGTGTAAATTCTTACCAATCAAATCTATGAACTCTTTTCTTGTTGCATCTTTCTCAAACTCTCCTGTAAAAGATGAAGTGGTAGTAACTGAGTTTTGTTTCTGAATTCCACGCATCTGCATACACAAGTGTTTTGCTTCTATAACAACTGCTACACCTAATGGGTTTAAAGTTTCTTGAATACACGTTTTTATCTGATCTGTAAGTCGTTCTTGTACTTGCATTCTTCTAGAAAAAGCGTCTGCTACTCGTGGTATTTTACTTAACCCCACTATCCATCCATTAGGGATGTAAGCAATGTGCGCTTTTCCAAAAAATGGCAACATATGGTGCTCACACATCGAGTAAATCTCAATATCTTTTACTATAACCATATGGTTATGATCCTCTTGAAACATTGCAGATTTTAGTATCTCTGCCGGATCCATGTCATAACCGTGCGTTAGAAATGACATTGCTTTTGCTACACGCTCAGGTGTTTTAAGCAAACCTTCTCTATTTACATCTTCTCCGAGCTCAGTGATAATATCTGAGTAATGAGAAGCCATTTTGTTAATTTTTTCGTCGTTGTAATTATCCACTCTTTTGTAAGCTTCTGCTTGATGTTCAAATGATGTATCCATTCTTTGATATAAAGTTATTTATTCCGATTATTTTCCGAAATATTCTACGTAATTATTTTCTGTTTCTTGAATTTTAATGCTGCAAAGTCGGCCGCCTGTCGCATTTACAGGCTTCTCTAATTGTTCCCAAAATTTAATCGCAATATTTTCTGCTGATGTCATCACGCCTTTAAAAAAGGGAACGTCTAAATTAAGGTTCTTATGATCTACATATTGAATTACATGTTCTTTCACAATCTTGCCTAAAAGCGATAAATCAATCACATAACCGGTTTCTTCTTCTACTTCCCCTTCTACTGTTACATAAAGAACGTAGTTATGTCCATGCCAATTAGGATTAGAGCATTTACCAAATACTTCAAAATTTTTCTCTTGGCTCCATTCTTCCTTTGCTAAACGATGAGCGGCACTAAACCGCTCTCTTCTGGTAATTCTAATCATGATAGTACTCTAAATTTTATCGTTACAAATATACGATTCATGTCAGACCGAGTGTTAATATAATTCGATGCCCTTTAAATTCAACTTATTTTAGGATTGGACTGAATTTTGCAAGTGGCACCAGCATTATTCTTAAATTTGTCGCTCCAATGAGATATTTAACCAACATAGTAGTAGTAATGTTTTTGTTGACTACAAATTCTATTGCTCAAAATAGTACTTCCATTAACCGTAAGGATAAAGATGGAAATAAAATAGGTACATGGAAAGCCTTTCATCCTGATGGTTCTACTCGTTATGTAGGACAATTTGATAAAGGTCAACCTGTGGATACATTTTTTTATTATTATCCAACGGGGGAATTACAAACCATGATGATTCATAACGGTGTAAAATCAGCTTATGCTAAAATGTATTACTCTACCGGAGAATTAATGGCTCAAGGAAAATACTACGAGCAGAAAAAAGATAGCATTTGGCTAACTTATGGAGCAAATCAGGTTTTGGTTACTAAAGGTGGTTACCAAAAAGGAGCAAAATTTGGACGTTGGGAAACTTATTATACAAATGGAAAGTTAGCAGAATTAGTATTTTACAAGAATGATATAGAAGTTGACGACTACCGATCATATTACGATAATGGAAATGTATTGGAAGAAACTCAATATGTCAATGGTTTTTTAGAAGGAGTGAGCACCTTTTATAACGAGAATGGCAATAAAATTCTCAAAGGCATTTACAAAAAGTCAATGAGGGATGGTAAGTGGATTTATTATAACTCCAATGGAACCGTAGATAAAATTGTAGAATATAAAGATGGAAAATCACTCGATGAAAACTTAAATGTAATCGAGATACCTGAAGAATTAAAGGCCAATAGAAAAGAATATTTGGAGTTTGATGATATAAGAGGAAAAATAAAGTACGACTAAAAAATGAGCAAGAAAGGGAAGGTATTAGTAGCAATGAGCGGAGGAATAGATAGTTCTGTAACTGCTCTTTTACTGCACGAAGAAGGATATGAAGTGATTGGCGTAACCATGAAAACTTGGGATTATGCAAGCTCAGGAGGTAGTAGTAAAACCACCGGCTGCTGCAGCCTTGATGATATAAATGATGCACGAATTTTAGCAGTAGAATATGGTTTTCATCACATGATTATTGATATACGAGAGGAATTTGGTGACTATATTATTGACAATTTTGTGGGTGAATATATGGCAGGTAGAACACCAAATCCTTGTGTGTTATGCAATACACACATTAAATGGGATGCACTTTTAAGACGAGCTGATCAATTAGGTTGTAAATTTATTGCTACAGGACATTATGCAAATGTTCGCCAAGAAAATGGACGATATGTAGTATCGAAGGGGTTAGATGAAAATAAGGATCAATCCTATGTGCTTTGGGGACTAACACAAAAAGCATTGGCAAGAACTATATTTCCACTAGGCAAGTATACTAAAAGTGCCATTCGCCAAATGGCTTTAGATAGAGGGCATGAAGAGTTAGCAAAAAAATCAGAGAGTTATGAAATCTGCTTTGTTCCAGATAATGACTACCGTGGATTTATAAAAAGAAAAGTTGATGGTCTTGAAGAAAAAGTAAAAGGCGGCGAATTTATTGACTTACAAGGGAATATTCTTGGCAAACATGAAGGATACCCATTTTATACCATCGGACAACGAAAAGGATTAGGTATTGCCGTTGGAGATCCGCTTTATGTTTTAAAAATAAATGCTTCAAACAATACAGTTCTGTTAGGAAATAAAGAAGATTTGAATCGTAAAACTATGAAGGTAAAAAACCCAAACCTACATAAGTATGATCGATTGCCTGAAGGAACAGAAATTCTAACCAAAATTAGGTACAAGGATGCAGGTGCAATGGCCGAAGTTAAATATCTAGCTGATGATGAACTAGAAGTTGACTTTTTTGCCGAAGTACAGGGAATAGCTCCTGGGCAATCTGCTGTATTTTATGAAGGAAATGATCTGTTAGGTGGCGGATTTATTAGCGAATAAATGAAAGCATATCAACTTTCATAGTTTAAAAAAAATAACCTACTCAAGGTGAGTTATTTCATATCTTTCCTATTAGTTTTTTATATTCTTAATTAATTGTTCTATATTCGTTTAAACAAAATAAATATATTATAAAAATTAAATTACTATTCGTAGCTGTTGTATCTATAGCAGCATTAAGCTCATGCTCTTCAACTTCTTACTCACACTCATATAGAATGATTGAAGAAGGTTTACACAACAAAACTAAAGTAAAAATTGCTGACAATTATGAAGCTGATTTAAACATTAATTTTGATGCAGAAATAAAAGGGTCTACTAATAAAACTCATAAAAACGAAAAACTTGCAAAACAAGAAGCGTATTACAACGCAATCACTAATAATGGTGTTCATGTATTAATTAATCCAATTTATAAAGTAACTCAAATTGGAGAAGATTTTGATTGTGAAGTAGGTGGTTTTGGAGCTAAATATGCTAATCCAAGAATAATTGGTTCAGAAGTTACCAATGCAAATGAAGGTGATGACATGGACAAAAGATTAGCGCAATTTAGAACGTTTTTCTAAAATAGAAGGAGTGCAAGCAGGTTTACGTCAATCATCTTACATAGTTGATACAAGAGAAGGATGTTGTGGGGATGAGAAAGTGGGTAAATATGGGGATACTAACCTTTTACATGCTACTGATAATAAAAGTTCACTTGTAGATGAGTTTCTTAAGTTCACTAATAAAAAGTCGGATGTAGAGACTACAATAAACACCTTAAAAAAATTACCAAAGTTTAAATTAAGAAAATAAGTGTATGACATCATACCTTATTCACTATTAATTAGGTGTGGGGCATACTATGCCTCACACTTTTTATTTTTACGCTCGTGAAAGATTTGACTACAATTGCAATTTTATTTTTACTTATACCTGAAGTTTGTTTGGCTCAAAATGATGTTGAATTATTGCAAATTGAGAAGCATACAGAATTAATAGGTAATTATTTACCGAAAAGAATCGATATAGAAGATGCTTATTTGGTTAATTATTTTAATTCAATCAATCAATTTAAAGAGCATTCAGTTTCAAATGAATCAGCCGCTATCATTACCTCTAAAGATCAAGAAATAAAACAGTTAATTGCCGATCGGAGAGAATTGTCTATAAATAAAAACCTTAAAACAGATATTGCAAAGTCTATTCCAAACCGAATTAATATTGAAGATGTATACATCCGCAATTATTTTGATAGCCATAGCGTAAAAACTAATACAAATGGAAACGTTGATATAACTGATTTTAACACAAAAAAAGATTCAGAAATTGACCTTTTATTAAATAAAAGAGAACAAAATTTAGTTGTAGAAAATGCCTCGATTAATAACGAGATTGAAGAATTTTTAGTGGAAACAAATAAGTCTATTTTTAAACCTAAAAACATCTACAGCAAACAGATTGAGTCAAATCCAACTACTACGATTGGAACTGTTAATAAAAATAATTTTTTATCATATAATGAATTGATTAAAAACGAATACATTACTAAAAACAACGATACTAAAACTCAAAAAAATGATCTTGCTGAAAGTAAGATTGAAAAAACTGAGGCTACTCCAACAAAGAAAGAAGTTGTAGACAATGTAAAATCACAAGAACAGATCTTAGCTGCTGTAATTGAACCCAAAAAAATAATTAAAAAGGAAGAATCAACTAAAGAAGCTATTCAAAATAATACAGTTGAAGAAAAATTAATTACCCCAAAAGAAGAAGACCCTTTACCTATAGAAACCAAAGAGGTAGCTAAGGAAAATAAAAAGGCTATAACTTTATCAGAAGCCGATAAATTAGAAATTGAAAGAAACCGATTACTAAAATTGTACAGGACTAAATTTGATAAAACTACCTTTCTAGTTCAAGTAACTTCATTAAAGGAGGATATTCCTGAGCGGCAAGTAGCAAATAATCTTGGAATAAAAGAGCGATTGGTTAAATATACAGTCAATGGTTCAATTAAATATTTCATCAGTGGTTTTAATACCTATGATAAAGCAAGAGAAAAAGTTAATACCTTAAAAATGGATGAAATAGATTCATTTATTCTAGTGAAACAAGCTAATGAGTTTATCTTACCAAGCCTATTTTTTAAATTGAAGTAGTTTTCTTTAACTATTCCTTTTTAATAACTTTGGTTTATGTTAAAGGTACTCCGACTGATTCCTTTCTTAATTTTCCTTGTGGCTTGTAAAGAAACCAACGAGCCAATTACTCCAGATTTTTGGGTATGATTATGCTCCATTAAAAGTCGGAAATTATACTATTTATCAAATAGATTCCATTCATTACGATGACTTTGCAAATACGGTTGACACATTTAGTTATCAACTAAAGGAAGTAATCGACTCTTCTTACACCCTATTAGATGGCAAGGAGGGTTTCCGATTAGAACGATTTAGAAGAAATAATCCTTCTACCAATTGGCGAATAACTGATGTATGGGTAACCTATAGAACAAACGGACAATTTATTAGAGTCGAAGAAAATCAGCCAATTGTCAAATTAATTTTTCCATTAAAAATAGAAAGTTCATGGAATATTAATTCAAAAAATACTTTAGACAGCATCGTGGCTGAAGTAACCTCTATTCATCCTTCTTCTTTCTTAGGTAATTTATCCTTACCTGCAACAGTTACAATAACTATTCAGGACGACCAAAATCTAATTGAACGAAAGTTAGATCAAGAAAAATACAGTAAGGACGTTGGGCTAATTTCTCGTGATTATAAGGATCTAAGGACACAAGTGACGGGTGAAATCGTGAGAGGAATAGATTATCGGAAAGAATTAATCGAATGGGGAACAGAAAACTAACAACCTATCAGGGTAAGATACAACCTCAGTTACTAAACACCCAACAACTATCCTACATTCGTGATTAAATAATCAATACGGATCAACATCAAACATTACCCGAACCCCCTTAAATTCTTTCAAATTTACGGCATTAGTATACATGTTTCTTAGGTGTTCTTTTGCAGTTTGTATGGATGCTTTTTTCTCTATTTTCAGAATAATCTTTTTATGGTAGCTGTTTCTAATTTTAGCGATACCAGGAAACTCCGGACCTAATACTCGATTACCAAAAACGGCTTTCATATCTCTTGCCAAGTAATCAGCTGCGCGATTAACTGCCGCAATCTCTCGGTGGCGAAGCGTTACCTGAATGAGTCGATAAAATGGTGGATACTTAAAGTTTCGTCGATCAATAATTTCATTTGTAAACATGGTATTGTAATCATTATCAATCACATTTCGGATAATTTGATGATCCGGATTATAGGATTGAATAATCACTTTACCCCTTTTGCTTTTTCTACCTGCTCTTCCTGCTACTTGAGACATGAGCTGATAACTTCGCTCATAGGATCTAAAATCAGGAAAGTGTAACATATTATCGGCATTAAGCACACCAACTAAACTCACATTACTAAAATCTAACCCCTTAGTAACCATCTGTGTGCCAACTAAAATATCAACTTCATGATTTTCAAACTGACTAATAATGGTATGATATGCATTTTTAGCCCGTGTGGTATCCAAATCCATTCTAGCTACTTTTGCATCAGGAAACAAAATACCGATCTCCTCCTCTATCTTTTCTGTACCAAATCCTTTTACTTTTATCGCCGTATCGCCACAAGCAGGACAAATATTTGGCATGGGAATATAGTATCCACAATAATGGCAATTCAATACATTTTTATATTTATGATACGTCAATCCAACATCACAATTTTTACAACCTGCAGTATGTCCGCAGGTTTCACATATCATAATGGGTGAATATCCCCTTCTATTTTGGAATAATATAATCTGTTCTTTATTTTCAAGCGCTTCCTCCATTGCATCAAACAATAAGGGCGAAAACAGCGATTTCATTTTCTTTTTACGAGTCGCGTCCTTTATATCGGCACATAAAATCTCAGGCATCTGAACATTCCCATGCCGCTTAAAGAGTTCTACTAAAGCAAACTTTCCTTCCTTCGCATTCTGATAGCTTTCTATGGAAGGAGTTGCAGAACCCAAAAGAACATTAGCGTCGTGTAACTTTGCCAAAACAATAGACGCATCTCTCGCTTGGTATCTTGGAGCTGGGTCATATTGTTTAAATGTAGACTCATGCTCTTCATCTACTATAATAAGCCCTAAATTGCTGTAAGGTAAAAATAAAGCTGAACGAGCACCTAAAATAATCTGGAATCGATCATCATTTTTATTAGCAGTAAAATTCAATACTTCATTCCAAACTTCTACACGTTCATTTTCATTGTATTTAGAATGATATACACCTACCTTATCGCCAAACACTTTTCTCAATCGGCCTACAATCTGTGCGGTAAGAGCTATTTCTGGTAAAAGATATAGTACCTGCTTGCCTTTATCCAGTTGTTCTTCAATCAATTGAATAAAAATTTCTGTTTTACCAGAAGAAGTTACTCCATGAAGCAAAGTAACCTTATCTTCTTCAAAATGAGTTTTGATCGAATTATATGCTACTAATTGATTTTCATTAAGTTTGAATGCATCTTGATTTCCAATCTCATCAATATTAATTCGATTGATTTCTTGCTCAAAAACCTCAAAAATGCCTTTTTTCACTAATGTGTTTACAGCAGAGGCCGTGGTATTGGTCATTTTCTGTAGTGCTAGCTTTTTTACTGCTTTTGGCTTTGAACTATACCGCTGATTCAGTTGAATAAACCCCATCAACAACTCCAATTGTTTAGGAGCATTTCCAAGTTCATCAAATATTTCCTTTAATCGCTCTTCATCATTCGCTTCGGTTGATAGCTTAACGTAGCTTTCCATTTTGGGTTTGTAGCGCCTTTTCAACTCTTCTTCTACTACTATTGCCTTCTTTTCAATTAATCGTTTGATATGGCGATGAATACTTTTAATGCCCAATATATCAGCCATTTCGGCTAAATTTAGCTCATTCCTAACTTCCAACGCCTCTACAATAAGGTATTCGTTATCAGAAAGACCCTCCATAGCGTCGCGGTATTCTGCATGAAGCAATATCTTAGTTTCACTTGCTAATTTTAAAGAAGATGGCAAAGCAGCATTCATAACATCGCCAGGAGTAGCCATATAGTAAGACTCTATCCACTTCCATAATTTAAGTTGGTACTTATTTACAATGGGAGCATTATCTAAAATAGACTCAATATATTTAGCCTCATATTCAGGGGCAGTTTCATGAACTTTCAGAATAATGGCCGTGTACATTTTTGTGCCCTTTCCAAATTGCACAATTACACGCTTACCTACCTCCAATTCATCATTCCACTCTTTAGGAACACGATAACTGTATAAATTAGGAATTGGTAATGGCAACACTACATCCACAAAATAGGTAATTCGGCTCATTTATATCGATAAAAAATCATTATATGTTGCTACCCGAACTACTGATCTTACCGCAGCATTCTTACTAGGAGAATCTCCATAAGAAATAAACACACCAATGCGATTCATATTGTTTTAATTGAAAGCTAAAATTAACCCTTTTATTGGGGCTAATCGGTAATCAACAACACTAATTTTTGTACTCTTAGAACTAATAAAACATTCATCCCCTCTATCCACTAACGTTGGCCATTGAAGGTTAGCTAAGGACTTAAATTTATGGTTTTAAACTTAATATGACTGCAAAACAAACTCTAACTAAATAATCCACCACTCTTTTCAATGACTATCTCTTCAATTTCATTAACAACCTGAATAATCTCCGTATATAATTCTAAATCAAATGCAGTTAAAGTAACATTTACTATTTTTTACAGATCGGATAATTCCTTAATATTCATTAAAAAGCGTATCCATCAGAATTGATTTAACTCAGAAACATAATCTGGAATAACCAACAATAGTTTCCTCGATATTATAATTATTTTAATTCTATTTTATCAATCAATAGTTTAAAGGTTTCTTCCTTCTTGTTCCCTATTAAAAAGGCCAACTCTTCTATGTAATTGTTGGAAAAGTTAGGTTGACTGAGTCTTCGACCTCTAAAAGACGGATACATTTCACCAAGCGGAATTTCTACTTGCTCCCACTCACCTGTTGTTGCAAATGAATAGATGTAAGAAAAGGAATCACTTGAATTAGCTTTTATTCTAAACTGATATCTTTTTCCATCTCCCTTAATTCTCAGAATTACTCTCGTATTACCATCGATTTGTAATTTTCCTAATTGATAACGAACAGATGAAAATCCACCATTATTTTCTAAGGAAACCGAACCTTCAAAAGCGCCATTGCCATCAGGATCTATTCTAAAACTTCCAGATGATCTTCCTCCCATTACCACATCGTCAATAATTATCCATTTTTCGATATTAGAATTCTTATTAAAGTCAACTATTTCAATAGATCCCATTGTAAATAATAAAATGATTAATAAAGTAAAATATTTCATCTTTAGATTTTAGATAAGAACAATTTAAGTAAATGTAAGTTCAACTAATCAATATAGCATAAATAATTTAGACTACACCAAATGTAAGCCGCAAGATTTATAGAATTCTTTTTAAAAAGAATGTAGGGGTTGTAAAAACACAATAAAAGCAGTTGCACTGAAGATGATTTTTTGCAATATGTTATTCTGTCATTCCGCAATTGAAACAAATAATAATGAAAACAGAGTAAGACTCTATTTGATTATTAGCAGGTAGTCTTGTATCTTCTGATACTAAATTCTCACTATAAAAAAGTTAAACCAAAAAATAGTTATTATTAAATGTTCTTTTGTTTGTTCGAACACCGTTAAATCTAACTGATAAAAAAATCAAATGTTAAGTGAACTTTTATTTTCCACTAAAGCATAAAACTTGATATTGCACAATTGGGTAAAAAAATAGGGTTGTATCAAATGATACAACCCTATTTTTTAGAATTAAGAATTCTGCTTACACATTTGCTGTCGACTTTGGCGAACCTGCCATCATCTCTTCATTTGCGTAATCAGCATATTTTGTGAAGTTTTTAGTAAATGCTTCCGCTAATATATTGGCTTTTTTATCATACGCCTCTTTATCAGCCCAAGTATTTTTTGGACTTAAAATTTCTTGAGGAACATTAGGGCATTCAGTTGGCATTGCCAATCCGAATACTTCATGTGTTTCATAATTTACATTAGCTAATTGACCTTCTAGTGCGGCAGTAATCATTGCTCGAGTGTACTTTAGGCTAAGACGCTTTCCTGTACCATAAGAACCACCTGACCAACCTGTGTTGATTAACCATACTTTTACATTATTTTCACGCATCTTATTTCCTAGCATCTCAGCATACTTGGTAGGATGTAATGGCATAAATGGAGCACCAAAACAAGCAGAAAATGCGGTAGTTGGTTCAGTAATGCCTGCTTCTGTTCCAGCTACTTTTGCAGTGTAACCAGATATGAAGTGGTACATTGCCTGACCTGGCGTTAACTTAGATATAGGAGGTAAAACACCATAAGCATCACATGTTAAAAAGAAAATATTCTTAGGTGCAGGACCTTTTGAATCTTCTTGAATGTTGTCGATATGATGAATAGGGTAAGAAACTCGCGTATTTTCAGTTTTCTCAGAGTCTTTAAAATCTACAGTTGAAGTACCATCTTCGAAGTTGATATTTTCTAAAAGTGCTCCAAATTTAATCGCATCAAAAATCTGAGGCTCTTGCTCTCTTGTTAAGTCAATGCATTTCGCATAGCATCCACCTTCAAAGTTGAAAACAGAGTCATCGTCCCAACCATGCTCATCATCACCAATTAATCGTCTGTTTGGATCAGAAGAAAGGGTTGTTTTTCCTGTACCTGAAAGACCAAAGAAAACAGCAGTATCGCCATCTTTACCAACATTAGCAGAACAATGCATAGAAAGCACATTCTTTTGGTGCGGTAAAATAAAGTTCAGCGCAGAGAAAACACCTTTTTTGATTTCACCGGTATAACCAGTTCCACCTATTAAAAGAATCTTTTTGCTAAAGTTCATTACGGCAAAATTATGCTGACGTGTACCATCGATTTCTGGATCTGCCATAAAACCAGGAGCACAAATAATTGACCATTCAGGATCGAAATTCATAATTTCTTCCTGAGTAGGACGTAAAAACATGTTACTCGCGAATAAGTTAGACCAAGGGAACTCGGTTACTACTCGCAAATTCATTTTATATTTATCACTAGCACAAGCATAGGCATCTCTAACATAAACTTCTCTGTTTGCTAAGTAAGCGGTAACTCTATTATACAAACTATCAAACTTAACAGCATCAAATTTGATGTTGATATCACCCCACCAAACAGCATCTTTTGTTATTTCATCAATTACAATGAAACGATCCTTAGGCGATCGACCTGTAAATTCTCCTGTGTCCACAGCTAAAGCACCGGTAGAAGAAAGCGCACCTTCTCCTCTTATAATGGTGTCTTCAATTAGTTGAGCTGGTTCTAAGTTCCAGAAAGCAGCAGATACACTGCCTAATCCCAATGAAGCAATGGAAGCATCTTTGGCTTTTAATCCAAATTCAGTCATAAAATTTTTGTTTTGATTTCTACAATAACAGGCAGCCTATTTTGATTTTAATTTAAGTTTTGCCTGAGATTAATTTCTTTAAAATTTACCTTACAAAAGTAACTCTACTTTTTAGAACACGAAAAGAAAAATATACATTTAAGCTTTAATTTTTTACAGACTATATTGTTTAAAACCTTTAGTTTTGGCTTTTGAATAATAAAGAAACAAGGAATAAAGGATTCTAACGATTTAGTATTAATAGTGCTACTTACCGAAACGGTATGTATTATTTAATAGTAGATTATAAGGGTGCAAAATATAAGGTTCCTTTTATTAAAAAGTAAAACAACGAGCAATATTTAGATAAATGGAAATCATTTTTGCGACCCACAATCCGAACAAAACAAAAGAAATAAAGAGTCAACTGGGAACTGATTTTGATGTAAAAAGTCTATTGGATATCGGTTTTACTGAAGAGATAGCAGAAACTGAACCCACACTTGAGGGTAATTCTCTTATAAAAGTAAGGGCGATTCATTCTGTTACTAATAAGAATTGCTTTGCTGATGATACGGGGCTTGAAGTTGATGCCTTAAATGGAGCACCCGGGGTATTTTCAGCCCGATATGCAGGAGATGCGTGTGACGCAAATGATAATATAAATAAACTAATTTTAGCTTTGGAAGGTTCAACAAATAGAACAGCGCGTTTTAGAACAGTTGTATCGCTCATTTTAGATCATAAAGAATATACTTTTGAAGGTATCTGTGAAGGTGAGATTTTATTAAAACGAACAGGTG
>JAOKVV010000010.1 GCA_028336925.1 Vicingaceae bacterium | reverse complement strand
TTTATGCCAACCCAGTGTTATTGGCCAATTTATTTATAATTCTTGCTTTAGGGCAATTGTTAACTGTATACAATCAGAAAAGTGTATTGAAAGAAGTATTCAATGCGAGTGTATTAATTAGTATCGCTTCTTTATTCTACTTTCCATCTATTTTGATGATTTTGCTCATTTGGGCTACCTTTATTATCATTCGCCCATTGGAGTGGCGCAATTATATACTTTCACTGCTGGGACCGCTACTTGTTGGTATTTGGTTGGCATCATATTACTTTCTAACAGATCAATTGCCGGTGCTATCTGATAAATACCTTCAGTTCAATAATTACTTTGAAGGCCTTACCATTTCAGGTTTTTCTTATGTGGTGATTGGATTTCTGATAATTATAGCATTAGTCGCTTTTGGGTCAATATTAAAAGGACTGAGTAAAAACACCGTTCGTGTCAAGAATTTACTCCGAGTTGTTAGTTTTTTCTTTCTTTTTAGTCTTTTAACTTTCCTTCTCACCAATCAAGATTACTTTTCGACTTATGCCTTTGTATTAGTTTCCTTTGCGATTTACACGGCGAACTATTTTGATTATCTGAAGCGATATTGGATTGGAAATTCACTGATTATTCTATTAATTGTTTTTGTTTTGTATAATAATTATAGATTAATCGGTTTGTTTTAACATTTCCTTTTGTCGCTCCAATCTTTTCAATTAATTTTGCTGCACATTAAAAATAACGATATGAAATTCGGTGTAATTACTTTTCCAGGCTCTAATTGTGATGAAGACATGGTGTATGTTTTAGAATCACTATTTAATCAAAAGGTTGAGCGCCTTTGGCATAAAGATGCTGACTTAAAAGGTGTAGATTTTGTGATTTTGCCTGGTGGCTTTTCATATGGTGATTACCTAAGAAGTGGAGCTATTGCTAATTATTCTCCAATTATGGCAGAAGTAGTAAAGCACGCCGAGAAAGGTGGTTATGTAATGGGTATCTGTAATGGTTTTCAAATCTTATGTGAATCTAAGTTGTTGCCTGGTACTTTATTACACAACAACAACCAAAAGTTTATTTGCAAGAATATTCACTTGAGAGCTGACAATAATAGCTCTATTATCAATGCTAATATTGATACAACTCAAGCATTAAAGATTCCAATAGCTCACGGAGAGGGTAGGTATTTTGCTTCTGATGAAACTATTGCAGAACTAAATGCAAATGATCAGATTATCTTTAGATACTGTGATGCTGACGGAAATATTACTGATGAGGCCAATCCAAATGGTTCTATGGAAAATATTGCTGGTGTTTGTAATGCTGGTAAAAATGTTTTCGGAATGATGCCACACCCTGAAAGAGCTGCAGATGCAGAGTTGGGTAATGTAGACGGGGCTTTATTGTTTGAGTCTATTTTAGGATTGATTAAAGCTTAGAGTTTTAGAGGTGAGATTTTAGACCTTAGACTTTAGAGGTAAGAGGCAAGGTGCTAGATTTTGGATCTTGATTGATTGAAAGTTTATTAATTAACAAACTTCTTTGTGAACCTTGCGGATCCTTTGCGTTTGTTGCGGTTAAAATTTAATAGACACAGTCCTATTGATAAATCCCCATATCATCAATATAAGCGGCAACATCTTTAGGCATATAGTGGTCTACATTTTTGCCTTCTCTTATCGCCTTACGAATGAATGAGGAACTCACCTTCATGATAGGCGCATCGACATAAGTTACCTTAAAATGATTCCTTAATTCTCCGCCATCGTTAGCTTCCATTCTAGGGTACACATATACCTCATGGTTAGCCAATATATGTTCGTGATTTTTCCACTTATGAAAGGAGTTTAAATTGTCTGCTCCCATGATTAACGCAAACTCGTGTTCCGGGAATTTTTCTTTCAAATATGCTAACGAATCAGAGGTGTAATTAGGCTGAGGGAGTTTAAATTCTATGTCAGAACCTCTTAATCTTAAGTCATCACCAATGGCTAAATTTACTAAATGCAATCGGTCATAATCTTTCAGCATGGACTCTTTCTGCTTAAATGGATTTTGTGGGGTTACTACCATCCACAGCTGATCCATATCAGTAAATTCTACCATATAGTTAGCGATCACCATATGTCCAATATGAACAGGGTTGTAGGTTCCGAAAAATAGTCCAATTTTCATGGGTTAGTCAATAAATTTCTGAACAAGCGATTTTGCATTGCTGCATGCCTCTTCTAAATGATCATTTACTAGAATAACATCAAATTGCTCTGCAGTGTTTAGCTCTTCTTGCGCTTTTCCGATTCGTTTGGCTAATCGTTCTTCTGTTTCGGTGGCTCTACCTCTCAGTCTTGCCTCTAACTCTTCGATAGAAGGGGGCATCACAAATATAGATAGCGCTTTTTCTCCAAAATATTTTTTAAGGTTCAATCCTCCAACAACATCTACATCAAATATAACGTGATGTCCCTCCCTCCAAATACGCTCAATTTCTTTTTTCAAGGTGCCGTAAAAGTGATCGGTATAGACTTCTTCCCACTCTATAAATTCGTTGCGATTAATTTTATTCTTAAAATCAGTTAGGGAAAGAAAATAATAATCTTTACCATCTATTTCGCTTACTCGCTTTCCTCTCGTGCACGCTGATACTGAAAAACGCAATGCATGAAGTTCTTCTAATAAACGTTTTACAATAGTGGTTTTACCTGCGCCAGATGGAGCTGAAAATATAATGCACTTGCCTTCTTGCATTGATTATAGGGTGTTTAAAACTTGTTCTTTAATTTTTTCTAATTCATCTTTCATGGCTACCACTAGTTTCTGAATATTGGAATCATTGGCTTTAGAGCCCAAGGTATTAATTTCTCTGCCCATTTCTTGGCTAATAAAACCGAGCTTTTTACCTTGCGCACCATCTTCATTCATCGTAGTAATAAAGTATTCGCAATGTCCTTTTAATCGAACTTTCTCTTCCGTTACGTCAAACTTTTCCATGTAAAAAACCAACTCTTGCTCTAATCGATCTTTATCGTAATTGTCGGCGCTAATTAGTTCATCTAAATGTTTGGTTATTCGCTCACGAACTGTTTTGATTCGATCGTCTTCGTATAGTTTTACATCTTCTAATAATTGAGCAATCGTATTCACTCGAAGGGTAAATTCATCTTTTAAAATATCCCCTTCTTGCTGACGAAACTCTTCCAGAGCAATTACTGCATCTTTGATTACCGACAATACTTCTTTCCATTCATTTTCATTCAGCTCTTTGGTTTCAGTCACCATTACATCTGGTAATCCGCAAACCAATCGGATTAAATCAGAAGGGTCAGTGTCGCCTAAATCAGTTTTTAATTGCTTTAAAGTAGTGTAATGGGCTTTAAAAAGGTCTTTATTGATGCTTAATCTACTCGTTTCGTCTTGATTTTCTGCAGTCAACATAAAATCTACTTTCCCACGCTGCAATAAATTGCTTAGCATTGAGCGTACTTCTAATTCTTTTTCTCGGTATAACGATGGAAGTTTTACATTTAAATCTATTCCTTTGCTGTTCAAAGATTTAACTTGAACAGTAATTTTTGTGTTTCCTAAATCTTTAGTGGCTTTACCATAGCCAGTCATTGATGTAACCATATACCTTATTGTAATTGAGATGCTAAGTTACTATTTATAGGCGGGAATTGAATAAAGCCCCTCTGTCAAACTCTGGTTTAAAGCTAAAATCTTGTCAATTAATTGGAAACCGTTTTCAATTTCGGCTTTCGGCTTACCATATATACACCAACAAATATCATCAAAGCACTAACTATTTTTAAGAGATTTAGTTCATCTTGTCCGATTAATAACGCCACCATAGTAGCCACTATGGGTTGAGAATAAATATAAATACTCACGACTGATGGATTCACGCTTTTTAGCGCATAAATATTGAATAAATAAGCGAAAAAGGTGGTTGCGATAACTACGAAAAGAAATGCTAGCCATGTGTTCGATGTGAAGCTATTCCAATCAATTTCAGTAAACTGATTAAATCCAAAAGGAAAAACGAAAAGAAATCCGAAAAGGAATACCCACTTCATAACTGTAATGGGTTCATATTTATTCATTAATGGCTTTACGAGCACTAGATAGATCGCGTAAGAAGTAGCATTGATAAAAATAAATAAATCCCCGGCGATGTTTTCTGTACTAATGGATAGGCTATTATTAAAAAGAATTAGTCCAACCGCTCCCGATAAACCTAAGAAAATACCACCTAGTTTGATTCCACTAATTCGCTCTTTCAGAATGATAGACGACATTATTAAAACCAATACCGGATTGCTCGTCATGATGATGGCGGCATTGATGGGTGTTGTAATATTTAACCCATAGAAAAAGCTCAATTGATTGCCGGCCACACCAAAAGCGCCACAAATAAATAATCGCCAATAATCTTTCCGATCGATTTTTTCTGACTTCATGAAAGCATGAAGTCCCCAAAATAGTAATAGCGCTCCAAGAACTCGGCAAAAGATGAACCCAAAAGGCTCAATAAATTCGGGCATTACCAACTTCGCAATTGAATAATTAACACCATAAATTAGGTTGGCTCCTAGTAATGCGAGGTGTGCTTTTACTGTTTTACTTAGCATTATCCGTTGATGGCCGCATCGGCAGCAGCCACATTTTTAGCAGCATTTCCTACAAAAATCTGATCTTCGAAAAGAATTACGGGTCGTTTTAGAAACGTATACTCTTCCAAGATGTATTTTTTAAAATCATCCTCAGTTAATGTTTTGTCTTTCAGGCCAAGTGCCTTATACTTTAATGCTCTTTGGCTAAATAAACTTTCATAAGACCCACTCAATTCTTTCATTTGAGCCAGTTCTTCGGCAGTAATTTGCGTAGTTTTAATGTCAATCATTTCGAAATTATCAGACAACTTCAAATGCTTAATAATTTTAGTACAAGTGCTGCATGAAGGAAGAAAATAGACTTTTTTCATCGGATAAAAAGGAGTTTTGGTTACCTTGAGCCACAAAAGTAAAGTTCTAATTTGAAAGAAATCATACTAAATGAGCAAAAGTCCTAATGCACTCAAATTATTTTCTCCTGGCCGTATTTCTATAGCTATTTTGATAGGGCTTAGTGTAGCTACCTATCAGGTAGTGGATAGTTTTGATATCAAAGCGTTTGAAGAGGTAAAATGGACATGGCATTCCACTTTTTGGATCATTGTTGCGGTGTTAATGATGGCAATTCGAGATTTAGCTTATATGTATCGAATTCGAGTGCTTACCGATTACCAAATTAATTGGAGAAATAGTTTTGATACCATCATGCTTTGGGAGTTTGCTTCTGCCATTACGCCATCTGTGGTGGGTGGTTCTGCAGTCGCGGTTTATATTGTGAACAAAGAAGGAGTAAAAATGGGTAAATCTACTGCTGTTGTAATGACTTCAGCCATGCTAGATGAATTGTTTTATATTTTAATGGTTCCTGTTATTATTTTTACTGTAGGTTATTCCAATTTATTTCCTGTAGCTATGGAGAAAACTATTTTCGGCGTCACTCTCGGAACCGCAGGAATTTTTATTGTAGGTTACCTGTTTATTGTTTTCTTAACCAGTGTTATTACCTATGCTATCTTTTTTCGTCCACGCGGATTTAAATGGATTTTATTACAAATTTTTAGACTTCCTTTTCTAAGAAAGTGGAGAATTTCTGCGGCAGAAACAGGAGATGAAATAATGATTACCTCTAAAGAGTTGAAAGGTAAGCCACCTAAGTTCTGGATCAAGTCCTTTGGTGCTACTTTGGCTTCTTGGACTGCTCGATATTGGGTGGTTAATTTTATCATTCTAGCGTTTATTCCTCTTAGTGATCATTTATTGATTTATGGCCGTCAGTTAGTGATGTGGGTAATAATGCTCATTAGTCCTACTCCGGGTGGAGCAGGTATTGCAGAATTGGCCTTTTCAGGGTTTTTGCGTGATTTTATTCCTGTCGGATTAATTGCCGCATTAGCATTGCTATGGCGATTAATTAGTTATTATCCATACCTTTTTATTGGGGCTTTTATTTTACCAAAATGGATTAAGAAAACTCACTCAAAAGACTAACTATTATTGTTTGAAATAGTATTTGAGGGGTTTAAAATTGATTAACTTCGGGCTTTTAATACAATTCATTCATTTATGGCAGGCAAAAAGATGAAATTTGGGACCAAAGCTATTCACGCCGGTTTAGAGCCTGATCCGGCTACAGGTGCTGTGATGACTCCAATTTACCAAACGTCTACCTACCATCAAGAATCACCTGGTAATCATAAAGGTTACGAATATTCAAGAAGTAGTAACCCTACACGAAGTGCTTTAGAAAAAAATTTAGCGTCATTAGAAAATGGCAATTATGGTGTATGCTTTGGCAGTGGAGTTGCTGCAATAGATGCGATCCTTAAATTACTAAAGTCGGGTGACGAGGTTTTGTCTACCAACGATTTATATGGAGGTTCTTATCGAATTTTTACCAAGATATTTGCTCAGTTTGGCATTAAGTTTAACTTCGTAGATATGAGTTGTATGGAGGATGTGGAGAAACACGTTACATCTGCTACAAAATTGCTGTGGGTAGAAACGCCCACCAATCCAATGATGAGTATTATTGATATCAAAGCAGCCTCAGTTATTGCTAGAAAGCATGAATTAATATTGGCAGTAGATAACACATTTGCCTCACCATATTTACAAAACCCATTAGATTTAGGCGCTGATATTGTTATGCATTCGGTAACCAAATATATTGGAGGTCATTCAGATTTGGTAATGGGCGCTCTGATAACCAATAATAATGAACTCGCAGAAAAGCTATACTTTATCCAAAAAGTTCAGGTGCTATATGTGGTCCCCAAGATTGTTTTTTGGCCTTGAGAGGGATAAAAACATTGCATTTACGCATGCAGCGGCATTGTGAAAATGGCGAAGCAGTGGCGAGATATTTAAAGAGTCATCCGAAAGTAGATCTGGTTTACTGGCCTGGTTTTAAAGACAACACTGGCTTTAAAATTGCAAAAGAGCAAATGCGGGGTTTTGGGGGTATGATTTCATTTACGATTAAAGGAAATAAAAAAGAAGATGCTCTTACATTTCTATCGAACTGCAAAATTTTTACCTTAGCAGAATCCTTAGGAGGTGTAGAGTCTTTATTATGCCATCCAGCTACGATGACACATGCAGCTATTCCGAAAGAAGAACGTGAACAAGTAGGCGTTGTTGATTCCCTTATTCGATTGAGTGTAGGGGTAGAAGATATTGAAGATTTATTAGAAGATTTAGAAAACTCATTGAGGTTAATTTAATTATTGAAGATGAAAAATAGTCGTTTTGCGGTTATTGGCTTGGGCCAATTTGGAAATGTAATTGCAAAGAAGCTTTCGGAAAGAGGAGCTGAAGTAATTGCGATAGATAATAGCGATAGTAACATTGAAGATATTTCTGATGATGTCGCATTAGCTATTTGTATGGATGCGACGGATAAGAAAGCATTAATGGCTCAGAATATTCAAGATGTAGATGCAGTAATTATCTGTATTGGAGAAGATTTTGAAGCTCTATTATTGTCTACTGTTTATTGTCAGGAGCTGAAGGTAAAACGAATCATATCGCGTGCAAACGATGCACAACAGCGACGAATTTTAGAGAAAATGGGTGTAGATGAAATTCTTTCACCCGAGGATGAAGTAGGAAAAGTAGTGGCAGAGCGATTAATGAATCCATCTGTGGTTTCTGTTTTACAACTTCCTGATGATTATGAAATTGCCGAAATTAAAGCACCTAAGGGAGTTTTAAATCGATCACTCCAAGACATTGACTTAAGGGGAAAATACAAGCTTAATTTAGTTACAATTAAGAGGGAGTATGAAGTAAAATCTGGTGAAGGGGAAAATGTTTTTGATCAGCACATTATCGGTGTGCCAACTCCGGAAACCATTATTTATGAAACTGATACCATTGTTGTTTTTGGAACTACTAAAGATATCGAACGATTTATAGATATCAACCAATAGTATGAAATACATTTTTATAACAGGAAGCAGCAAGGGCTTGGGAAAAGCTCTTGCTGAACTATTTTTAAAGCAGAATGAAATAAAGGTAACAGGCATGGCTAGATCATGTAGTATATCGGATGAAAACTATGTTCACCTCACCTTGGACTTGAGTAATCAGCAAGCAGTAAATGATTTTACATTTCCGAATTTAACAGACGCAGATGAGGTAATTCTCGTAAATAATGCAGGGATGTTAGATCCGATTAAAAAGGTAGGAACATTTACTGGAGCTGCTGTTGCTATGAATGTACAAGTAAATTTGATAGCTCCGATGGTGTTGAGCAGTCAGTTCATTCAGGCTTATCAAAAGTTAGGCTGTAAAAAAATGATATTGAATATCAGCAGTGGAGCAGGTAAGTATCCAATTGACGGATGGGCAGCATATTGTACGACTAAAAGTGGTTTGGATATGTTTTCAACTGTTATGCATGCCGAACAAAATTTGATTTCAAACGTATCAAATAGAGTAAAAATAGTCGCTCTTTCACCTGGAATCATAGATACCGAGATGCAAGCAGAGATTAGAAGTTCTAAAGAGGAAGATTTTTCACAAGTAGATCGATTCGTAGACTACAAAAAAAGCGGAGAGTTGCAGTCTAGCTTACAAACTGCGGACAATATAATTAGTAAATTGCACTTCCTTTATAATAGAGAAGAGGTCATTTGTTCATTAAGAGACGAGTAACTATGAAACAGATAATTATTATTTTATGCCTTGCGTTTTTGGTTATAAGCCGATTAAATGCTCAAAAAGTTTCACCTTGTTCTACGGATGAGATGAATGAACTTTATTTTCAAAATCACCCTGATGAACAAGCAGCGATATTAAAAGCTCAAGATGATTTAACAAAGCACATTTCTACTTATGAGCACTCCTTAGACAAGGCCGCAGGAACAGTATATACTATTCCAATTGTTTTTCATGTACTCCACCAAGGTGGACCTGAGAATATTTCAGATGCTCAGATTTACGATGCGGTTAGGGTAATAAATGAAGATTTTAGAAAGCGAAACAGAGATACTAACGTCATTGTACCTGCATTTAAAGCAATTGCTGCAGATATGGAAATTCAAGTCGCACTTCCAACGTTAGATCCTAATGGCAATTGTACAAATGGGATCGATCGAATATTTACAGATGAAACTAATAAGGGTACAGATCAATCTAAATTAAATCAATGGCCTAGAGATAAGTACTTAAATATATGGGTAGTAAAAACGATTTCAAGTGGAGCTGCAGGATATGCTTACTATCCTAGGAGTACTGTATCTCGACCACAGATTGATGGTATTGTTGTTTTAAATGATTATGTAGGAAGTATCGGTACAGGAGCACTTGGTAGATCAAGAACTTTGACTCATGAGATTGGTCACTACTTAAATCTTCCACATCTTTGGGGAAGCACCAATAATCCAGGTTTACAGAGTAATTGCAATTCAGATGATGGCATAGCAGATACTCCAAACTCAATTGGATGGCAAAGTTGCAATCTAAGTGGATCGACTTGTGGCTCATTGGATAATGTTCAAAATTATATGGAATATAGTTATTGTTCAAGAATGTTTACGCAAGGACAAGCTACGAGGATGAGAGCTACTATGACAAGTTCTGTTGCAAGCAGAAATAATCTATGGTCTTCTGCAAATATGACTGCTACAGGGATAGGTTTGCCTCCTGTGTTGTGCAAAGCAGAGTTTGAAATAGATAGGAGATTTGCATGTACCGGTGATACCATTATTTTTTCTGATTTGTCTTATGCAAGTCCAACTACATGGATGTGGCAATTTAATGGAGCTACACCATCAAGTTCTTTTATAGCAATGCCTAATGTGGTATATAATCAGCCAGGGGTTTACGGGGCTACATTAACTGTTTTTAATGGTGGTGTTAGTAAAAGTGTATCTAAAAATGATTTAATACGAGTTTATTCAACTACCGCAGATACTATTACTGAATCGTTCGTTGAATCATTTGAAAACCAAAATTACTTGGACGATAAGTGGCTGTTTGAAGATGATTTTGGAGGCGGAAAATTTGATGTAACTTCTTCGGCCGCTGTTAATGGCGCTAAGAGTATTTATTTCGATAATATTAATTATACACGAGATAAGCAATATGTCTCTATAACTAGTCCATCATTTAATCTTGCAGCTCTTAGTAATCCTAGGTTGAAATTTAGTTATGCTTACGCGACTAAAACAGGTTCAAGTAATGATGCTTTTAATATCTATTCATCTACTGATTGTGGTAAAACTTGGAACCCTCGTTTTGGGCTTGTTGGTAATACTATGTCTACGGGAAGTCCTTCGTCTACTTCATTTGTCCCACAAACAGCAAATGAGTGGAATAGCTTTATTTTGCCATTAAGTGCGGTAGCTAATTTTGATAATGTGCGATTCAAATTTGAATTTAAAGGAAACGAAGGGAATAACTTCTACCTAGATGACTTGAATTTAACTGGAACACTTGTTGGAATTTCTTCAAACGCCCTTATTGATAATACATTGGTCTTGTTCCCAAATCCTTCTGAAAAGGAAAATGTTTTCCTCCAATTCGAATCAAGTATCTCTTTTGACCATGCAATTATTAGGGTCCTAGATCTTACTGGCAAAACAATTATTAAGAAAAATATTTCCAATGTTAGTCTAGGTCAAAATCAAATCGTTCTTCCTACTATTGAGTTGCCTCCAGGACTATACATTATCAATTTCTCATTGGAGAATAATTTCCAAATAAATAGAAAATTACTAGTAAAATAATATCACCAATTATGCTTAAATCAATTTTTAAAGTTGCTACTATTTTGACACTTTTGCTTTCCTCTTTTGTAGTTAAGGCTCAAAAATGTGGAACAGATCATTCCGTTTATGAACAAATGCTTCAGGACCCTGCAAGTAGGAAACAACTTGATAAAATATACAACCAAGCTCAGTTAAGTGCATCAAGCAGTAAAGCTCCAACGATTGTTGTCCCGGTTGTAGTTCATGTTATTCACAGCAATGGAGTAGGTAATATCTCATTAGCTCAAATCCAAGATGGGATTGACAAAATCAATAGAGATTTTAACAAGACCAATGCCGATACTTCTCAGATTAGATCTGTTTTTGCCAGTCTTTCGGGTAGAGCAGATATAGAATTTAGGTTAGCTAAAATTGATCCGAATGGTCAATGTACACAAGGGGTAACAAGAGTAAATTCTTATTTGTCTTTCGATAAGCGAAATGAGGTAAAAGCTTTGGCTCAGTGGGATGAGAATAAATACTTTAACGTTTGGTTGGTTAACTCTATTCAATCGAGTGGCGGCACAGGAACCACTTTAGGATATGCACAATTTCCGTTCTCAACCAACTCTTCTAGCCTGAACACATACGGAATTGTTGTTAGAAATGACGAGTGGGGTGGATTAGGAACTGCGCTTGGAGGTAACGGAAGAACAGTGACTCATGAAATGGGACATTGCTTTAACCTATTACATACATTCCAAAGTGGCTGTGGTTCTTCTTGTTCTAATAGTGGGGATCGAATTTGTGATACCCCTCCTGCTGCAAATGAAACTTTTGGTTGTACTTTATCGAACAACACTTGCTCAAATGATGCAAGCGGGCCTTCAGCTTTCTCAACTAATGTGCCTGATCAGATGGAGAATTATATGAGTTATGACGATTGCCAATATATGTTTACTCAGAATCAAGTAAATGTTATGAGATCTTCTTTGTCAAATTCTGCTTACCCTTGGATGCAAAATATGGTTTCTGCATCTAATCTAGTAGCAACTGGTACTAATGATAATTACGTGCCTCAAACTTGCTCTCCAATAGCACATATAGAAACACCGACTAGGGTATTGTTGGCTTGCGTTGGAGATACTATTACCTTCTCAGATAATTATACCTATAACGGACCTGTTCAGTCGTACAATTGGTCGTTTCCGGGAGCTTCTCCATCGACATCATCTGCTGCCAACCCATCGGTAGTTTATACTACTCCTGGGAAGTATAATTATACGTTTGCTGTTAGCGGACAAAATGGAACATCTTCTCAGTTTATTTCTCAAAACATTATTGTTACTGATGGAAGTAATACTCCTTATGATGGTGTACTTTATGAAGAAGGTTTTCAAAATGCACTCCAAGTGTTTAATGAGTTTATAGTTGAAAACCCTACAGGCAATACCAAATGGGAGAGAACAACTACTGCCGGTTTTAATAGCACAGCAAGTTTTAAATTAAACAATAACGCTCGAAGTGGTACTACTTTTACTCAAGGTTTTGGAGAGGTAGAGTCTTTTATTACCCCAAGTATCGATATGTCAAATGTTACTAATCCAAAGTTAGAGTTTGAAGTTGCTTATAGAAAAAGATCTACTTCATCTAGTGATTATATTGAAATACAATCATCAATTGATTGTGGTAAAACCTGGATAAATAGATGGAGTTTCACAAACTCTGATATTGTTGGTTCAAATGGGATTAGTCAGGCTGATTTTACACCAACTTCTTCCAGTCAATGGGAAAAGGTATCTGTATTCACTTTTCAAGGAAATCTGAATGGACAGTCTAACGTAATGTTCAAAATAAAGTTTAATTCTAGAGACGGGAATAACGCTTATATTGATAATCTTAAAGTTTTTGGAACAGCAATAGTCGGTGTTGAAGAAAATTCATTAAGTCAATTGAACGTGCTAATCTATCCTAATCCAACTAGAGGTAACTTTACTTTAAGTTTTGATAATAATTCTTCTCAGCCCGTTTCAGCTTACCTAACCGATCTTACAGGACGAAGAATGATTAATATGATCAATGCCGAATCTTTAGTGAAAGGAAATCACAAACAGCTAATTAACTCTGAATCTCTTCATTCAGGTATTTACTTTGTCGTAATTGAACAAGCAGGTAGTAGAACTGTTAAGAAGCTAGTTGTTCAGTAATTGAACATAATGTAAAACATTAACTGTAGTTTTAAGGGAGGCATTTGCCTCCCTTTTTGTTTTCTTGTATTTTAGTTCACAAAAGGCCGATAAAAAAATGGGCATATCTAGTTAATAACCTAATTTCGATTATAATTGTGAGGTTTTGATTTAATGTGCCTCTAACCAATTAATTGCATTATTCATTTCTACTGTTAACGGTACTGCTATTTTTACCGCATTCTCCATCTTTTGTTTTATTATCGGTTGGATAATTTCAAGCTCTTCTTTCAATACATCAAACACCAATTCATCATGTACTTGTAAAAGTAATTTAGACTTTAAACCTCTATTTTTTAATTCATGATGAATGTCAATCATCGCTATTTTAATAATATCCGCTGCCGAGCCTTGAATTGGCGCATTGATAGCATTTCGCTCTGCAAATCCTCTAACTACAGCATTTTTAGCGTTGATATCTGTTAAATATCGTCTTCTCTCCATAATGGTTTCTACATAGCCCTTCTCTTTCGCTGTCGTCACAGCATTATCCATGTAGGATTTAATACTTGGGTACTTTGCGAAATAGCTTTCTATAATCTCAGCTGCTTCTCCTCTCGGAATATTCAATCGCTGTGATAAACCAAACGCCGAAATACCATAGATAATTCCGAAGTTGACCATCTTTGCCTTACTTCTCATTTCTCTTGTTACATCCTGTATACCTACTTCAAAAACTTTAGATGCAGTAGCCGCGTGAATATCGTCACCACTTTGGAAAGCATTAATCATACTTTCATCTTTACTTAATGCAGCAATAATTCTCAATTCTATTTGAGAGTAATCCGCGGCTAATAGCGTGTAGTCATCATTTCTTGGAATAAATGCTTTACGAATCTCTCGGCCTTTCTCTGTTCTAATTGGAATGTTTTGCAAGTTCGGATTAGTGGAACTTAATCTTCCTGTAGCTGCTACTGTTTGCATGTAATTGGTGTGCAAACGATGCGTGTTTTCATTCACCAATTCTGGTAAAGCATCTACATAAGTCGATTTTAACTTTTTCAAAGATCGGTACTCCAAAATCACCCCAATTATTTCATGCTTTTCAGCTAATTTAGAAAGAGTTTCTTCTGATGTAGAGTATTGACCTGTTTTTGTTTTCTTGGCTTTTTCAGTGATCACCATTTTCTCAAACAGTACTTCACCAAGCTGTTTTGGAGAGTCTACATTAAACTGCTCTCCGCTCATTTCGTGGATTTCTTTTTCTAATCGAGTAAGATCAGTACCAAGCTCTTCGGAGAATATTTTTAAGGCCTTAATGTCTAAATTAATTCCTTCATTTTCCATATCTGCTAATACTTCTACTAACGGTATTTCAATGTTATAAAATAGCTTTTTAAGGTTGAGTTTATCAATTTGTGGGTTAAATAACTCTTTTAGCTGCAAGGTAATATCTGCATCTTCACAGGCGTAGTCCGAAATTGCTTCAGGCTCTAAATCGCGCATGCTTTTTTGATTCTTCCCTTTTTTACCAATCAATGTTTCGATAGAAACTGGGTGGTAATGCAAATAGGTTTCAGCTAAGAAATCCATGCCGTGTTTCATATCTGGTTGAATCAGATAGTGTGCAATCATGGTATCAAAAAACTGGCCTTTAAATTCTATCCCATAGCGTTTTAGAATTGCTAAGTCGTACTTTAAATTTTGTGCAACTAATTGTTTTTCGGCGTCTTTAAAGATTGGCTGAAAGTCCGCTAATTCTTTTCTAGCTGTTTTGTAATCAGCAGAAATTGGGTAATAAAAACCTTCCCCTTTTTTGGTAGAAAATGCAATACCGACTAATTCTGCTTTTTGCGCATCAAGGCCTGTTGTTTCAGTATCAAAACAAACGGATTTGGCTTCGTTCAGTATTTTGATAAGCGCTTTTTTAAGTTCGGGAGTGTTTACAAACTGATAATTATGTTCAGTAGTTTCTATTGTTTTATACTCATTTGGTGCATTTTGCTGAATTTCTTCTGGAGTTACACTTCCAAATAAATCCATTTGTCCATCCGAGTTATGCGTATTTATCGCTACCTCTTCACCAAGTACACGCTTGCTTAAAGTTCTAAATTCTAACGCTGAAAAAAGCTCAGCAAGCTCTTCCCGATGCATTTCACCTCTAATCAATTTATCTTCTTCAAACTCCACAGGAGCATCTAGAATAATCGTTGCAAGTCTTTTAGAAAGTAACGCTTGCTCAATGCTACCTTCTACTTTTTCTTTCATTTTCCCTTTTAGTTCATGGGTATTTTTATGCAAGTTTTCAATACTTCCGTACTCTTTTAGAAACTTCTTAGCTGTTTTATCGCCCACACCTGGTATTCCTGGGATATTATCCACAGCATCTCCACACATTCCTAAGTAATCAATCACCTGCAATGGATCTGTAATCTCGAATTTGTCACATACTTCCTTAATTCCCCACACTTCAGCCTTATTTCCCATTCTTGCAGGCTTATACATAAAGATGTTCTCACTCACTAATTGTCCAAAATCTTTATCTGGAGTCATCATATAAGTAGTAAAACCGGCTTTTTCTGCTTTTTTGGCTAGCGTTCCAATTACGTCGTCCGCTTCATAGCCGTCTGAGAATAAAATAGGAATATCAAACGCTTCTATAATCTGCTTTATATACGGAATGGCCGACCGAATATCGTCAGGCATTTCTTCACGATTTGCTTTGTATTCAGCAAATTCAGTATGTCTACTTGTGGGCTTATTGGTGTCAAAAACCACCGCTATATGCGTTGGGTTGTTATTTTGTAATACATCCCAAAGTGTATTCGTAAATCCGAGAATGGCAGAGGTGTTTTGTCCCTTTGAATTGATGATCTGATTCTGGCTTAGGCCAAAGAAAGCTCTGTAAATAAGCGCATAAGCATCTAATAAGTAAAGTGTTTTGTCTGCTGACATCTCTAGTGTGTTTGATTAAAATTCAGATGATGAAGGTACGGAATCAATCAGCAGTTTCTAAATATTTTAGGCTAAAAAATGCATTGAAAATGATGTTATTTTCTACAGTTCGGGGATTAAGCTAATTTACTACTTCTCGTTATAAACTGTAGCCAATACAACTTGCCCAACTGCTTTTAATGTGTTTTTGTCGATTACATCCATATTATCATTATGCGTGTGCCAATGTGGAGCAAAAGAACCTGTATTTGCATCATATTGAATAATATCAATACTCGGAATTTTAGCAATTCTATTCACATATAAATGGTCATCTTCGCCGACATGAGCTGTTTTCATAAAGGGGAAGTAATTGGTGTAACCCAATTGTGCCGCTACATTCCAAACTTTATCTACTATTTGAGGAGCGTAGTACAATGAAATTGACTCTTGTGTAAAAACGGCATTGGCAGCACCTACCATGTCTAGCAAAATACCATAATTGGCTGTATAATTTGGCAAATGCGGAGTTTTTGCCCAATACTGACTTCCCAAACACCATGTGGCGGGTTTTGGGTTAGGAGTTCCTGTTGGTTGGCCATAATCCTCTGCATCAAAAAGTACTATATCTACACCTACGTTTGGACTTTTTTGTTGAAACTGACGAGCAATTTCTAATAAAACACCAACACCACTTCCGCCATCATTTGCGCCATCTATAGGTTCATTTTTGCGCTCTGTTCCGTTATCTGCAAAAGGACGAGAATCCCAATGCGCCATCAAAAGTACTCGATTATAATTTTCTAAATTGTAGCTACCTATAATGTTCTGAATGTTCAATTTAGTTCCATCAAAAGCGGGAACCACTCCTGTTTGCACTACGACATTTGCATCAAACGATCGTAATTTTTCAGTTATGTATTCAGCTGTTTTTATATGCGCTTCTGTATTCGGTACTCTAGGCCCAAAAGCTACCTGATCTGCAATGAATTGATAAGCTGAATCAGCATTAAAGCTAGGTGGAGTAATTCGGTATGCTTCTTTCGGTTTACTGGGTAAAGTAGAATTGCTGGTTTTAGGCTCTTCTCCACATGCTGTAAAAAAAAGTGTACTAATGGCTAATCCAATGATTACTTTAGTTTTCATATTCCCATTTTGCGCCATCCTTACTATCTTTTACTTGTATGTTTAATGCCTTAAGGCGATCTCTTATTTGATCTGCCATGGCATAATTTTTATTTTCTTTAGCACTCGCTCTAAATTCTAATACTAAATCCATCAGAGCGTTTACCGCTGAATGATCTGTGCTACTCACTGAGTTATCAGATTCAATTTTTAATCCTAAAATATCGAAGAAGAAGGTATTTAAAAAGGTTTTAAAAGTGGCTAAATCAACTTCTGAAATTTGTTCTTTCCCTTCCGTTAAATTATTGATCCACTTTACTGCTTCAAAAAGATGAGCAATGGCAATTGGCGAATTAAAATCATCGTTCATTGCTGCGTACAGCTTGTCTTTTAGTTCACCAACATTTACGGTAGATTGATCACTTGATTTTAAGCTATCTACTAATTGCATCGCCTTCGACAGTCTTTTTAGTCCTTTCTCCGCCGCTCCAAGTGCTTCATTAGAAAAATCTAATGTGCTTCTGTAATGCGATTGAAGAATAAAAAACCGAATTGTCATAGGGCTGTAAGCCTGTGTTAATTGGTAGTTATCTCCCGTAAATAATTCGTGGCAAAAAATGCCGTTACCCAATGATTTCCCCATCTTCTGACCATTGATCGTCACCATATTATTGTGCAACCAATAGTTGGCAAAAGGTTTATCAGAATTGGCTTCGGCTTGCGCAATTTCACATTCGTGGTGTGGGAAGGCATTTTCTAATCCGCCACCGTGAATATCAAAATTATCGCCTAAGTATTTTTGACTCATTACGGTACATTCTATATGCCATCCCGGATATCCCATTCCCCATGGAGAGCTCCATTGCATCAAATGCGATTCGTCTGCTTTTTTCCAAATTGCAAAATCAAGGGGCGTGCGTTTTTCACTTTGAGCATTCAAAGTTCTGTTTGCTGCACCATCCATCATTTCTTCCACCTTTCTGCCTGAAAGCTTTCCGTAGTCGTGGTCTTTATTGTAGGTAGTTACATCAAAATAAACTGAGCCATTTGCTTCATACGCAAAGCCTTTTTTAATCAATTCTTCTATTGCAGCTATTTGCTCAGGAATGTGACCTGAAGGACGTGGAGAAATATTTGGTCGCAAAACATTTAGCGCATCCATATCTCTAAAATAGTTGTACATATACTTTTCCACCACCGCCATCGGATCTACTTTTTCTAAGCGCGATTGCTTGGTAATTTTATCATCGCCTTCATCTGCATCATCCGTTAAGTGGCCTACATCCGTTATATTTTGAACGTATTTTACTTGTGGGTAGATATGGGTTAAGTAGCGATAGATTAGATCAAAAGAGACATACGATTTCGCATGGCCTAAATGCGCATCACCATACACGGTAGGCCCGCAAACATACATTCCGATACTGTTCGAGTTGATGGGTTTAAACGTTTCTTTTTGTCGTGTAAGTGTATTGTAAAGTGTGATGGTATTAGACATGAGTGAAATCGATTGTTGATGTTTTGTTCATTACAAAAGTAGGAATCAAATAACAATTATTTGCCTTCAATTATGGGATGTCTATAATAGCTTAAATTTAGCGTTTTGTGAAGGTTTAGTTCTTATATTGGAATCAATTTTTTCAAAGGTTCCTGCTTGGAGAAATTAATGAAACTTAAGAGAACCCTATGAAGTTAATAGACTTTATTTTTCTTTTACCCTTTTATAAAACTACGACTTTCTCATCACTACTGTCCGAGCGCCAGAATCATTAAATGGCCCAGGAACGGGATTTCCTTCCGCATCAATCAATACAATTCTGAATGTATTCTCACCTTCAGGTAACCCTTCTACGAAATAAGGAGCCCATTTATCAACGATAAATTCAGTCTCATTAATAGTCACTTTTACTTTCTTACCAGTCTTAGAAAGTATGGTATTGATCAAATAAAAATCCAACAACACTTTTTCAGTATCTTTTCCTTTGTACTCACCTTTTGGTCGGCTGTAAAACAAGTGTGGCGCCGTTTCATCAAAATCTCCGGCTACATTGCCAATTGGAAAATTAGTTAGCGTAAACGCTGTGCTATTTTTAATGCTTTCATGGTAAGATCGAGATAAAAAGGCCAAAACCACATTATTCCCTTCGTTTAACTCAGCTTTGAAACTAGGTTCATACTTTGCTAAATAAGGGGAATTATTTAAAATGTAATGAATATGTTGTCCTTCTTGGGAGTTGGCACAATGCCTCATTTCTGCATCTTCTGTCTGAACCGCTAATTCATAATCGGCTAGTGAAAAATCAAATTGCACTTCTCCTGCTTTTAGTTTAGCAGCCTTAGTTGGCGCAGATAAACTAAGCTTAGCAATCGGGAAATCTTTAGCAATGTTGGCTTCATAGAATTTCAATCCATTCTTTTCTATGGCAATACCCAATTGCATATTATCTGAAGGCGATTCGATTACTGCAGAATCTGTAATCATTTCAGTGGTGGATTCTACCTGTTCGTTTCCGCCGCAAGCCACCAAAAACAAAACACTTAAACTGATACTTACTTTGCCTAATTGCTTCATTATATCTATGATTTACTCAAAGGTGATTAATACCTGATTTTTCTCAACTGCTTTACCAATTTCTGCGTCAATAGACTTAATAATTCCATCAGTAGGCGATTTTAAAACGTTCTCCATTTTCATTGCCTCTAACACCATCAAAGCATCTCCTGCTGCAACTTTCTGCCCTACTTCTACATTGGTTTTTAGAACTAACCCGGGCATTGGGGCTTTTAATTCATCTACCTTAGCCGAATTAAGATCATCCATGCCTAATTGATGCAACAGTTTATCAAACTGATCTGCTATTTTCAATGGTATCTTTTTGCCATTTACTTTAATCACATAAGACTTGGTTGAACTATCTTTTTCCAACAACTCAACCCTGTAAGATTTGTTATCCTTGATTATGTGAAAGGTAGTCGCATTAATTGCCACTACATCCCAATCGAAAGAGTTCCCATTTAGTAAACCTGATGTCAATTCATCATTCTCAAATTGAACTTGGTGAATGGTCTCTTTTTCTGTGTGGATCGTTAATTCTTGTGTCATACAACAAAAGTAAAAATTTTTAATTCGATTCTATAATTCATTCTCATATTATGTGATTTCTGCTTGATTTTTTGCTTCAAACTTCGCTAATCCTTATCTATTTGAAAATCCACAAACTTTAGTCAACTTTGTCGATTGATATTTTAATAGAAAATCCATGAAGAATCAACTTATAGTTGCCGTTAGTTCAATGCTTTTATTAGCATCTTGTTCTATCTTGAATAAAACAGAAAAAATAGAAGAAGTAGATTTAGGCGAAATAACAGTAAAACCTGATAATCCACTTGAATATCAACCTTCAGAAACACGTGTAAATGATTTAATTCATACCAAATTAGATGTAAAGTTTGATTGGCCGAATGCACACCTTTATGGAAGAGCCAACCTTACCCTTAAACCGCACTTCCTGCCAACTGATTCACTTTGGCTAGATGCAAAGGGATTTGAGATAAAAGAAATCAATCTTGTGGCGAAAAATGGAGCTGAGACCTCATTAAGTTATTCCTACACAGATAATATGCGTGTGCGAATTAATCTAGGTAAGACTTACACTAGAAATGATACTTACCAAATAGCAATGACCTACATCGCTAAACCAAATGAGTTAGAAGAAGGGGGTAGCGCGGCAATCACATCTGATAAAGGACTTTACTTTATCAACCCAAATGGAGAAGAAGCTAATAAACCAAAGCAAATCTGGACGCAAGGTGAAACAGAGGCTAGTTCGTGCTGGTTTCCAACGATTGATGCTCCAAATGAAAAAATGACACAAGAAATCTACATGACAGTAGATACGCAATATGTAACGTTATCAAATGGGTTGTTGCTTTTTCAAACGGAAAATGGTGATGGAACCCGAACCGACTATTGGAAACAAAAACTACCTCACGCACCGTATTTAGCCATGATGGCGGTTGGAGAATTTGCTGTTGTAAGAGATTCATGGAGAAACATTGGCGTAAACTATTATGTAGAGCCAAAATTTGAGGAACATGCAAAAGAGATTTTTCCTCATACTCCTGAAATGTTAGAATTCTACTCTAAAAAACTAGGAGTAGATTACCCATGGGAAAAATATGATCAGATAGTCGTTAGGGATTATGTTTCAGGGGCTATGGAAAACACCACAGGTGTAATATTTGGAGAGTTTGCTCAAGGCGACCACCGTTATTTAATCGATAATTCAGCAGAAGATGTCGTTTCTCATGAGTTATTTCACCACTGGTTTGGTGATTTAGTTACGTGTGAATCATGGTCTAACCTTCCTTTAAATGAATCATTTGCTACTTATGGCGAATACCTATGGAGAGAATATAAGGATGGGAAAATGTGGGCAGATTACCACATTGCTCAAGATTTAATGAGCTATTTGAGAGAATCTAAACGCAAGCAAGTGGATATGATTCGATATTACTTCGATAACAAAGAAGACATGTTTGACAGCCACAGTTATGCTAAAGGTGGCCGCATTTTACACATGCTAAGAAATAATTTAGGGGATGAAGTGTTTTTTGAAGGTCTAAGAGTTTACCTAGAAGACAATAAGTACCAAGCGGTAGAAATTCATCAATTGCGTCTAGCGATGGAAAAGGTCAGCGGTCAGGACTTGAATTGGTTTTTTAATCAGTGGTTCTTAGCAAGCGGGCATCCTGTTTTGGATATCTCCTATGCTTATGATGAAGACCTAGGTTTGCAATTTGTAACGGTAGAACAAACTCAAAACTTAAAGTCTATACCACTATACCGATTGCCTGTTGCGATAGACATCTATCATGAAAACACAATTACTCGTCATGAAATAGAAGTAACAAAAGAACGTCAAATATTTGAATTTAAATCAGCTACTAAACCAATATTGGTAAACTTTGATGCTGATAAATACCTATTATGCGAAAAAATTGATCATAAAAAGAACTTACGATCTTGGGTGACTTTATATGAAAGAGGCACTTTATTTGAAGATAAAAAAGAAGCGATTTTAGCACTAAGTACTGAGAATGACACCTTAGCTGCCCGAACAATCATTCAAGCACTTGATGATCGTTTTTGGGGGATTAAAGAAGTGGCTATTTACAGCTTAGAAAATGCAATTAACCTACTACCAAACCTAACTAAAGAGCGTTTAGTTGCGCTAGCTCAGTTCGACGAAAAATCAAGTGTTCGTGCAGCAGCAATTGATGTATTAGCAACTGATTTTAAGGGGGGAAATGATTTTAGATTCATCTTTAATAATGGGTTAAATGACTCTTCTTATGTGGTAGTAGCTACTTCACTTTATGCGCTTTACGAAACCAATAAGGAAGAGGGCTTAGCCGCAGCAGAAAGAATGGAGCAGTCTGACAACATAGATATAATTTCTATTATTTCAGAAATATACGCGGGTGAAACAGACGCTAAATACCAAACATTTTATGAAGCCGCTATGACTAGAACTAGTGGGTTTGATCGTTATGGAGTATTGGCAGGTTATGCCGACTTTATTAAAGGGCAAAATGCACTCTACATGGGTAAATCAGTGGAAACATTCAAAAACTCTGCTTTGATAGAAAATGCTTGGTGGATGAGGATAGTAGCTACAAATGCTATCTTAGAAATGAACAAATCTATCAATAGCAATTTGAATAAACTGGATAAAAAAATAGATAATACGGTTGACGAAACTGCCCTTTCTAATTTAAAAGAAGATAAAAATAATCATCAAAAAGTAGCTAATAAATTGCAAGAGGCAATTACTGAGATCAAAGCAAAAGAAACGAATACTAGAATCTTAGAAGCGATAGAAAAAGCAAAATAAACTATCCTGTAGCTTGGTTCTCTTCAAACCAAGCATCCACTGACAACTTAGACTGATCTTGAGATGCGGCCCCAAATGCTAGGCGGTCGCATCTTTCATTTAAAGGATTTCCTGCATGACCCTTTACCCACTGAAATTTAACTTGGTGATTTTTATAGATTTTTAAAAATCGTTTCCATAAGTCGCTGTTCTTTTTATTTTTAAAATTAGTCTTTACCCAATTAAATACCCAACCCTTCTCCACTGCATCAGCTACGTACTTAGAGTCAGTATAAACGACCACCTCAGATGGGCTAACTTTTAGCATTTCAAGTGCAACGATTACACTCAGTAGCTCCATTCTATTATTAGTGGTATGCCGAAAACCTTCTGAAACTTCCTTTTTGTGTGGCCCGCTTTGTAAGACAATACCGTAACCCCCAGGACCTGGGTTCCCTTTAGCTGATCCATCTGTATATATTGTTATTTGTGCCAATAGTCAATTAAATAAAAAATAATGCACTCGCATACCAGCAGTAAACAAATTGGCCGGCTTTGGAAAAGGATTATTCAGGGTCAATACAGCCGCTTCATATCCTGTAACATCTGCTTCAATCGCAAAGGTAAGCTCCAATGGCTTATTGTTTGAAAGTATAAATCGAGTTCCCAACTCTACTTGAAGGGTGGCAAAAGTAGCGTTAAATTTAGAAGGACTTTCAGAACTTGGTCGAGAATTATAGTCTTGATAGAGCAGGGTGTGAAGCGCTGCTCCTGCTCTGGCAATTAATGATTTTTTAAAATATCCCTTGGGTGCATATCCTACATATATTCCTGTAGACAAATAATACAAATGATAGGAGTGATTAATTATAAATGGATCTACCTCACTATTAATATCTTTTGGAGTAATCGTATTACTAAATGATTGGTTGATAAACTGACCGGAAGGAATAAAAAAAACGGACCATCTTTCATTCACCGTATGTTGAACGCTTGCGCCGATGGAAAATCCCGGTTGACTCTTATAAGTTATCGTTGATCGATAGTCTTCGTTACTTAGTTTGTCCGGAAGATAGAAATTATCATTAAAACTTGAAGGGCTACTCACATGCAATTGCAGAAAAGAACCTATGAATGTATTCTGAGCAAACAAATTACTGAGCGGTAGGGGAAACCACATAAAAATACCAAGGAAATAGCGTAAATATATTTGCATTCTATAAATTTACCAATTATTCTAATAGAGATAAAGTATACAAATTGAGCATTATGGGGAACAGAAAATTTGGAGAGTTAATCTTGAGTGAAACGGATTATTTATCTGCACTCTCTTTCCAAGAAGAACTATACAACCATAAACTGAACTTAAGAAAGCAGGGTAAAGACAGTTCAAACTATTTAATGTTATTAGAGCACTCCCCTGTTTACACACTCGGTAAATCAGGAGAAGTTAGCAACCTAAAAGTTACACCTGAAGATCTAGGAGCCACTTACGTAGCAACGAATAGAGGCGGAGATATAACATACCATGGCCCCGGACAAATGGTAGGTTATCCAATTTTTGATTTAAGCCACTTTGATTTAGGAGTTCGCCAATATGTAGAACTTCTAGAAGATGTAGTAATTGACTGCTTAGTACATTATGGGTTAATTGGAGAAAGAATTGAATCAGCAAGCGGAGTTTGGATAGATGCTCGAGGTGAATATCCAAAAAAAATATGCGCTGTTGGTATAAAAGTGAGTATGGGTATCACCATGCACGGATTTGCATTTAATGTAAACACCGACTTGTCTTATTTTGATCACATTGTGCCATGTGGCATAACCGATAAAGGGGTTACCTCTCTAGAACAAGAGCTCGGAAGAACTTTGCCAATGCAAGAAGTACAGCAATTGTTTATTGAAAAGATGAAAGCACGTTTTGTAGTAGCTGACTTCTAATTGTGAAATTATTAAGGTAAATCATTAAAAACTCAATGCTATTTCAACCAATTATAAATTGATTCAATGATCTAAATATGTCTCTCAGCATGATAAGATGATCTAACTAATGGACCGCTCTCCACGTGAGTAAATCCAAGAGCTATTCCTACTTCTTTATACTTAGCAAAAACATCTGGATGAACAAACTCTGAAACAGGTAGGTGCTTTTTTGTTGGTTGTAAGTATTGTCCTATTGTCAATATATTAACATCCACGTTGCGTAGATCCTCCATTGTTTTAATCACCTCCGCTTCCGTCTCGCCAAGACCTACCATAATACCAGACTTAGTTCGCTCTATTCCCCCTTTTTTTAATCGATCTAATACCTCAATACTTCTCCAGTACTTCGCCTGAATTCTAACTTCCTTAGTTATCCTTTCAACTGTTTCAATGTTGTGTGAAACAATTTCAGGCTTAACATCAATAATGTACTGTAAATTATCCCATTCCCCTTTAAAATCAGGAATTAAGGTTTCTATAGTGGTTGTAGGGTTGTATTTTCTAATCAAATCTATGGTGCGCTTCCAAGCATTTGCTCCACCATCTTCTAAATCATCTCGATCTACTGAAGTGATGACACAATGCTGTAGTTTCATCAATTCCACCGACCGAGCTATTTTGAGCGGCTCAAAAGGATCAAGATCATCTCCTTTTCCTGTTGCTACATTACAAAATTGGCAAGAACGCGTGCACGTATTACCTAAAATCATGAAAGTAGCTGTTCCTGCTCCCCAACATTCAGCCTGATTAGGGCATTTCCCTGACTGGCAGATAGTATGCAGATTATTTTCGTCTACAATATTCTTTAGCTTCTTGTACTCCTCTCCGGAAGAAATTTTTGACTTTAACCATTTAGGCTTACCAATCTTTACTTCTTGATCTGTTTTGTTCTTAAATAAATTCGCCAACTTCCTTAAATTTTTAGACTATAGCTACAAAGTTAATTATACCATCTTAACTAGAAAATGTTCAAGTGAAAATCAGAGAATATTTATAGACATGGTTAAGTCGTTAATAAATGATTTTAAATATAAAATGCAACCTAAAAAGAAAAGCTTGCGTCATAGATTCGAAATGTTCTGAAAAGATTTGTAAACACTACTATTTTTACGTTTCTTTACGGGCTTATCAGTTAAAATTGATACTTAATTGAACAACTATTATGAAAAAGTTATTTTTACCTATCCTCTTATTTGCGCTGTTGCTTACAGGTTTATCCGTATCCAACACCGTTAAAGCATCGCACGTAGCAGCAGGAGACATTGTTTATCGACAAATTGATACCAATGATGCCCTGACCTATGATTTTACTTTACGCTTTTATAGAGAATGTGACGGTATTGGAGCCCCTAATACGATTACTCCTAGATTCTTTTCTCCTTGTTTCGGACAGGTGAATTTTGCTCCTTTTAATCCTTTCCTTAAAGATACTGTGATTGGAAATGGTGGTGGTGTTGTTAAAGGAGCCAACTGTATTTTAGATGAAGATAAGCCTTGTACAGAAGAATACTTGTATAGAGATACAATTACATTGCCCGGTAAATGCGATTTTTGGACAGCCTCTTGGGAAATAAATGCAAGACCTCCAAATGATAATCTTTCAAGTTCTCCAACATTTTACGTTCAAGTAGAATTTAATAATAACAATATTAATTCATGGGATCCAACTTTTGGATTAAATACAGTTCCAACGTATTACAACAATTCGCCTGAATTTAATAATGATGAACCGGTTTCTTCATTTTGTATTGGTCGACAATACCAATTCGATTTAAGTGCAACAGACCCTGATGGGGATTCGCTCTCTTATAAAATAGTCCCTGCTCTAAGTGGCTTTGGACAGCAAGTTAATTATGCGGCAGGATACACAGGTAATGATCCACTTCCTACTGTCAATAGGCCTGTTAATTTGAATCAACGAACAGGAGTTCTATCTTTTATCCCTGCGCTAAAGTTTCAAGGAACATTTGCTTATGAAGTAGAAGAGTGGAAAGACAGTTTATATGTAGATACACTTCCGGACAACTCGACAGTTACTAGATCTAAAAAAGTATATAGAGGAGCATTAATGCGAGATTTACGTATTGCTTTTGGTGAATTCTGTAATGACTCTGTACCTGTTTTCTCAAATATATCATCTGCAGCAATAGATCCTTATCAAGTAGGTTATAAAGGTGCTAATCCGAATGTAATTGCGGTTAGTTGCGCTAGCTATTACATCGACATTGAATTAGATATCGATATTGTATGCAATACCATCGAAGTAAATGGATCAGATTTAAGACTTACTGATTCTACTACAACCCCACCAACTATTTACGCCATCGATTCGGTTTACCCGACAGATGGTTGCAAGGGATTGAAGACAAACAAAATAAGGATAAAACTATTTGAGCCATTAGGATTACCTGCAGGGTTTGACCCGAATGTGGATAATGACGGTGGTATTATAAAAATGTACCTAAAGCCAGGAGACGATTTCAACACGTGGAAAACAAGCTGTGGTATAGAACTACCTGATAGTACTGTAATAGACATCTTCGTTATCAATAACCTACAAATAGATTTAGGTGAAGATATTGTTTACTGTAATCCTGAAAATCCATTTCCACAATTAACGGCGCCGATTCCAGGAGCAGATAGATATACTTGGATGTACAGAAATACGCCTACAGGTGCTAGAGATACTGTTGGGGAAAAATACACTCAAATTGCTGATACGACAGGATATTGGGGAGTATCATTAGATTACAGTGGTTGTCAAGCTGAGGACTTTATCTTTATCAAAGAGAACAAAACAATCTTAGTTGAAATACCTGATTTTGATTTCTGTTATACTTCTCCTTACCCTACAATTAATATGGCTTACTTGTTAGATTCAGGAGCAGTTGCAAATACTTATCAATGGAAAGGTCCCAAAGGAGATATTATTGGTATTGCCGATTCTATAATTATTCCAGCAAACGGACAATACACATTCCAAGTAGCCATTCCTCCTTGTACCATCAACGATACTTTCGTTATAAGACGTATCAAGGAATATGATGTGAATCTTGGCGGAGATACGTTAATATGTGAAGGGCAGCAATATGATCTATTCTCAGGATATAATTATGTAAATGATAGTATTTTTGATATTGAATGGTACTTGAATGGTGTTTTATTAGAAAATGATACCATTGACTCACTAAAGGTAACTCGAACTGGGGTCTATACATTTAAACTTAACAGTCTTTCAGGTTGTGAAGGAGTTGATAGTATTTATGTAGAAGTGGCTCCATTTTTAGAAGCGCCAATTATTTTCTGCGGTCAAGCAAATACAGATGGAAAGCAGTATATATGGGATTCAATTCCAGGAGCTATTGGTTATGAATTCAGTCTTGATGGTGTTAATTGGACTCCCTTATCAGTGACTGCATCGCCAAGCCCAGCATTGGGTAATCTAGCAACTCGTATTCCAGGGTTAGGTACACCGCAAGGATATATTAGAGCTTACAACAGCATACCTATTGGAACTAAAGGCGATTGTAGATATAGTCAAGGTACTTTAACTCCGGATTGTCAGATTATTGTTACTGTACCAAATGCGTTTACTCCAAATGGCGATGGAATAAATGATGAGTTGAATTTAGGATTAATTGATATCTATCCGGGTAACCGTTTAACCATCTATAATAGATGGGGAAGAGTGGTGCTTGATGCAACTAATTATAAAAATGACTGGACAGGAAGTGATGTTGAAGCAGGCACTTACTTTTATGTTCTCGACTTAAATGATGATAAGCAAGCGATTCAGAAAGGTACATTAATGATCATCAAATAATACGCTAATTTAACAGATTATTTAAACCTCTGTATGCAATAGCATGCAGGGGTTTTTTTATATTTGCAACACTATGATGAAACCTATAAATGTAGCCGACTTACTAGAGCAGACCACAAAAACACTGTTTTCTTTTGAGATTTTACCTCCACTGAAGGGTAAAAGCATACAGTCTATATATGACGGAATAGACCCACTAATTGAGTTTAAGCCTGCATTTATTAATGTTACTTATCATCGAGAGGAATTTATTTATAAAAAAAGAGAGAAAGGATACCTTGAAAAATTTTCTATTAAGAAAAGACCAGGTACAGTTGGAATTTGTGCTGCTATTAGCAATAAATATAAAACGCCATCTGTAGCGCACTTAATCTGTGGTGGATTTACAAGAGAAGAAACAGAAAATGCGCTGATTGATCTTAATTTTCTGGGAGTAAATAATGTTCTAGCACTGAGAGGAGATCCCATTAAAACTGAACAGTACTTTGTTCCTGAAGAAGGAGGAAATGAATACGCTGTTGACTTAGTCAAACAAATCATACAGTTAAATAAGGGACAGTATATCGAAGACAATATTGAAAATGCCTCACCTACTAACTTTTGTATTGGCGTATCAGGATACCCTGAGAAACATTCAGAAGCGCCTAATATGAAAGAAGACATCATTCGACTGAAACAAAAAATAGATGCAGGAGCTGGTTATATTGTAACACAGATGTTTTTTGACAACCAAAAGTTTTTTGACTTTGTTGCATTATGCAGAGCCGCAGGAATAACTGTTCCAATAGTACCTGGCATTAAGCCAATTGCAACCAAAAGACAATTACAAGTACTTCCGAAATTATTCCATATCGACTTGCCAGAAGAACTAACGGATATGGTGGAGGCCTGCAAGGATAATGAAGAGGTTAAATTAGTTGGAGAAAAATGGGCATTAGCACAGTGCAAAGAGCTAATGGGAAAACAAGTACCTTGTATCCACTTTTATACCATGGGTAAATCAAATGCAGTTAGAAATATTGCTAAAGAGTTGTTTTAGATCCTACTAACCCCCTAATGTCGATTTTTATTGTGTGATTCAGATTTTGAAATGCTACTTTTTAAATAGTCGTTGTACATACTTACCAATTATATCAAACTCTAAATTGATTTCATCGCCTACGGCTAACTGTTTAAAATTAGTGTGCTCAAAGGTGAAAGGAATAATAGCGACTTTAAAGGTGTTGTCTTGCACATCAAATGCCGTTAAACTAACTCCATTAACACAAATGGATCCTTTTTCTACAATCAGGTCAAGCCTTTTCTCTGTTTTAAAAGTAAATTCCCAGCTACCTTCTTTTATATCCAACTTAATACAATGTCCTACACCATCTACATGCCCTTGGACTATGTGCCCATCTAAACGAGCATTCATTTGCATGCAACGTTCTAAATTGATAAGGGTACCTTCCTTCCAGTTATTTAAGGCTGTTTTTGTCAACGTTTCTTCAATTGCAGTCACAGTATAATTAGAATCATTAATGGACTCAACCGTTAAACAGACCCCATTATGTGCTACACTTTGATCCACCTTTAAAGTGTGTGTAAAGTCTGCCCCAATGGTAAACGTAACGTTACTTCCATTACTATTGGTTGATATTACTTCACCTAATTGTTCGATTATACCTGTAAACATTATTCCTTTATTCCTTTAGTTGTTGCGTTTATAACAGTGATTGACCCTTTAAGTTCTCGGCTTACAATCCCCTCACGACGTATTTCGTAAACAATGCACGAGTAATAAAACACTCCATCTGAAATTAAATCATCGTTCCCATCAATGGCTCCCTTCCAATTTATATCGGGATTGGTAGTAGTAAATACTTTTCTTCCCCATCGATCGAAAACCGATAAATCTATTTCTGTGACATAACGATAAGGTGCAGGAACAAATAAATCATTGATACTATCACCGTTTGGAGTGATTACGTTTGGCAGCTCATAACTAGGACAAGTTTCTAGGCAAATTTGGTTTGAAAACTTACTTTCATTTCCACTAGAATCAACTGCTACAATTACGTAACAATTGGCAATAGACTGGGTCTGGGGATCAATTTGAGTATAGAGAGAGCGTTTATTTCTATTAGAAATATTCGCAAATAAAGAAGCTACTGAATCCGAATTTATAGTGTAAATTTTAAAGCCTGAAATGTCCTCTGACTCTTCACATGATGTTAATGGAATGTCCCAATTTAATGTTAATTCACCCTCGATGCACTTATAATTTGCTGACAATGTAGGAGCACATGGAGGAGTAAGATCGGAAGGTTCAAGACAAATTTCTTGTGAAAAATTTATGAGAGGCAACTCTATAGAACGCAGGTCATAACTACCATACTGCTTTACTTTGTAGCAATATACAGTTCCATTTTCAAGATTGTTCGTATCAACAAAAGTGTTTGAATAAATGGTAGCTATTGAATCAAAAGCAGAAGAGACTTGATTTAACTTGTACACAATGGAAGAGTCAACCCTCCAAGGAACAGAATTGTCCACCTCTAAACTGATTAACTCATCTTCCCCAAACCCTTTTAAAAATGGAGAAGTTGCAGCAATAGCAGTTGAAATTAAAACCCGCGAATTACCTAAACTAATGAATTTTACTCGATAAGTATTGGAAGGGCTTGAAGTGTTTATCCCTAGATGAGTGTAATTTGTATCCAACAAACTATTGGTTGAATCTATCGCAACAAAACTACCCTCTTGAGCATACTCAATTAAAAATCGATAAGGTGGTGGATAAATTGATTCATCGATTGAATCAGGAACTGACCATTGTATTCCTACAGAACCGCTAGTCGCATCAGTATTCATTACAGATGCCTTAGTCATAATTGGATTTACTTTTGGTAAGGTAATACACGTTTCATTGGAGGCATAACTTAAACTGCCATCCGTATAGTATGAAATAATAAGATAACAATATGTTCTTCCTGAGATTAAGCCATTAAAACCACCATTATCTAGGTAGTCTGTTTGATTGATATCATTTGTTCTAGCTATTAATTCAAAACCTAAGTTTTCGGGTACACCTGTTTGACAAGTATCTGGAATAAATCCACTAGAATCAAGACGCCGATAAATTTCAAATCCTGATCCGTTTCTGCAAACCAAAGAGTCCCATTTCAGTAAAATGGAATTGAAACTATTGGAAGCGATAAAGTTTTCTACAGGTGGAGCAAGAACGGAAATATTACTTGTTTTGTAGGCTGACAAATTTGGGAATCCATTATCTATTGCTCTAAAAAGGACTGAATAAGCCCTATTTTGTATTTGATCACAGTCAGGGATCCATGCAAATGTTCCTTTTACCTGTCTTGCAGCATTAGGCTCTAAAAAAGTAGCAGGAGCGTTTTGAAAATCATAAGGAAGACCAGTGCTTGTTAAGGTCACTTTATTTTCAGTACTTGATTGATCAGGATCAAAAGCTTCTACATCAAACACTAATAATTCATTTGCAGTTACGCAATGTTCTGCTTCTGTGAGGATTTTCGGTGGTCGATTAGAGCAAAATTCTATGTCAATTTGAAGGTCACGCATTACAGACCCAATCAACACCCCATTTCTATACTCTTTTATCCGTATAGCTACATTGAAACTTCCTAACTGGGATGGATTATCCCATATTAAATCACCAGAAATTGGATCAACATATATAGCAGTTGATGCAGGAGGAAATACATATCCATCTGCAGGGACACCTCCCGTTGTTCGACTTTTATCAATTTCGTAAGCTAAACTGTCTCCATCAGGATCAACTGCTCCTGGGTTGTGTACAAAAAGGCGATCCTGACAACCTTCATCAATTGGGAAGTTTAATAGAATTGGTGAATTATTAACCACATTCTGAAAAGGGCTAATCCTTAAAGTTGTTTCCAAATAAAGAGGAACAGAAACAGAATTAGAAATATTTGAAATCCCTGCATTTCTAGCCGGATCTGTTAATGTAATTTTAAAAGATCCTGAGCCATTGTAGGTATGCCGGGCTCTCCATTCATTTCGTTGAACTTTAGGTGATAATTGTGTTTCAGTTCTAGTGTTTAGTCTTGTTAATGTGTTTTGATTGCATTCTCCTTCATCTCCCCAACAAACCTCAATTTCAGTTCTTGTGCTAGCCGGAGAAGCCGGATCAGAATAAATAACAAAAGAAGCCTCATAAGTTAATCCTGAAATATGTCTAAACGTAATTTCTCCCGCCCTATTATGAGTAGCATTGACAGCTAACATAAATAAGGTAAAAAAAAGGAAAGAAAACGTTTTCAGAATATAACTCACAATTAGAAGACGTTAATAATTAATGGTTTGTTGCTCGATATTTTCAGGCATTTCTCTGTATTCATACTGTTGTGTTCTTAGCTGGGGTTTAAAGCCGGCCTCTTTTATCGCATCTTGAATTCCTTCAGCGGTGAATCTATGCGGAGCACCTGCTACTGACACTACATTCTCTTCAATCATAATAGAGCCCATGTCATTCGCGCCACTGTGCAAACAAATTTGTGCAGTCTTCTTCCCAACTGTCAACCAAGAGGCTTGAATGTTTACCACATTTGGCAACATAATACGCGACAATGCAATCATTCTAATATATTCTTCAGCACTAACATTGTTAGTCACCCCTTTTACTCTTTTAAGTAATGTGCCATCATCCATAAATGGCCAAGGGATAAACGCCAAAAATCCTTTTGCATTGTCTGGTTTTTCACTTTGGACTTCTCTTAGCCAAACTAAATGCTCAAACCGCTCTTCTATTGTTTCAATATGACCAAACATCATCGTTGCTGAAGTTGTCATATCTAACTGATGAGCAGCACGCATAACATCTAACCATTCCTTTCCGGTGCATTTACCTTTCGAAATTAATCGACGAACCCTATCATTCAAAATTTCTGCTCCTGCTCCAGGAAGCGAATCCATACCCGAAGCTTTAAGGGCGGTTAATACTTCTGTATGTGTTTTTCCTTCTAATTTTGAAATATGAGCAATTTCGGGAGGCCCTAAAGCATGTAATTTTAAGTTCGGATACAATTGCTTCAGTTCGGCGAAAAGTTCAGTATAAAAACTAAGACCTAATTCAGGATGGTGTCCTCCTTGTAGTAAAAGTTGCTCACCACCATAGCGCATCATCTCATCTATTTTCTGCTTGTATTCTTCTATTGTGGTAATGTATGCATCACCATGCCCTGGAACTCTAAAAAAATTGCAAAATTTACAATTTGCGGTACACACGTTGGTCGTATTAGCGTTCCGATCGATAATCCATGTTACGGTATCGTTGTCTTGCTTGTGTTTCTTCTTCATTTCATTCGCTACGAAACTCAATTGGGCCGTTGGCGCATTATGAAATAAAAAAACTCCTTCTTCTATTGAAAGAAATTCAAAATTCAGTGCTTTTTCTAATAACTCTTCTACCTTCATGCGATCTAATTTCCAATTAAACAATGATGCTGCTTATTGGTTTGATTTGTCTTAACTTTGAAGTTCAAAAATACGAATTAATCCACGTCTATTTAGCCGTAAAGTCAGCAGATATTTGGATTTGAGAACGAAAATTTACAGGAATATGCAAACAGAAGGGAAGCACCTAACTAAAGTCGGAATTTCACTTGGCGACATAAATGGAATTGGTATCGAGGTTATTCTAAAGTCATTAATGGATAATAGAATATATGAATTATGTACTGTTATTATTTACGGATCTAACAAAACGATTAACTACCATCGAAAAGCGTTAAATATTTCTAATTTAACTTTTCATCGTGCAATATCCGCTAAAGAAGCCAATACTAAAACGGGAAATATTATTAGTGCATGGTCGGAGGAAGTAAACATGAATATTGGAGAAGCCACCGCAGAGGGAGGGCAATATGCACTCAAGTCCATAGAGGCCGCCACCGCAGACTTAGTTGCAGGAGAAATCGATGTATTGGTAACAGCGCCAATTAATAAAGACAACATACAATCAGAAGAATTTAACTTTCCGGGCCATACTGAATACCTTATGGCAAAAGATGGTGCTGAAGATTCATTGATGTTTATGGTTTCTGATGTTGCTCGAATTGGGGTTGTAACAGGCCATATTCCGCTAAAAGAGGTTGCAGCGAAGATTACAACAGAAAGCATTCTTAAAAAAATCACCCTAATGAATAAATCATTAATGGAAGACTTTGGAATAGTAAAGCCTAAGTTAGCAGTGATGGGACTGAATCCACATGCAGGAGATAATGGTTTACTTGGAGATGAGGAAGAAAAAATAATTACACCGGCCATAACACAAGCAAAAAATAGAGGTATTTTGGCTTTTGGGCCTTTCCCGGCAGATGGATTTTTTGGAGCAGGGGCATTTAAAAATTTTGATGGCATTCTTGCCATGTATCACGACCAGGGATTAATTCCTGCAAAAACGCTTTCTTTTGGAGGTGGAATAAACTTTACAGCTGGATTAAAAATAATACGGACATCCCCTGACCACGGCACAGGTTATGATATAGCAGGGCAAGACAAAGCAGATGAAAGCTCATTTAGAAATGCAATTTATAAAGCAATAGAAATTCATAAGAATAGAGCTAGATACGAAGAGATGACAGCAGATCCTTTACAAATTAGTAAAGGGAGAAATTAATGCATTCATAATAACGTGTATTTTAAAAATTAATTGATAACTTTGACGCCCTTTAAAAAGTGAGTTGGAACTGTGAAGAAGAAAGATAAATTTATAATTCCTTTTGATAGTTTAAAGGATGGTTTACATGAATATGATTTTCATGCAAACACCGAGTTCTTTAGTAATTTTGATTACACACTAATTGATAATGCTGACATTAAGGCTAATTTTTCTTTTGAAAAAAAGCCAGGTATGTTTCGTTTAACGTTAATCTTAGATGGAGTTGTTAACTCTATTTGCGATCGATGTTTAGACGATTTACAAATAGTTATTGAAGGAGAACAAGAGTTTATTGTAAAAATAACGGAAGAGGTAATGGATGAATATGATCACATTATTACCCTTTCACCAAATGAGCAAGAACTTGATTTAACCCATGTGGTTTATGAAAGCATTCATTTATTGATGCCTATTAAAATTGCACATGAAGAAATTGAAGATTGTAATCCTGACGTGATTGCACAACTAGATGAGGTGAACTCATCAGAAGAGGAAGAAGAAGAGCAAGATCCTAGATGGGATGCTTTAAAGAATATAAAGTAGAAAAAAGTAGTAATAAATAAGTAAATAATATAGAAAAATGGCACATCCTAAACGAAAGATATCCAAAACAAGAAGAGATAAAAGGAGAACCCACCACAAAGCTGAAAAGCCTACTGTAGCAACGTGCACTGCGACTGGAATGCCGCATTTATACCACAGAGCCCACTGGCATGAAGGTAAATTGTATTACAAGGGTAAAGTAGTTTTAGAAAAAGAAGTTGCTATTTAAAATCTCCTATTTTGAAAATAGGCAGTGATTTTTGCAATAAATTCAACAGTTTGATTCTAAATTAAACAAGACTATAATAAATAAAGGCCATTAGCGATATTGCTAAATGGCCTTTTCTCGTTAAATCAACTATCAAATAAAAAGGCATGAATGCTATTTTTTAGTTTTCTCTTCTTTTTATGCAATTAATGAACTAAATTGTGCGATTAATTAGCAATTTTACAACTAAACGAAAGTAATTAAGTCATGACCAAAATAACTGCAGCGATAACCGCTATTGGAGGGTTTGTTCCCGAGTATAAGTTGACCAATGAAGAGTTGGAAACCATGGTAGACACTAACAATGAGTGGATCATGAGTAGAACTGGAATTGAGGAAAGAAGAATTCTGAAAGGCGAAGATAAAGGGTCCTCAGATTTGGGAGCGCCTGCAATTGAGGAATTACTAAAGAAAAGAGGAATTAAGGCTGAAGAAATTGACTTAATTATCTGCTGTACAGTGACGCCTGACCATGTTTTTCCTGCTACTGCCAACATTATTAGCGACAAAATAGGGGCAAAAAATGCTTTCGGTTTCGATCTAAATGCAGCCTGCTCCGGTTTTCTTTATGGTTTGGCAACAGGTTCAAAATTTATTGAATCAGGACAATACAAGAAAGTTGTAATTGTTGGTGCCGATAAAATGTCGTCAATTGTAGATTACGAAGACAGAACGACGTGCATCATCTTTGGAGATGGAGCTGCAGCTGTGTTATTAGAACCTAGCGAGGATGGTTTAGGTATTCAAGACTCTATTTTAAGAAGTGATGGATCAGGAAGAATACACTTACATCAAAAAGCAGGTGGATCAGTAAAACCACCAAGCCATGAAACAATCGATAATAAGGAACACTACATTTATCAAGAAGGACAAGCGGTCTTTAAATTTGCAGTAACTAATATGGCCGATGTTTCAGCAGAAATAATGGACAAAAATAATCTAACGGCCGACGACGTAGCTTGGCTAGTGCCGCATCAAGCTAATAAGCGAATCATTGATGCAACTGCACGCAGAATGGGTGTTAGCGATGAAAAAGTAATGCTAAACATCAACAAGTACGGAAATACAACCAACGGGACGATTCCTTTATGTTTATGGGAATGGGAGAGCCAATTAAAGAAAGGTGATAACATTATTCTTTCTGCTTTTGGCGGCGGATTCACATGGGGATCAATTTATTTAAAGTGGGCTTACGATACCAATAAATAAAACCAAATAATTTTAACTTTAATCTTACAACAAAACAAAACAAATATGAAAATTGCAGAAATTCAAGAGCTGATTAAATTTGTTGCTAAATCAGGAGTTAGTGAAGTAGAAATCGAAGATAAAGATTTCAAAATCAATATCAAAACTCCTCCTAGAGGAAGAGGAAAAATCAATGAGGGAACAGGAGTAACTACACAAATGATTCCACAGCAAGGTATGCCAATGATGCAACCCCAGTATGCTCAGCCAATGGCTCCGGCTGCACCTGCTCCGGCTGCACCTGCTCAAGAAAAAGAAAGTGCAGAAGACAAAGCTGCTGCAAATTATGTAGAGATTAAATCGCCAATGATTGGTACTTTCTATAGAAGTCCATCGCCAGACAAACCTCAGTTTGTAAAGGTTGGAGATACCATTAAAGCAGGAGATGTAGTTTGTATTATTGAGGCAATGAAGTTATTTAACGAAATTGAAGCGGAAGTTTCAGGTAAAGTAGTTAAAGTATTAGTTGACGATACTACGCCTGTAGAGTATGATCAGCCATTATTATTGATTGACCCTAGTTAATCAAAAAACCAATTTTACTCAATAGCCTATTTGATGCAAATAGGCTAGCATAAATCGATATCTATGTTTAAAAAAATATTAATAGCGAACAGAGGGGAGATTGCCTTAAGGGTAATAAGAACTTGTAAAGAAATGGGCATAAAAACAGTAGCTGTTTATTCTAAAGCAGATGCTGATAGTTTGCACGTAAGATTCGCTGATGAAGCTGTTTGTGTCGGACCTGCACCAAGTTCGGAATCTTACCTTAAGATGACCAATATTATTGCTGCAGCTGAGATAACCAACGCAGATGCAATTCACCCCGGTTATGGTTTTCTTTCTGAAAATGCGAAATTTTCTAAAATTTGTGATGAACATGGGATTAAATTCATCGGGGCTTCTCCTAAGATGATTGATTCTATGGGTGATAAGGCTTCGGCTAAAGCTACTATGCTTTCTGCAGGAGTTCCTTGTATACCTGGATCTGAAGGAATATTAGAGACCCTTGAGGATGCAAAGAAAATTGCAAAGCAGATAAAATACCCTATTATGATTAAAGCAACTGCCGGTGGCGGAGGTAAGGGTATGCGAATGATTAAAAGTGAAAAGGATTTACCTGAAGCTTGGGATTCTGCAAGAAAAGAAGCAAAAGCTGCTTTTAGTAACGATGGTATGTATATGGAGAAATTCATTGAAGAGCCTCGTCACATTGAAATTCAAATTGCAGGTGATCAATTTGGCAATTATTGCCATATGTCAGAGCGTGATTGTTCTATTCAAAGAAGACACCAAAAGTTAGTAGAAGAAACTCCATCGCCATTTATGACGAAAGAGCTTAGAGCGGCAATGGGCGAAGCAGCAATCAAAGCTGCTGCTGCAGCCAATTATGAAGGTGTAGGTACAGTAGAGTTTTTAGTTGATAAGCACCGTAACTTCTACTTTATGGAGATGAACACGCGTATTCAAGTAGAGCATACGATTACGGAAGAGGTAATTAACTTCGATTTAATTAAGGAGCAAATAAAAATTGCAGCAGGAATAAAGATTTCTGGTAAAAATTATGAGCCTCACATGCATGCAATTCAATGTAGAATTAATGCAGAAGATCCATATAATAATTTTAGACCAAGTCCGGGTGCTATTACGACTTATCACTCTCCAGGTGGGCATGGTGTGCGTGTAGATACTCATTCTTATGCTGGTTATGTTATTCCTCCTAACTACGATTCAATGATTTCTAAGCTCATCACTGTTGCACAAACACGTGAAGAGGCAATTAAGAAAATGAAGCGTGCATTAGGTGAATACGTTATCGAAGGTATTAAAACAACGATTCCTTTCCATTACCAATTGATGGAAGATCCTACGTTTTTAGCCGGAGAATGTACCACTAAATTTATGGAGACATTTGTATTAGAGAAAGATACATTAACTGACTAAACAGCTAATTCTATTATTTTAAAACCCATCAAGTCGCAGATTTGATGGGTTTTTTTATGCCAAGAAAAATGTGAGGTAAACAAAGAAGACTAGTTGAGACAAGAATAGCTGTAAAGAGAAATTAAAATCGCCAACTATTTGTTTTTTCTGAACGAATAAATGCATTAAAAAGGCAGTTGCAAACCAACTTACATAATTAATAAATGGAGCACCTTCTGGAAAAGTCCAAAAATCGAATATAGGAGCCACCACTTCCATGGGAAGGTCTAGAACGATCATTAAACTAGCTCCTAAAAAAGCTTTTAGCCAATTATTCTTAAAGAATCGATTAACAATGCTAGCTGTCACAAAAACCAAAACAGCCCAATTACATCCAATTAATAAAGGAACTCCCAAAATTTTCCAACCCATATTTTCGCCATAGCTATAGATTCCAAATGGGATTCCAGTAGCTACTCCGATCATTTCTATGAGTATTCCACCGGTAAAAAGAAGGACAAACAAAGTGAGCTTTTTGCGCAGATTTTCTGGAAAAATCCAAAAGAGCAGAGCCACATGAATCGTTAAGTTTAAAGGTGTTTTGGAAATAAACCAATCTTGAAAACCAATAGAAATACCAATTAAAGCACTGATTTGAAACAGCCAAACGATAAAACTACCAATGACCCAATTTTCTCTATCCCACTTTCTATAATTGATTGACAAATCCATCATAACTATTCTGCGATTAAATTAGATACAATATGTGCTGATTTTAAACACAATGGAATGCCTCCTCCAGGATGTACTGATCCTCCACAAAAATACAAGTTTTTCAATTGCTTGCTAAAATTAGGGTGTCGAAGAAATGCTGCAAACTTAGAATTACTCGAAGTTCCATATAAAGAACCTTGATGAGAAGCTGTTCGATCATCAATTTTAATTGGATCTAGTACTTCCTCTACTTCAATATAATCTGCAATGTTATCACTTAAGCAGATACCTAATTTTTTTATTACTTGCTGACGAGCAGCAGCCACAATCGCATTCCAATTTTGCCCAACATTTGTGGGAGCATTGACCATTACAAACCAATTTTCACTGCCTTCAGGAGCATCTAGTACTTGGGCTTTAGAACTAACGTGCACATAAACTGTAGAGTCATTCGCCAATTTCTTTTTATCAAAGAGTGCGTCAAACTCTTGTTCGTAATCATTGCCAAAGAAAATATTATGTAAATCTAATTTAGGAAACTGCTTTTTAATTCCCCAATAAAAGATAATCGCTGAGCTTGATTTCTCTTGACTCAAAATTTTATTTGGTCGTTTTAAGTTGGGCAGTAACTGATCATAACTGTAAAAAACGTCCATATTAGAAACAACTACATCAGCAGTATAATTTTCAGTTTTTGTAGTAATTCCCGTCGCTGTATTTCCATCATAATTAATGGCTGTTACTTTTTCATTCAGTCGATAATTGACTCTATGTCGTAAGCCTAATTGGTAAATTGACTCAACAATACTTCGCATTCCACCATGTGGGAAATAGGTTCCAAATTGCATTTCTAGCGTTGGAATCATCGACATGATACCAGGAGTTTTATAAGGCGATGAACCATTATAGGTTGCATATCGGTTAAACAATTGAATCAGTTTCTTACTCTTAAAATGGTTTTCGTTCACTTTATTCAACGTGTTGCTTAAATCCAATTGACTCATCTTAGCAACTGCTTTTACAGCTTTAAATGATGCATAAGTCGATAGTTTATGCAGCGATTGATCGAGAAATAAAGGAGCTGTCAACTCATATTTTAAGCTACTCCTTTTTAAATAATCTGCGATTGTTTTCTTTGATTCATTGAATGTACTTGCTGCTTTTTCAGCAAACCCTTCCATCGATTTTGGCGCTGAAAAGCGGGTGCCATCTTCCCAAAAATAGTTGCAAATTACCTCTTGCTGTTGATAGGTAAAATGATCTGTAGGATTTTCATTGAACAGTGCAAATAACTCATCAACTAAGGTTGGCATAGTGAATAAAGAGGGACCAGTATCCCATCGGTAGCCTTTGCTTTCAAAGATTCCTAACTTTCCGCCTATCTGCGCTCCGCCTTCAAATACGGTTACTTCGTACCCTTGCGCCTTTAATCGCACTGCAGCAGCTAAACCTGCTACTCCTGAACCTATTATAATTGCTGATTTCACTAAAAATTAATTGAATCTATTCCAAAAAAAAACGGGAATAAATGATTTCCCGTTTTAACACTTATTTTATTCAAGTAGTTTTTAAACTGCTTGTTTTTTTGCTTTAGCTCCTACCAATTTGATTGCTGCCTGAGTAATTCCTTCTGGATCAAAACCACACTCTTTGTGCAATTCCAGTTGTGTTCCATGCTCAATAAACTCATCCGGGATACCCAAACGTTTTACGGAAGCTTTGTAACCATGATCAGCTGCAAATTCTAAAATTGCGCTTCCAATTCCACCCATTAAGCATCCATCTTCCACAGTGATTACTTTCTCAAACTTGCCAAAAACTTCGTGCAATAGCATTTCATCTAATGGTTTTGCAAATCTCATGTCATAATGAGCTGCATTTACTCCTTCTTTCTCTAATTGAAGGCAAGCATCAACTGCATAATTTCCAATGTGACCAAATGTAAGTATTGCTACATCTTCCCCATTTTTAATTCGTCTACCTTGACCAATTTTAATTGATTTAAGTGGCGTTTTCCAATCAGTCATCATACCATTACCTCTTGGGTAACGAATGGTAAATGGGCCGTGGGTTTTCTCTTGAGAAGTATACATCATGTCTCTCAACTCCTCCTCATTCATTGGAGAGGCTACAATCATGTTTGGAGTAGATCGCATATAAGCAATATCATAAGCACCATGGTGTGTTGGCCCATCTGCTCCTGCAAATCCTGCTCTATCTAAACAAAATACAACGTGTAAATTTTGTAACGCTACATCATGCATCACTTGATCATAAGCTCGTTGCATGAATGATGAGTAGATGTTACAAAAAGGAATCATTCCTTGTGTTGCCATTCCTGCAGAGAAAGTAACTGCATGCTGCTCAGCAATTCCTACATCAAATGCACGATCAGGGATAGCTTTCATCATTATATTCAATGAACTTCCTGAGGGCATAGCTGGAGTTACCCCAACTATCTTTTCATTCTTTTCAGCTAATTCTACGATAGTATGTCCAAATACATCTTGGTATTTTGGAGGTTGCGGACTTTTAGGTGTTACCTTAATAATCTCGCCTGTATCTTTATTAAATAATCCTGGTGCATGCCATTGAGTAGGACTTCCATCCTCGGCAGGCTGATATCCTTTTCCTTTCTTAGTTAAGCAATGAAGAATTTTTGGTCCTGGAATATCCTTTAAATCTTGCAGCACCTTGGTCATGTGATTGACATCATGTCCGTCTATTGGTCCGAAATATCTAAAATTTAACGACTCAAAATAGTTACTCTGTTTTAACAAGGCACCTTTTAATCCATTTTCTATTTTCTGAACAATGGCTTGAGCATTTGGTCCAAATTTACTTACTTTTCCAAGCAGAGTCCAAACCTCATCTTTTACTTTATTGTAAGTATGAGAGGTTGAAATATCCGTTAAATATTCTTTTAAGGCACCTACATTTGGATCAATTGACATACAATTGTCATTCAGAACAACTAATAGGTTAGAGTCTTCTACACCTCCGTGATTTAATCCTTCGAAGGCTAATCCGGCAGTCATAGAACCATCACCAATTACTGCAATGTGTTGCCTTTGTTTATCCCCTTTTAAGCGAGAAGCTACTGCCATTCCTAAGGCCGCAGAAATAGAAGTTGAAGAATGACCCACACCAAAAGTATCGTATTCGCTCTCTGATCTTTTTGGGAAACCACTTAATCCTTTATATACCCTATTTGTATGAAAATTGGCTCTTCTGCCCGTCAATAATTTATGCCCATAAGCTTGGTGACCAACATCCCATACCAACTGATCATCGGGCGTATTGAATACGTAATGTAAAGCAACTGTCATTTCTACCACGCCTAAACTAGCGCCAAAATGCCCTCCTTTTACCGATACAACATCAACAATGTATTGCCTCAATTCTTTAGCAACTTGTTCTAATTGGTTTTCATTAAGTTTCCTTAAATCAGAAGGAACAATAATTTTATCTAGTAATTCTCCGGCCTTAAATTCACTCATAATATAGGTATGGAATCATATTTCTATAATGCAACAAATGTAGGAAATATATGTTTTGGCGACATTTATAAGATAAATTGAATATAATTAAAGAAATGGGGGTAACAACACTGTTATTATCCCCAAATTAACCAAACCTAAAACCTCTAAATAACCGCTTTAAGAACGGGTTATTTCTCGATTTGTTATATCGATAATTCTTAAAATTTCTTAATTTGAATTTACTTCGCTAATCTTAGTCTCACTCTAAAAATTAAATAGTTCATAACGGGAACGATAATTAAGGTTAGAAAGGTCGCGAAACTCAACCCAAAAATTACTGTCCATGCCAAAGGGCCCCAAAAGATAACATTATCCCCACCAATAAAAATCTTTGGATCAAATTCAGTGGCCAAAGAAAAGAAGTCAATATTTAAACCAATAGCTAAGGGGATAAGCCCTAAAACGGTAGTAATTGCAGTTAAAATTACCGGACGCAGTCTCGCCTTTCCGCCAACAATAATTGCATCCATTATAGCTTCTCTAGGAAGTAATTGATTGTCTTCTAAATCTAATTCATATTTCTTACGCTTGATTAATATGTCTGTATAATCTAGCAAAACAACCCCATTGTTTACTACAATACCTGCCAATGAGATAATTCCCATCATGGTCATCATAATCACAAAGTTCCATCCGGTAATAACTAGACCTAAGAATACACCAATAAAACTTAAGAAAATAGCTACCATAATAATGGTAGGCTGTAAAACAGAACTGAACTGAAATATGAGAATTAGAAATATTAGGAATAACCCACCAAATAAAGCACTCATAAGAAATGCCATCTGTTTAGCTTGTTCTTCCATTTCCCCTGTAAACTCATACTTTATTCCATCTGGCAATTCAAAACCATCTAGCTCAGCTTTTACTAATTCAACCACTTCGTTTGGGTTTGCACCAGGAACTACACCTGAATAAACCAACACTATTCGCTGTAAATCAATATGCTTTATTGCACTAAACCCAGAAGTATTTTTCTGACTTGCCACAGCACTCACCGGGATTTCTTTAATCTGACCACTCGATTGGTCTCGAAAAATTATATTCTGATTAAAAAGTGCGCTTTGATTGTATCTCAAATCTTCATTGAATCGAACATAAATGTCAAAGTCGTCTCCATCTTCTTTGTATACACCTGCTTTGGCACCAAAAATGGAATTCCTTAATTGATTTCCAACTTGGTTCGCAGATACACCTAACTCTCCAGCTTTTTTACGGTCAACTTCTACTTGAATGGCCGGTTTACTTTTATTAACATCAATCTTTAATTCTTCAACGCCTGCAATGTTTTTTGAGTTTAAAAAAGAACGCATTGACTCCGCAGCATCTATTAAAGCTGCATAATCTTTTCCGCTTATTTCAATATTTACAGGATATCCTGCAGGAGGTCCTGCGGCATCTTTCTCAACAGAAATAGACACACCTGGATATATTCCGGCTAATGCAGCTTGAACTTTCTTACGTAACTCCTCAGAATCTGCTCCATTCCTAAATTTGAATTCACGCATTGAAGCTGTAATTTTTCCACGATGTGGCATCTCTGCAGAAGAACCTCCATCTGTTTGAGGGTTACCTGCACCTTCACCAACTAAAGATATTGTAGACTCTACTAGAAAGTTTTTGCCTTCTGAATCTAAATATTCCTCACTATTTAACACAGCGATCATTCTAGCTTCAATATCCTTTGTTATCCTATTCGTCTTCTCTATCGATGTTCCCTCCGGATATTCTATATAAGTAATGATTTGATTTGGTTTATTATCAGGAAAAAATTCGACTTTAGTTCTACCTACCGCTAATGAACCTCCAAAGAGAAAAATGGATACAAATAGCATAATAAACGTTCCAAAAAAGAAGTAGTATGCATTCCTTTTTCTCAAAGCCATTTTCAAGAAACCCTCATACCAATTTTCAAAACTTACTAGCGTCTTATTTTGAAATTTATCAATTCTACCTTTTAAGAAATAGCGGTAAACCCATAGCATTATAGCCGTAAATACCATCACGGTTCCTAACCCTCTCACATCTCCGCCAATTATCATAATAAAAGCACCAAAAAGCACTAATACTGCTGATGTTCTTACTAAAGATTTAAAGGAAGAATCCTTATCTCCAACTGTCATAAACTTTGATACTAACATGGAGTTAAAGAAAATAGCTACAAATAATGATGATCCCAATACGATAGAAAGAGTGATTGGGAAGTATTTCATGAATTGTCCCATTAAACCTGGCCATAGACCCAGTGGAACAAAAGCTGCAACGGTTGTTAAAGTGGAAATAATAATAGGCACTGCAATCTCTCCAATACCTACTTTTGTGGCCTCCTTCCTCGACATTCCTTCGCTCATCAAGCGGTAAACATTTTCAACAACCACAATACCATTATCTACTAGCATACCTAATCCCATTATCATTGCAAATAGAATCATGGTATTTAAAGTATAACCTAAAGCCTCAATAATCATAAAAGAAATTACCATAGACATTGGTATAGCAAAGCCAACAAACAAAGCATTTTTAAAGCCTAAAAAGAACATTAACACCGTAACTACTAACATAATACCAAAAATGATATTATTAACTAAGTCATTTACTTGGTTAATCGTTTTCTGAGAAGAATCATTTGCAGTGGTTACGGTTAAATTTGATGGAAAATAATTGGCTATAGCGTCTTCCACAATAATATTAGACTGATCTATGGCATCTA
>JAOKVV010000001.1 GCA_028336925.1 Vicingaceae bacterium | reverse complement strand
AGAAAGAAGTATACAATGCAGTATTAGAAGTAATGAAAGGGTGTGAGTCTATTTTAAAGCCTGGAATTAGCTTACCAGATTATCATGAGCAAGTAGGCCACATGATGGGAAAGCAACTAATTAAGTTAGGCTTAATCACTCAAAATGATATTGATACCCAAGATCCAAATTGGCCGGCATATAAAAAATATTTTATGCATGGAACTTCTCATTATATCGGATTAGATGTACATGATGTTGGTAGCTGGGCTTCTCCAATTGAGTCAGGTATGGTTTTTACAATAGAGCCGGGAATTTATATTAGAGAAGAGAATTTAGGTATTCGATTAGAAAATGATTACTTAGTTACAGAGAATGGTCTAAAAAATCTAATGGCTCATATTCCAATTGAGGCTGATGACATAGAAGCAGCAATGGCTAATTAAAACAGCTATTGATAATTTAACCCGGGGAGCATACTTTTATGCTCCCTATTTTTATGAGCAAATACTTCACATACAAAAACGCAAATATTCATTATTCCACCAAAGGAAAAGGTGCGTTAATCATTCTAATACATGGATTTTTAGAAGATCTTTCTATTTGGAGCGACACCTCTAAATATTTATCCAATAATTACCAGGTTGCATTAATTGACCTGCCGGGTCATGGCAAAAGCGATTGCTTGGGTTATGTTCACTCTATGGAGTTGATGGCTGAAACTATACTACAATTAATGAAAACGCTTAAAAAACGAAAGTGTCATTTAGTTGGCCATTCTATGGGAGGCTATGTTGCTCTTGCATTTGCTGAACTACACCCAGATAAAGTTAAGTCATTGAGTTTGGTTTGCAGTAACGCACGAGCTGACAAGCCTGAAAAAAAACGAGAACGTACGAAAGCCATTCAACTAGTCAAAACAAAAAAAGAATTATTTGTAGAGATTGCTGTTCCTGAGTTGTTTAATTATAATCTAAAAACAAATTTAGCAGGAATCAAACGAATCAAAAAGATTGCCCATAAGACAAGTATACAAGGAACGATTGCTGCTATCTCGGGTATGCGTGATCGCTATGAGAGAGAAATTGTGTTAAAATTCGCACCGTACCCAGTTTTAATTATTGGAGGCGAAAAGGATCAAATTATACCATTAGAATGGTTAAGAGAGCAAGCTTTAATTGCAGAAAATTGCCAATTAAAAATTATACCCAATATCGGACACATGCCCTTTATTGAATCCCCATTAATTTTTGAAAGTATTTTGAAAAGGTTTATTGACCAATCTTAAACTTGGATTCTTTCTTTACGAACGTTTCCACTATCTATGATATAAAAAACATACACTCCTTTTGGCAGCGTGGCGACATCAATACTCGTAGATTCAATCAGTTTACCCGAAATAAGAATAGATCCACTCAAATCACATAAGTCGTTCATAGCACCCTCATTTTGAAATGGATAATCTACTACAATACAATTATTTTCAATATGAGTTAATCGATTTGAATTATTGGGGTCTTTATCTAAATTGGTGCCCACGGTTGTTTTATATAGGATATAAAATTACGTAATTTATTATATTCAAACATGTTATAAGCTATACATATTCGACAAGTAATAAAAAAACAACAAACCGAATGAGTAGAATCAGAGATGAACATCCGATTTCTAAATATAAACGATTTTCAATTGAATTATTCTAATATAATCAAACATTCACCGCTTCAAAATGTTAATTTTGGAGTGCTATTTTAGTTAATCAAGTATGAGCAATAATCGACTATCAGATCACCAATACATTAAAAGCTTAACGCAATTTAAGCGGGTTAAATCTCGAGAAGTTACTATTGGAGAAATTCCTTTAGGTGGCGATAATCCTATTAGGATACAATCGATGACGACTACCGACACCATGGATACTGAAAAAACGGTAGCCCAATCTATTCGAATGATAGAAGCAGGCTGTGAGTATGTTAGAATTACCGCACCGAGTAAAAAGGAAGCAGAAAATTTAAAAGCAATTAAGGACTCATTAAGAGCTAAAGGATACAAAACGCCTTTAGTCGCCGATATTCATTTTACCCCTAATGCTGCTGAAATAGCAGCGAAGATTGTCGAAAAAGTTCGGGTAAATCCTGGGAATTATGCTGATAAGAAGAAGTTTGAAGAGCTTGAATATACTGACGAAACCTATACAAAAGAATTAGAACGAATTGAAGAGCGATTCACTCCATTGGTAAAAATTTGCAAGGAGGAAGGAATTGCCATGCGAATAGGCACCAATCATGGATCGTTGTCTGATCGTATTTTGGGAAGATATGGCGATACGCCTGAAGGAATGGTAGAATCTGCCTTAGAGTTCTTAAGAATTTGCGAAAAGCATGATTTTAAAAATATCGTTCTTTCCATGAAAGCCAGTAATACACAGGTGATGGTTCAGGCTTACAGGTTGTTATTGATAAAAATGGCAGCGGAAAGCATGAACTACCCATTGCACCTTGGAGTGACCGAGGCCGGCGACGGAGAAGATGGAAGAATAAAATCGGCTGTAGGAATTGGTACTTTATTAGAAGATGGAATCGGAGATACAATCCGTGTGTCACTTACCGAAGAACCCGAAGCTGAGATTCCAGTTGCCAAGGCACTTGCAGAGCGATATGAAAACAGGGGCAATCATAAACTAATACCTGCCATTAATTACAATCCTATCAATCCTTATGAATATAATAGAAGAGCAGCAAAAGAAGTGCACAATATTGGTGGAAAGCATCATCCTGTAGTTTTTGGTGACTTAAGTGGACGCGAAAAAATTACTGCAGCGAGTTTGTTTCCATTTGGGTATAACTATTCTGTCCCACTAGATAAATACAATATTTCTGACTTAGCTTGCGATTATATCTTTATCGGAAATAATGCAGTAGATTTTGAAATTCCTGGTACGTTAGGTTTGGTGACTTCAGCTAAAAATTGGCAAAAACAAACAGGAAAACCTCGTTTACATCCCCTTTTCAGTGTAGATGAGTATTTGGACACTGACTCTTACTCCCCAAAACTTAATTTTATAACTGCACGTATTGAGGAGCTATCCGAGCTATTTATGGAAACCATAGAAAGTGATCCAACAGCAGTATTGATTATAGAAACAGATAACGAACATGGCATGGCAGAACAGCGTCGCATGTTTATTGAAATGATGAATAATGAGTGTATTTCTCCTGTAATTATTAAAAGAAGCTATGCAAATTTGACTGATGATAAGTTTCAATTATACTCTGCTACTGACATTGGTGCTTTATTTATTGATGGATTAGGTGATGGAATTTGGATAGATGCTGAAAAATGCGGCTCTAAGCAATTCATCAACTCTACTTCATTCGGAATTTTACAAGCCACAAGAACTCGGATTTCTAAAACGGAATATATTTCTTGCCCTTCTTGCGGCCGCACGCTATTTGACTTACAAGAAACGACTGCTAAAATTAGAGCACAAACCAGTCACTTAAAAGGGGTGAAAATTGGGATTATGGGTTGTATTGTAAATGGCCCTGGTGAAATGGCTGATGCTGATTATGGATACGTAGGAACAGGTCCAGGAAAAATTACGTTATATAAAGAGAAAGAAGTAGTTCGAAAAAACGTGCCTGAACTAGAAGCGGTAGATGCGTTAATTGATTTGATTAAGCAACATGGCGATTGGGTGGAAATATAATTTAGCAATAAATTAATGTGTTAATGCAGCAATTTTGCCTCTAGCCTCCAATTGATCAATATTCAATCGCAGAATCAATCAATTTTTAATTCAAGAAATGGAGTATTACATCGCAATTCGTTAATTAAACATTAATATTTGACTATTGTAACTCATCGCCAGTCTCAAACTCTACTTTGCCGTCTTTTTCATCCGTCAGTAATTTATCAACTTCTTCTAATTGCTCATAAAATGCTGCGCCGTATTTAGCAGTCAATGGTCCTTTTAAGAATCGAAATACCTTTACATCCAACTTACCACCGCATTCACAAGCTGGTTTGCAAATATCCCATTGGTGATAATTCAAGGATTGGTGATACTTCAATTTTCCTATTCGAATTGGATAAAGACTGCACGACTCAGGTTTTTTCCAAGTTGTCAGCCCTTGATTAAAACCTTCTTCTAAACCACATTTAGCTGTCCCATTGGGATCAAAAATAGTGTAAGCACATTCTTTCTCATTCACTAAAGGAGTAACGTATTCTCCATCAAAATCCACTACAAATGCCCCATCCTTTTCTATGGCTTCAATCCCTTCAGGACGCAATAAATGCTTGACTTGCTCATAGGCTTCTGAAATTTTATCAACCTCATCGGCTTCTACTGGTGCACCAGAATCTCCTTCTACGCAGCAAGCACCTTTGCAAGCGTTTAAATCACATACAAATTTCTTTTCAAAAAGCTCTTCCGAAAGCAGGATGTCGTCTACCATTATCATTGGGCAAATTTAATGGTTTTTATTACACTAGTATCCGATTAAACATTAAAACACTTTATATTGAGTAAGTTGAAAGTCCTTATCTAATTAATAATCAAAACTTAATTTATATCAATCATCTATACATTTAAATTGGTTTAAAATGAGACTTATTTCTTTTGATTTACATTTTTCATTTTTTTGTCCGCCAATACCTCGACAAATGCTCGGCAACCTAGGAAACAAAACTTGTGCTGAGCACCGTCGAAGTAAAAACTCGTCCTTTGAATTTTTATTTCCTCCAAATTTTATAAATCCTAAGTTCCCGCCTGCCGCGGACAGGCAGCCGGGTGATCTCCAATCACAGATTGAAGCTTCCCGGTTTCTCTAAGGATTTATTTCATTTTCCAAAAATAAAAATTCAAGGGACAATATAAAATTAGCATTCGTTTTCGATTCATAATTTTTAATCGGGCAATAGTGTTTTTATTATGGCAAAACCAGTTATAAATTAGTGCAATTTTGAATTATCCATTACTTTTGCGCCATGGCAAATACGAATGAAGATCTATTTAAAAACATTATCGGTCATGCGAAAGAGTATGGCTATGTTTTTCAATCGAGTGAAATATACGATGGACTAAGCGCTGTTTATGACTACGGTCAGAATGGAGCAGAATTAAAGAAAAACTTGCGCGAATACTGGTGGAAAGCCATGGTGCAAATGCATGAGAACATTGTAGGAATTGATGCTGCAATTTTTATGCATCCAACTACTTGGAAAGCTTCTGGGCATACTGATGCGTTCAATGATCCATTAATTGATAACAAGACTTCTAAGAAGCGTTACCGAGCAGATGTATTGATTGAAGATTGGGTAGAAAAAATCCGGCAGAAAATTGAGAAAGAAGTTACAAAAGCAGAAAAGCGCTTTGGCGACTCGTTCAATAAAGAAGAATTTGTTTCTACTAATCCACGTGTTTTAGCCAACCAAGCAAAGATTGACGAAGTAGAAAATCGTTTTATAACAGCGATGGACAATGAGGATTTGGCAGATGTAAAACAACTCATCATCGATCTTGAAATCGCTGATCCGATTAGTGGTTCTAAAGATTGGACAGATGTGCGTCAGTTTAACCTGATGTTCTCTACAGAAATGGGTTCTACTGCAGAAGGAGCAAACAAAATCTACTTGCGCCCAGAAACGGCTCAAGGGATATTTGTCAACTTCTTAAACGTGCAAAAAACAGGAAGAATGAAGATCCCTTTTGGGATTGCACAAATTGGAAAAGCATTTAGAAATGAAATCGTTGCTCGTCAGTTTATTTTCAGAATGCGTGAATTTGAACAGATGGAATTGCAATTTTTCGTTCGCCCAGGTGAAGAAATGAAGTGGTACGATTACTGGAAAGAAGAGCGAATCAAATGGCACAAAGCAATTGGAATAGCTCATGAAAATTACCGTTTCCACGATCACTTGAAAATGGCTCATTATGCCAATGCTGCAACAGATATTGAGTACAATTTCCCATTTGGTTTTAAAGAGCTAGAAGGCGTGCACTCTCGTACTGATTTCGATTTAAAGCAACATGAAATTCATTCAGGTAAGAAATTACAATATTTTGATCCTGAAATCAATGAAAGCTATGTTCCTTATGTGATTGAGACTTCAATTGGTTTAGACCGTTTGTTTTTGAGTATCCTTTCTGATTCATACAAAGAAGAGCAATTAGAAGATGGAAATTCACGAATCGTTTTGAAGATTCCTGCATTTTTAGCACCTACTAAAGTGGCGGTATTGCCATTGACGAAGAAAGATGGATTGCCAGAAAGAGCAAGAGAAATCTTGGATGAATTGAAGCTAGACATGACTTGTCAATACGATGAGAAAAACGCCATTGGTAAGCGATACAGAATCCATGATGCCAATGGAACTCCTTTTGCCGTAACTGTTGATCACCAGACATTGGAGGACAATACAGTAACCGTAAGAGACAGAGACACCATGCAACAAGAGCGCATGCCGATTGCAGAATTGGCTGCATTTTTAGACAAAAAAGTTAATATGAAATATGTGTTGAGAAAGTAACGCTCAACATGCTATTATTTGAAACGCCCTTTTGATTTTCAGGAGGGCGTTTTTTTGTGGTGGGAGTAAGAGTTAAAAGTAATTACCAAACTTCAGCTTTAATTTTTATGTAACAAAAGTAGCTGTAGAGGTTTGCTTATCAGTGTAGTTTTATACTATAATTTAAACCCAAACACTATGAAACCATCAAATTTAAAACAATTCGGATGGCTACTTTTACTCACCTTTAGCGTTGGATTTTTATCCAGTTGCTCTGATGATGACACTCCCAATCCGATAACAGGTCAAAGCATAACAGAAAGTGATAAATCAGCACTGTTATTTATGCTAGAAGAAGAAAAACTCGCTAGGGATACTTACTTCTATTTAGATAGCGTTTGGTCTATAAATACATTCGCTAATATTAAACTAAGCGAGCAACAGCACATGGACGCAGTTGAGAATTTAATAAACAGTTACAGCATCAGCTATCAAATACAGCCTATGGGAGTTTTTAAAGACACATTACTCCAGAACTTTTATAACCAGTTTATCACAGATGGTGTTCAGAGTAATATTAATGCACTAATGATCGGAGCTACCATAGAAGACTTAGACATTGTTGACCTAAGAGAATTTATAGCCCATACAGATAATCAAAACTTAATTGCAGTTTTCGAAAACCTTGAATGTGGATCTAGAAACCACCTAAGAAGTTTTGTGAAAGATCTAGAAAAAGAAGGAGCGAAATATACCCCTCAATTTTTAACCCCAATAGATTATGATCTAATCATAAATAGCCCAAGTGCACCATGTAACTAAAAACATGTAATTAGAAAATAGAAAAGCCCGAGAAATTCTCGGGCTTTTCTTGTATAAGGTGTTACTTCTAATACCCAAAAATCTCATTTAAGGTTAAATAAGAAACCGGTCCATAAGCTTCCAAAGCTGGTATATTCAACCCATCTTTGTTACCAATCACCATAATGTTATACTGACTGTCTTTAATATACTCTGCATGGAAAGCCTTTAAATCAACCATCGTCATTGCAGGAATAGCATCATAAACATCCTTACGGATATCATAATCTAAACCTCTTTTCTCAGCAGTTTCAAAATTCCACAGCTTAGAGAACTTTGTGATTCGCTCTGTTCTGATTTTCTCTAAGGCTGCTTTTTTAGCCAATTCAAAACTCTTTTCAGACTCAGGCATATTGTTCAATAAGTCAGTCATCCCTGCCATAGCTTCTTGTAATTTATCCGCTTGTGTTCCGATGTAAGCCATCACATAATGAGCTTTTGCAGAATCACTAGGAGATCTGAATACAGAATAAACGGAATAAGCCAATGCTTTAGATTCGCGCATTTCTTGGAATACGATAGAACCCATTCCTCCACCAAAATACTCGTTGAAGATAGCTGCAGCAGCTACTGTTTTTGGATTGTACAATTCCTTTTTAGCTAGCATCATAATTTCTGCTTGCTTCATGTCATAATCCACTACATACACTTCATTTTGCTCATTTTCTTGCTCTATAAATTCTTTAGAAGCAGAAATGGTTTGCATCGTTTCAGGTGTTTTGTGTAATTCCTTAATCTTCGCTTTTAACCCCTCCTGATCTATAGGGCCATAATATAAAACACGGTGCTCAAAACTAGTTAAGCTGTGAATAATTTCGGTTAATTCATTCGCGTTTAACGCCAATAACTCTTGCTCTGATAAGATGTTTTTAAACGGAGAATTCTTGCCGTATTGTGCAAAGTTGGCCATGGCGCTAAATAGAATAACCCCTTTAGAAAGCTTCGCATCTTCTCTTTTCTTTAAGATGTCTGAAACCATATTCTTCAAAGGCTGCTCTTCTGGCTTAGCTTCTGCCAATAAGTGCTCAAATAACTTCACTCCTGCATCAAAATTCTCAGTTAATCCTGAAAGGGATACATATACTTTTTCATCAGAAGCAAATGCATCAAACTTACATCCTATCTTATAAAATTCTTGCTGAATCTCTGAAGGAGAGTACTTAGAAGTTCCTAAGAAAGGTAAATAATCTAACGCCAAGTCAATTTTGATGTTGTTATTTTTACCCATATCAAACACATAGTAAAGGTTAAACAACTCATTGCTTTCATTCTTTACTGATCTAATCTGAATACCATTATCTAAGGCAGTTTGATTGATATCTTTTCCATAATCTAAAAATCGTGGTTGAATTTCGTTCACTTTCATGCCCGATATTTTATCCAAAAATGGAGAAGCATCATCTCTATTTACACCTACCGGAGTAATGGCTGGTTTTACCACTTCTTGAATTGAATTATCAACTCCAGTGCTTTTGTAAACCACTACATAGTTGTCTTTGTAGTTCTCGTTAGCGAATTTCACTACATCTTCTTTGGTGTACTTTTTCAATACTTCGATGTCGTTGATTTGATCTGACCATTCTCTTTTCTGAACAAATGCATCCACCATCATATCTACTCTACCACCGTTACCATCTAATCGACCAATACGACCAATTTTTAAATCATTGATACATGCTTGTAACAACCAATCAGGAAATGCACCAGCTTTCAAACTGTCCATCTGACCCAAAAGTAAATCTCTTGCTTCTTCTAACGTTTGACCTTGCTTAGGCGTAGCATTTAAAATGTGAGAAGAGTAGTCCTTTAAAATGTATGTAAATGAACTTGCTCTCAATACTTTTTGTTGTTGATTTAAGTTTAAGTCAATTAAACCTGCTGTGCTATTAGCCAAAATCATATCACATAATTGAATCAACTCTGATTCTCTAGAACCAACCCCATCGAATCGGTAACCTAAATACAACAGCTCTGCATCAGGACCTTTTTCTTCTTTAATCACAGGAGCAGCAATAGGTTCCTCTTTGATTACTTCAAATTGAGGAACTTCCTTAGCTTCCATAGTTCCAAATTTTGCTTTTATTTCTTCGATTAGCTCATCTGGATTAAAATCTCCTGCCAAACAAATGGCCATATTATTTGGAACATAATAGGTATTAAAATACTTCTTAATTTCCGTTAATGAAGGGTTTTTTAAGTGATCAATCGTTCCAATAGTTGTTTGCTGACCATACTGGTGATTAGGATATAATCCGTCAAACAAAGCGGTAAATGCTTTTCTAAAATCGCTATCCAATGATCTATTTTTCTCTTCATACACAGCCTCTAATTCCGTGTGAAACAAACGCAACTGAGGATTTCTAAATCGCTCTGCCTCTAGCGTTAACCACTTGTCTAATTGGTTGGTTGGAATATTATTGATATACACTGTTTGCTCAAAAGAAGTATACGCATTGGTTCCCTTCGCACCCATTTCAGAAACCATTTTATCATACTCATTTGCTATAGCAAAAGTAGAAGCTACTTGCGAAATACTGTCAATCTGCGCATATAATGCTGTTCTTTCAGCTGCGTCTGTTTTCGTTCTGTATACTTCGTATAAACTATCAATTTGATCCAATAAAGGGCCTTCTTTTGAAAAATCAGAAGTACCGTACATGTCCGTTCCTTTAAACAACATGTGCTCCAAATAGTGAGCTAAACCTGTTGCCGCAGCAGGGTCGTTTTTACTTCCTGCCCTTACCGCGATGGCTGTTTCTACTCTTGGCGCTTCCTCGTTAACCGATAAATAAACTTTTAACCCATTGTCCAAGGTATAAATTCGAGTATTGGTCGGATCATTTTCTATGGTTTCATAATCCTTCTTTTTTCCCATAGTCTCTTTATCTGCAGTATCTCCGCAGGCTACCGTAAATGCCAAAGCAACCACTAACGACATAAAAGAAATGTACTTTCTGATTTTCATAATTATATTAGATTGAATTTAGATAACAAGAAGCTAAGATATAAAAACTTATGAAGTTTCAATACATGAATTAATTAGCTCGAATAGACTGAAAAAAGTGGCTAAACCAACATTCAGTTTTCGTGGACATCTAGGCCAGTTTATTTTGTCTTAAAGTAATCACAAACAACCTTCGACGAAATGCTCAGGGCAGCGCTTCTCGCCCAATCAGGGCAAAAAAAAAGCCTCAACTTTCGTTGAGACTTTTTGTGGGCCCAGCTGGGCTCGAACCAGCGACCACCTGATTATGAGTCAGGTGCTCTAACCAACTGAGCTATGGGCCCGCAAAGAGATTGCTCTCTTTTTATATAGTGTAATGCCCAATCACATTGGGACATTGTGGGCCAAATCCGATAGCTCGGTTTTGGGTGTGCAATATTACACAAAAAATGATTTAATTATTCACACCAACCGTGATTTTGTTTCCTTCTTTTTGCGCTGCACCATTATTACTATTGCTAATTTTACCACCTCAACTAATTCTCCAATGGCTAAAAACAATCCTTACGCTGCACTCCAATTCAAAGAATTCCGCCTGTTCGTTATTCTACGGTTTGCGCTCGTATTCGCTTGGGCTATGCAATTCATAGTTATCGAATGGGAAGTATACAACCTCACCAAAGATCCTTTATCATTGGGCATTATTGGTTTAATGGAGGTTATCCCTGCTGTTTCACTGTCTTTATTTGCCGGCCATTACGTCGACCAACTTGAAAAACGAAACCTCTTTGCCGTGTGTATTTCGGCCTTTCTTTTCATCAGCTTTGGGTTATTTCTGCTTACTTGGCCTGCCGTCACCGAGCATTTAACTCATGGATGGCATCTAGGACTCATCTATACTTTGGTGTTTATGGGTGGAATCGCTAGAGCGTTTTTCGGGCCAACTATTTTCTCCCTTTTTTCTCAATTAATTCCTCGAGAATATTATGAAAATGCTGCTACGTGGAGCAGTTCTGCTTGGCAAATGGGCTCCATGCTCGGGCCTGCTTTAGGTGGCCTTTTCATTGTTTGGATTGGCGTTCATTGGAGCATGTTGATCATTGTTGGCTTTGCATTAACCTCATTGATCCTGTTGTTCCAAATAAAACGAAAGCCCCTATTAAATACTAATAAAGGGGAACCCATCGGTAAGAGCCTTAAAGAGGGAATCAACTTTGTGTTTTCAAATAAAATTATCCTAAGCACCATCTCGTTAGACATGTTTGCAGTGCTTTTTGGAGGTGCAGTGGCATTATTACCGGTATTCGCACAAGATATTTTGGAAGTTGGCTCCACAGGTTTTGGAGTTTTACGCGCGGCTCCGGCTGTTGGCTCTTTTCTCACCATGCTTGCAGTGGCTTACTTTCCATTGAATAAAAATGCCGGCAAAAAGCTGCTGTGGGCAATATTTGGGTTTGGTGTTTGTATCATTATTTTTGGTCTGTCCAAAATCTTTTGGGTTTCTTTATTAGCCTTGTTTTTTAGTGGTGTAACTGATGGAGTAAGTGTAGTGATTCGCCAAACCATACTTCAACTCAAAACTCCTGATAACATGCGTGGAAGAGTCTCTTCCGTGAATTCTATGTTTGTAGGTTCGTCCAATGAGTTAGGCGCCTTTGAAAGTGGTGTTACCGCTAAATTAATGGGAACTGTTACAGCTGTAGTTTTTGGCGGAATTATGACGATTGGGATTGTTGGCGCAACAGCCATTTTCTCTCCTTCTTTGCGGAAGTTAGATATCAAGCGGGATTTGCTGGATGCTTAAAGTGATTAATTTTTGTTTAAGGCTTCGACTCCGCTCTGCCTGACAAAAATAGTTGCATAAAAAAGCAACTTGCTGAAAATTGGTTAGATAGCGTGTGTTGAGATTTAAATATAAAAATTACCTCCTTTCTGCCTGACAAATAGCTTAGTCCAAAATTTTAATCTATGCATCACAATATCAACACTTAATATAGTGTTGACAACCTACTTTGTCACCCAGAGCGGAGTCGATGGGTAGTCAAAGTAGAGCACCAATGATTTATTAATTAACGTTTAAAAAGAATACAGATTCTCATTTACTTATTATCCTATCTTTTTATTTAATCTTAGCTCAGCGCAGTCCGTATTTGCTACGAAATTAATTGCGCTTAAAAAATGAAAAAAACCGACCAAAATTGTTCGAGGTTCCTCTAAACATTACTGATTCATTAAAATCGAGCTCTTACAGACATCAAAAAATTTCTACCAGCTGCAGAAATGCCTGAACTATATGGTCGGTATCGCTGATCGGTTATATTTTCTAATCCTGCAGAGATGTGCACCGTTTCATTTAATCGATACATCGCCTTAAAATTCAATGTGTACCAACCTGGAGAAAATGCTTCTCCATTTCCATCTAATGCATAAAACTCTGTTTTAGCTAGCTCTTCTTCCGGCATATCGTCAGCATTTCTTTGTGCATTGTACTCTGCATAAAACTGCAAATCCAGCTTATTGTAATGATAGGTTAATCGTGTTACACCAAACATAGGCGCCACATGCCGGCTAGGACTTCTTGAACCGTCATCCAATTCTTCCTCCCCTTTTTGAAAATTAAACTGAGATGAAAGTCCAAAGCCTTTAGCCAATTCCACTTCTATGCCTGCTTGAATACCAAAAACCTCTGATTGTGCCGCATTCTGTATCGCTTGCACTTGGCTTAACTCTCCATCATAAAATACACTATCTGACCCATTCAGTGTAAAATCACGACGAACCATCGCATTGTCAAGCAATGTATAATAGGCAGTAGCATCTAACTTTAAAAAATCATTGATCTTAGCTGCAAATCCAACATCTAAACTGTAAGCATACTCCGCTTGCAAATTAGCATTGGGAACAACTACACTCCCAGGCTCTGAGTCAAACACTTTTCCAATATCATCTAAATTGGGCGAGCGAAAACCGGTTGCCGCATTGGCTGTAAACACCAAATCTTCAATTGGCCGAAATACCAAACCTAAACTTGCTGTTAATGCATCACTTTTTAACGACGCTGAGGTAATCGGATATGGAAATAAGGTGTTATCAAAGTCGGCTTCTAATTGAAAATTACTGTATCGCAATCCACCTTGAATCATCAGCTTTTCAGTTGCCTGAAATTGGTTGTTGACATAAACAGCATAGCTTCCCCATAGCGCTTTCGGATAGCGAGGAGATGCTGCACCTGTAGCTCCTGTCATAATGTTTAAATCGGTACCGGTAGAGGTTACATCATCTAAAACTCCTTCCACACCATAGAAAAAATCATTGCGCGAGCCGATTTTCTTATTAAAATCCATGTTAAAGGAATACGCCTCCACTTCTTCTAATCGAGTTTCCCGGGTTGGCCGATTAAAGTCTCTGCTAATCCTGCTTTCTTCAAACGACTGTTGGGCCAAACGAATAGTAAACTCATCAAACATAGCCGTTTTATTCTGATGCGTAATGTTCAAATTATTCATCATCCACTTTTGCGGGCCATACGCCCATTCGCCATATCTGGGCAGGCCATTTCTTAGCTGCTGATGCCGATCATATCTGCCATATTCTGATGTTTCTGAGTAATGAAATCCATATTGGAAATCCCACTTTTCATTCGGTTTAAACCGAATCTTTTGCATCATATTTATTTGGCTGTACCCTGTAGGATTTTGAACTTTAGGATCTTCATTTGCTACTACCACATCCATACTATCTTTTCGTTTCACAAAATATGGACGCAAATAATCATCAGGACCATTACTTCCCATACTCAAATCGCCAAAATCATTGGTACTAAAACTAGACAATATCGCCCACTTCTTCCATCCAAATTTTACATTAAAATGGCCCGTTTTTTCTTGGTTAGCACTTGAATATCGCACTACGGCGGAACCACTTACCAAGGGGTTTTCATCTAATGATAATTGAGGTGTCAACGTTTTAAAACTCATTACACCACCTATGGCATCACTTCCGTAAATATTAGAACCAGGCCCGAAAAGAATCTCCGTTTTCTCTATCGCAAATGGGTCTAACGAAATTACATTCTGCAAATTACCACTTCTAAAAATAGCGGTATTCATTCGCACTCCGTCCACTGTATACAACAGCCGATTCGTCGAAAAACCTCTAATCATAGGGCTTCCACCACCTTGCTGGCTTTTTTGCATATACACTTCACCAGAAATAGTCAATAAATCAGCAGCAGTCTGAGGATTTTGCAAGCTCACCTCTTTAGAAGAAATAACACTTATCCTTTCAGGCACATACGTTGAAATCTGCTTGGAACGACTAGCAGAAATAACTACTTGATCTAAATTTAATGCAGAAGTATTCAGCAAAACTCGAAATGATTGTTGCTTAAAAGCCTCATAAGACTTTACAATAATCTCATAACCAATCATTCTAATTTGAATTTGATTAGAACCTTTGAATTTTGAAATATCCGCTTGGCCTTTTACATTCGTCGTTGTGAAAGCAGAAGGCGAATCGCTAATAATAGCTGCAGCCTCCAAGGGTTCATTATTTTGGGCATCAACTATCGTTAATATTTGCCCCGAACTGACTTGATACAATAAGATCAAGCAGCTCCATAAAAATATTTTTTTCATTCTAATTTAGTAGTATAATTAACTAATTACTAGTTCCCAAATTGCAAATAAATAGACTTAATATTTCATGTATTGAGTTAAAATCAATGCCTGAAATATAGTGTTAGATGCAATCGTGAAAAAGCATAATAAAATTTAGAAAACTATACGATTTCCGGAGGCGGAGTTAGATTTGAAATTTGAAAAGATAAAACTTGTTCTGAGAACGGTGGCCAATTGATTACTTCAAAAGCCAGTTTTGCACCATCCTCTTTATAGGGATGCCAATAGAGCTTTGTAAAAAAGGTAGTAATATGACTTTTGGTCTCTTTTTTAGTCGAATTGGTGGCGATATAATCCTGAGTATGTTTTTTTAAACCAATAGAAATAGCCGTTTCTTCTGTATCCTTATAGCAATACATGTGCAACTTTCCATCAATCTCTTCTGTTCGCACAATATCGAAATAAACACCGTTTTTAATGAATTCCTTGCTGTGTTTCCATGAAATATGCTTTGGTGGATTCGTTATCCAAGACTTATCCATAATAATTAACTCCAAGTCTTCATTGGCCATTCCGGCGCGGATGCTTCGCTTTACTTCTTTCTTCACACGATACTCCCAAAACTTATACACTGGCATATAACCAATGCATTGGTAGATAAAAAGTAACAGAAAAATGGAGCCTATAGCCTTTTTCAAGTGAATAATTCTTGGGTTAAGATCTCAAAAATAAGCGCATTTTTATAAACAGTGCTTGTCTATGTCTCTTAATTAGCGATTATGATGAAATTTAACAAAGCACCTATTTAATAATTAACTTTGTACCAAATTAATAAACAAGATGAGAGAAAATTCAAATAGAGGCGGCGGAAAAAGAAACGAGAAAGGGAAATTTGATTCAAAAAAAGGCAACGGAAGACCATCACGTTCAGGATCTTCTGATTTTTCAAAGTCAGATAGATCCGATAGTCCAAGAGGCGAAAGAAAGAGTGAAGGATCAGGAAGATTCGATGCTAAAAGAAGCGATAAGAAACCATTCAAAACTGGTGAGTCGGAATTCTCAAAATCTGACCGATCAGAAAGTCCATCTAGGGAAACAAGAAAAAGAGAACCAGGAAAATTTGATCCAAAAAAAAGCGATAAAAAGCCATTCGCTAGAGGTAAATTTAATGCGGAAGGTGGCTATAAAAAATCTGCTCCAAATAAACCGAGAACAGAAGCTGAGGGAATCCGAATCAACCGTTATTTATCTAACGCAGGTGTAGCGACTCGCCGACAAGCGGATGATTTAATATTGGCAGGAACGGTAACCATAAATGGTAAAGTAGTTACTGAGTTGGGCGTAAAAGTAATGCCAGGCGATGAAGTAGTTTTTGAAGGAACTCGACTGAAGAAAGATACTAAAAGATACATTTTATTAAACAAACCGAAAGATTTTGTTGCCGCTACATTTGACCCAAAAGGACGTAAAACAGTCATGAATTTGATTGCGAAAGCGTGCAAAGAACCTGTTGCACCTGTTGGTAAAATGGAGCGAATGACAACAGGTGTTTTATTGCTCACCAACGATGAAGATTTAACCAGAAAATTAGCCAACCCAAACCATTCTGTAAAGCGTATTTTTCACGTTGGGTTAGATAAAAAGATGACGGTAGAACACATGAAACAAATGGAAAGCGGTGTTGGCCTAGAAGAAGGCATCGTGAAGTTTCAGGAAGTCTCTTTAGTAGGAAATGACAAAAAAGAGGTTGGCTTAGAAATTCACTTAGGCAAAAATAGTGCTGTAAAACGAGGATTTGAAAGCTTAGGTTATGAAGTGAGCAAGATCGATTGCGTTTATTTTGCAGGATTAACCAAAAAAGATTTGCCACGCGGAAATTGGAAACACCTTGACCAAGAAGAGTTAAGCATTTTAATGCGATTGCCTTCAGGGAAAAAGAAAACAACAACTAAATAAGACTTGCGTTAGGGACATATGCAAAAACTGAAAAAAGTACTTCTCAGACTATTATTGGTTGCAGTCATATTTATTGGCTCGGCGATTGGTTTGGCAGCTATTTTTGAAGACGATGTAAAGCAATTTGCTGTTCGAACGATTAATACCTATATCCAGTCGGAAGTAAAGGTGGCCAATGTGGAATTTAGTTTCCTCAAAAAATTTCCATCGGCATCACTAGAATTTCAAGATGTATTGGCTTATGGAACCACGGAAGAAACGAAAAACGATACCTTATTTCAGGCTAAATCTATTTTCTTAGCATTTGATATTTGGGAGATTATCCAAAAAAATTACTCCATTAAAAAGTTAAGTTTCGAAAATGGATTGATTCATTTACAAATCGATCAGTACGGTAATGAAAATTACATCATTTGGAAAACTACCACAGACAGCGCGGCTTCAACTGATTTACATTTTTCATTGAATGAAGTAAAACTGCAAAATGTGCACTTTATTTATGAAAATAAGGCTAAAAATGTACTTTTTGATTCAAAATTTAGTGATTTAGCACTAAAAGGAGAATTTACTGCTACGGAGTATGAACTAGATTTTAACACCGATTTTCAACTGTATCGTTACGAGCAGAACAAGGTGATTTTTGCCGATCAGAAAGCGGTTAACCTATCTTCCAAACTGGCGATCAACAGTAAAACAGGCAGTTACACCATTACTGATGCAGCGATCAATTACCAAGGATTACCGTTTAAATTAGCCGGTAATTTTGTTTCAAATGAGGCCGAATTTTCAACTGATTTAACGATTAGTAGCGGCGAAATCCCGCTGGCTAAATTAATTCAATTACTACCAGAGCAGCAGCGCAACACATTAGCTACCTACCAAATAGATGGATCTATTGTATTTGATGGATTACTAAAAGGCAAAGTATCTGACCTAGAAAGCCCTTCAATAAAAGTAAATTATGCCATTAAAGATGGCTCCTTCTTACATCAAGAAACGAACATTGCCCTCAATGAAATTTCGCTGATTGGTACGTATGGAAATGGATCTAAAAATTCTCTCCGCACGTCTTTTGTAAAACTAGAAAACATCGATGCAAAGTTTGGTACAGGCTCGATAAACGGAAGTTTAGCCGTTACTGATTTTAACGATCCATCGATAGATTTTAATGGGAATTTACAGCTTGTTTTAGCAGAAGTTCTTCCTTTCATGAATGTCACTTCTGTGAAAAACATTAGTGGTGAAGTCGCTATTTCTGTAGCAACGAAAGGCAGAATTGGATCATTGAATAATTTCACATTGGAAGATTGGAAAAAGACAGCTACCAAAGGTGAGGTGATTCTTACGAATGTAGGGTTTGAATTGGTCAACAATCCACAATCATTTAGAGATATATCAGGCACTTTAACCCTCAAAAATAATGATGTAAAAGCCACCGCTTTAAAAGGAAATATTAGCCGTAGTGACTTCAAATTCAATGGAATGCTTTACAACGCTGTAGGCTTTCTATTTTCTGATGATGAACCATTGAGAATGGATGCTAGCCTTCGCTCCAAGCGTATTTTCTTAGATGAACTATTGCTTTCTGATGAAGCTACTCCATCGAGGGACAGCGCCTATCAATTGGAAATTTCCGATCGAATTAGTTTGTTTTTAGATAGCAAAATAGACAGCTTGAGCTTCAGAAAATTTAGCTTTTCTAATTGTACCGCCTTTATTGGGTTACAAAACAAACAACTAAAAGTGACGAATGTGGCCTTTAACACCATGGAAGGAACCGCTACTGGAAACCTGATTGTAAATACACAACCAAAAGACAAAATCATCATCTCATCTGATGCTATTTTGAGTAATATCTCTATTTCACAACTATTTACTGACTTTGGAAACTTTGGACAACAAACACTAACTTCAGATAACATAAAAGGAAAAGCAACATGTGATATTGAATTTTACTCTGAATGGTCACGCAGTTTTGAGCTCAATCCAAAAAGCCTAGAAGTGCAGGCCGATTTGAATATTGAAAAAGGCGAATTGATCAATTTTGCATCAATTGAAGCGCTCTCAGATTACGTGGCTTTATCGGATTTAAAACACATTAAATTTGCAACGTTGAGCAATCAGATCATCATTAAAAATAAACGTATTTTCATTCCTACGTTCGACATTAATTCTACCGCACTAAACTTAAAATTAGAAGGTTCGCATAGTTTTAATAACGATATTAATTACCGTATAGAATTGTTATTAAACGACATACTCGGTAATAAAGCTAGAGAGGCTAGAAAAAGACAGTCGGAGTTTGGGCAAATAGAAGATGATGGGTTGGGTAAAACCCGCTTATTTATAAAAATGACCGGAAACCTGAGTGACCCTGATGTGAGTTATGACACAGGAGCACTCAAAAACTACTGGAAAGAAGGTTTTAAAAAGGAAAAAAAGGCAGTGAAAAGTTTGCTGAAAGAAGAGTTTGGCCTATTCAAAAAAGACACTACTGTAAAAACGAATACGCCTCCACCGTTAAAGAAACAAACCTTTGAAATGGAATGGGATGAAGCCAAATCAATTGAAAATAGTCCCCAGAAAGAAACACCAGAAGAAAAGAAGAAAAAAGAAAAGAAAAACGGCTTAGGAAAGTTTTTAGATAAAATTTCTCAACCAAACGAGGAAGAATTTGAATAAAAAGCACTGTAATGCTTACCTTGGTGGCATCGATTGGCGTTTTTAACTTGCCATACTGTAGAATTTAAAGAAAGCGAAGAGTTGAATATATATTCTAAAAAACAGCGTTGGAAGTATGGTTTGGCGATAGTGGCTGCACTAATAATCTTGGTGTCATTATGGTACACCAATGTATTGGTGAATAAAATTGCCTCCGAAGAAAAACTCAAAGTCAAATCGTGGGCGGAAGCAATTGTGAAAAAGGCGGAGCTTGTTAATTACACCAACGAACTATTCAATACCATTTCTGAAGAAGAGCGCAAACGAGTAGAAATTTGGGCAGAAGCCAACCGAAGAGTCGTTACTTCTGGCGTAGAAGAAGACTTAAGTTTTTATACACAAATTCTATTCTCCAACACCACAATTCCACTAATTTTAACCGATGGAAATGGCAACATTGTTTCTGATAAAAACTTCCCTGCAGAAATTTCAAAAGATACGGAAGCCCTAAAAAATGAGTTGAGGATATTAAAAGAAAAAAATCCTCCGATAGAAATTGCGTATTACAAAAATGAGCGCAACTACCTTTATTACAAAGAGTCAACTATCTTTTCTGAGCTTCGAAAAGTATTGCAAAATCAGATAGAGTCGCTGAATGATGACATTATTATTAATTCAGCTTCTGTACCTGTTATCTATACCGACAGTTCGCTCTCCGCAGTAATTGCCTTTGGAAACATCGACACCACACTTTCATCGGATAGCACCTACATAGCACAGCAAATTGTAGAAATGGAGGCGCAAAACAAACCGATTAAAATCGACATCGGTAATGGCGACATCAATTACATTTATTATGCAGATTCACCGCTCTTGAAGCAATTGAAGATTTACCCGTTTATCCAATTTGGAATCATTGCATTGTTCTTAACCATTGCTTATTACCTGTTTAGCACAGCTAGAAATGTAGAGCAAAACCAAATTTGGGTAGGTATGGCCAAAGAAACGGCACACCAATTAGGCACACCACTTTCATCGCTTTTGGCTTGGCTAGAAGTATTGAAAATGAAAAATGTGGATGATGCCACAATTGATGAGATGGGCAATGATGTAAAACGATTGGAAACCATTACCGAGCGATTCTCTAAGATTGGCTCAGTTCCTTCATTGCAGCAAGAAAATTTAAATACCGTTATCGAAGATTCATTGGCGTATTTTAGAGCAAGAATTTCTCAAAAAGTACAGTTCTCGTTTGAAACCTCAGACAAAGAAGAAGTTATAGCTAGCCTAAATGTGCCACTTTTTGAATGGGTTTTAGAGAATATCATCAAAAACGCAGTGGACGCTATGGATGGAAATGGCAAAATTAGCATTCAAATAATTGACCAAACCCAATATGTCTATATCGATATTACTGACACTGGAAAAGGAATGCTAAAAAGCCAGAAAAAGACCATTTTTGAACCAGGATTTACCACTAAAAAGCGTGGATGGGGATTAGGTTTGTCACTGACTAAGCGAATTATAGAAAACTATCACGCAGGTAAAATCTTTGTAAAATCCACAGAAGTCGATAAAGGAACGACCTTTAGAATTGTACTCAATAAACTAACCGACCAAAATGGCAGGAATCTACATTCACGTTCCTTTTTGTAAACAGGCGTGTCATTACTGTGACTTCCACTTTTCTACTTCTCTAAAAAACAAGGCGCCGCTTATTAAAGCTATTCTCCAAGAAATTGAACTTCGGAAAAGTTACCTGCCATCGAATCGGATAAAAACCATCTATTTAGGTGGAGGAACTCCCTCTTTATTGGAAACTACTGAAATTCAACGAATATTATCAAAAATAGAATCGCTTTTTGAGGTAGATTATCAAGTAGAAATTACCCTAGAAGCCAACCCTGATGATTTAACTATTCCGAAAATAAAGGAGCTGAAAGAAGCTGGAATAAATCGATTGAGTATTGGTATTCAGTCATTTTATGATGAAGACCTCGACGATATGAACCGTGCACATAATGCAGAAGAAGCAAAGGTGGTGGTTCAAAACTGTTTGGATCAAGGATTCGAGCACCTCAGCATCGATTTGATTTATGGTGGCAATACCTTATCAGACGAGCATTGGATGCACAATTTAGAAACGGCATTCAACTCAGGGATCAATCATTTATCGGCTTACTCATTAACGGTAGAGCCAAAAACGGCTTTGAGCAGTTTTATTGCAAAAGGGAAAAAAGCGCCTTTGGAAGATGAAAAATCCATCCGCCATTTCAAGTTGTTGAAGTCGATGGCAAAAGAGCACGGTTTCGAGCATTACGAGATTTCTAATCTGGCAAAACCAGGTCATTACTCTACTCACAACACCAACTATTGGAAAGGCGAACCGTATTTGGGTGTAGGCCCTTCTGCTCATTCTTTTGATGGCGAAACCCGACAATGGAACGTTCGCAACAACAGCCAGTATATTAAAAAGGTAGCCGAAGGTGAAGGTTACTTTGAACAAGAGACGCTTTCCAAATCAGATCAATACAACGAATACATCATGACGGCACTTCGCACCACTTGGGGCGTAGATTTTAGTGTTATTGAATCTCGCTTTGGCACTGATTTGCTCACTTACATCAAAAATCAACTTCCTGCTATTTCTGCTTCTCTGATTGAGCCTACTGAAAATGGTTTTAAATTATCAGCACAAGGCATGAATGTGGCGGATACGGTTATTTCGGAGTGTTTTTTTATTGAAAATTGAATGTATACTAAATAACTACATTTGACATGCACGCGATACAATCGCTCGGGAACAAGGGTTTTAGGATAAGGTCAAATAGGATAAATAGGTAAATTCCCCTATTACCATTATTTTAATTTAAATATTTTAATTCCTTTTGTCGGATGAAGACATTTATAATTATACTTTGTGGTTTGATATCTTTTACCTCAATTTCTCAAACGACAGTTTCCGGAATTATTTCAAATAATACAATTTGGACTTTAAATAATTCACCATACATAATAACAGGGAACACACTAATAATGTCTGGATTTGAATTAGAAGTGCAAATTTCTTCAACTTTTCCCACACCATCTAAAATCAATTTTATAACTTTAAAAGATGTTAGCAGAAATTACCCACAAAGGAAAGACCTATTCTGTCAATTTAAGTAACCCGATTGACATTTCTATGCCACTGAAGGCATCAAAAGACGCGGCATCTGCATGGTATGTAGACCCATTAATTATAGAACCAGTGCAAACAGAACAATTTACCGGAAGTGTAGCTTTAGGTGGCTCGGTTAATTTTAATAATATCTTCTTTAATCCGCATGGCCATGGCACCCACACGGAATGTGTTGGTCATATCAGCAAAGAATTTTACAGTGTTAACGATGCTTTAAAAACGTTCTTTTTTACAGCAGAATTGATCAGTGTAACGCCAGAGAAATGGGCTAATGGTGATGAAGTGATTACGTTAAAAGTAATTGAAGAAGCGTTAAAAGATAAATCGGCAGAAGCAATTGTTATCCGGACGCTACCGAATTTGAAAGATAAACAGCATAAAAATTATAGTGCTACCAATCCACCTTATTTGGCTGCAGAGGCTGTGAAATTCATTGTGGACAAAGGGTTTGAGCATTTATTAATCGATTTGCCATCAGTAGATCGAGAAATGGATGAAGGAGTATTGGCAGCGCATCATTTATTTTGGAACTACCCTACTGCTCCAAATACGCAAAAAACGATCACTGAATTTATATTCGTTTCAGATGAAGTAGCAGATGGTGGATATTTACTAAACTTGCAAATAGCTCCATTTGAGAATGATGCGAGCCCAAGCAAGCCAATTTTATACAAAATAAAATAATGCTTGCAAATTGGATTTAAAATCTATTTTTGCGAACTTTTTACAATTAAATATACATTAGATATTAAATTAAAATGAGCGCATTAGGAAGACACATCTTGGTTGAATTTTTTGGTTGTAATCCAGAAATCATGAACCAGGTTTCTACTATTGAAAACGGTATGGTAACAGCTGCTGAAACAGCCGGTGCAACTGTAATTAATTCAACTTTTCACCACTTTTCGCCTTACGGTGTAAGCGGTGTTGTAGTAATCCAAGAAAGTCACTTAGCGATACATACGTGGCCTGAGTACCAATATGCTGCAGTAGATTTATTTACTTGCGGTGAAGAGGTAAACCCGTGGAAATCTTTTGACTACTTGAAGAAAGCTTTTGAAGCTACTTCATACTCTGCACTAGAAATGCGCAGAGGTTCTGTAGATCAGTTAGAGCGTATCGACTTTGATTTAAACTCCATGAGAGTTGAGGCTAAAGAGCGTCAAAACCCAGGAAAATATACCAGGAATGTATGGTTTACCGATAAGGATGATAACCAAGCATTGTCTATCCGATACACCGGTGAAGTATTGTTTGATAAGCAATCTGATTTCCAAAAAGTAAAAGTGTTAGACACTTATGCTTATGGAAAAATGTTAACCATCGACAACATGATTATGTGTACTGAAAAAGATGAAACACATTATCATGAGATGATTTCTCACCCAGCTATGTTAACGCATGGAAATGCAAAAAATATCTTAGTTATCGGTGGTGGTGACGGTGGTACTGTTCGTGAAATCTTAAAGCATTCTTCAGTAGAAAAAGTAACCATGGTAGAGATTGACGAGGCAGTTGTTGAAGCGTCTAAATTGCATTTACCACAGTTGTCTTCTGCTTTTGGGCATGAGAAATTAGACTTAATCATCGGTGACGGAATCAAATTCGTAGAAGAGGCAAAAGCAGGGTCTTATGATTTAATTATTGTAGATGGTTCTGACCCTGTAGGTCCTGCAGAAGGTTTGTTTACCAACAAATTCTACCAAGACTGTAACAAAGCATTGAACGACAAAGGTATTTTAGTAGCTCAAGGAGAGTCTCCAATGTTTAACGAACAAGTATTTGTTGAGTTGAATCACGCATTAAAAGATGTATTTGGAAAAGAAACTGTTCACTGTTTTACATTTAGTATTCCTACTTACCCTACAGGTATATGGAGTTTCCAAATGGCTATAAAAGGTGGCGGACATCCAACTAAAAACTTTAATGCTGCAAAATCTGAGGCATTCTCAGGAAGCAATAACTTGAATTACTACAACGAAGGAATTCATACTGCTGCGTTTGCATTGCCAACCTTTATCAAGAAAAAATTAAACGCATAAAACCATGAATTGGGAAGAAAAATACGGGGACTTTAATCCAAATAGTGTTGCTGTAGAGAATGGAAATATTTTCGGATTCCCATATTCATTAGAGGCTGCTAAAGTGGTGATTATTCCAATCCCATGGGATGTCACTACTTCTTATAGCCCAGGCACTGCAAAAGGGCCAAAAGCTATTTTAGACGCTTCTCTTCAGTTGGATTTTTATGATCCTTACCTCAAAGATGCTTGGAAATATGGAATTGCCATAGAGCCAATTTCTGATGAAATAGCTCAAAAAAGTACCCTTTTACGACAAGATGCAGAACGTTACATCACTTTTTTAGAAGTAGGGAATCAACTTTCCGATTCTGAAGAAATGCAAACTGTTTTAGCAAAAATTAATGCAGCTTCTGCTGAATTAAATGGTTGGGTAAAAGAGCGCACTACTCATTGGATGAACCAAGGAAAATTGGTGGGTTTATTGGGTGGCGATCACAGCACACCTTATGGTTATTTGCAAGCATTAGCGGAAAAGCACGAATTTGGTATTCTACAAGTAGATGCCCACGCTGATTTGCGAAAAGCATACGAAGGTTTTGAATTTTCTCATGCCTCAATTTTTTACAATGCATTGAAAATTGACAATGTCAAGAAGTTGGTGCAAGTAGGAATTAGGGATATTTGCCCTGAAGAGGTAGAACTGATAGAGTCTAACCCAAAACGCATTAAAACATTTTTCGATTGGGATTTGAAATCTGCGCATTACGCAGGAAAAACGTGGGAAGATGAGTGCAGAGAGATCATCATGAACCTTCCTGATAAAGTGTACATCAGTTTCGATATTGATGGATTAGATTCAACACTTTGCCCAAACACCGGTACTCCTGTAGCAGGAGGTTTTCAATTTCAAGAAATTTTTCATTTGATTAATTTATTGGCAGAATCCAAAAAGCAAATCATCGGTTTTGATCTGTGTGAAGTGAGCCCTGCAGCCGATAACGATTGGAATGAAAATGTTGGCGCAAGGGTATTGTTCAAGTTGTGTAATTTGACGTATAAATCTCAGAATAATGGTTAATTGTTAATTAAAGATTTCTCCAAAATCTTACTTGACTAATTTCCTAACCGCAAAGAACGCTGAGATTTTCGCAACGGGCACAAAGGAAAATAGTATAGATTTCACACCTTTTTTTATTCAATTTTGGCTGATTAATTTAAAGGACATCGAGTGATTTCGCTGTTAAGCGAAGTTGTATCGAGATGCACTTCAAATTGAAATTTAAATCAAGGGTAGTAAACTTTTGAAGCAGTTTCCAATTGATACATTGCTATATTTACACATTATTACATTATTTAATGAAAGCCAAAATAATCCAATACAAAAACATATTACTGCTGCATTTGATCGTAGTTATCTTCGGATTTACGGCCATTCTTGGAAAGCTAATCACCATTGAATCTGATTTGTTAGTCTGGTTTAGAATGGGAATTGCCACTATCGTTTTAGCTGTATTTATTGTTTTTACCAAAGCCTCCCTCCGAATGAAAAAAGGAGGAATATGGAAAACCGTTTTGACCGGATTTGTTATTGCGGCGCACTGGATTTTCTTTTTTGAATCCATTAACCAATCGAATGTCTCCATCACATTGGCGGCGATTTCATCGGCATCATTATTCACATCCATTCTAGAACCGATTGTATTTAAACGAAAGGTATTGCTTTATGAAGTAATTCTTGGAGGTGCCGCCATCGTTGGGTTATACTTCATTTTTAAATTTGAACTCGACAATAAGATGGGATTAATTCTAGGATTGATTTCGGCAGCCTTAGCAGCCTTGTTTACAGTTATTAATGGAACTTTAATTAAACAGTATGATTCTCAAAAAATCTCATTGTATGAATTAGGTGGCGGATTTTTAGCCGTTACAGCATACATTATAATATTTAAAGGATTTCCACCGATGAGCGAGTTGGTGCTTAGCCTTTCCAATTGGATGTATATTCTAATTTTAGCTGTTATTTGCACGGCTTTTGCATTTGTAGTCAGTGTAGAAGTGATGAAGGAGCTCACGCCATTTACAGTGAGCCTAACCATCAACTTAGAGCCAATCTATGGAATTATTTTAGCCCTAATAATCTTTGGAGCTGAGGAAAAAATGTCTCCAGGATTTTATCTTGGGGCAATCATTATACTTTCTACCTTATTTGCCAATGTATTAATTAAAAGGCGATTGAAAAAGAAGAATGCCATAGCGCCTACCTTGATTGATTAGTTCTGTTTTTGTTAATTCCAATTTAGCGTATATCTTAGACATCTATTAGTAAAATACGCACAACCTTAATATTTAAAACATGAATAAAATATTATTACTCTTGGGGGCTACCTTTTTTATATTCAATAGCTATTCTCAATCTAACTTAATCGTTTTCTCTGAAGACGGAGATGCATTTACAATGACGGTAGATGGCTCACCTGCTACCAATTTGAATGACTCAAAAGTTGTTTATGACGGAATCAAAGGAGATTTCGTTCAAGCAAAAATTAGCTTTATTGATCCGGTACTTGGTGAAATCAAAAAAGGACTAATGATTGAGCCAAATATGGAGATAACTGCAGTACTTAAGAAAAATAAAAAAGGTGCTTTTGTTCTTCGCCCGATGAGTTCAGTACCTGTTGCTTCAGCTCCTGCACGAGATCTACCACCACCTGTATTAATAGAAGAAACAACAGTAGTAGATGAAGAAGTTGCAATATCAAGCGGCAACGAAACTACAATCAGCACAACCACCACTGAATCAACTTCATCGTCAATAAATGTAGGTGTAAATGATCCTGAAATGGGCGTAAATATGAATGTGAATATTAATCTAAACGATATCGGAGGGAAAATCTCTTCTAAATTTACAGAGATAACGACTACCACGACTACATCTTCTACAATTTCTTCAAATAACAATGTTCAAACAGAGGAGTCTGCACCCATCGAAGAAGTAGAAGTAATTTGTTCTCCTATGTCCAACAGTGATTTTGAACGTGCAAAAAAATCCGTTTCCGGTAAATCATTTGCTGAGGATAAAATGACTTTGGCAAAACAGATTCTCAAATCCAATTGCGTGTCTACTGACCAAGTAATTGAAATGATGGGTCTTTTTACATTTGAAGAAAATAAGCTTGAATTCGCTAAAATGGCCTTCGAAAGAACAACCGATACACAGAATTATTACAGAGTCAACGATGCCTTTACTTATTCAGGCTCAATTGACGAACTAAATGAATTTATAGAGAGCTTTTAGATTGAGAATAGTATAATCTAATATTGATCACTCACTGAAGCCGTCTCACTAATCAATGTGGGCGGCTTTTTTTAATAATTTTTAATGCTAGTAGATCCCTTCTCATCTTTTCCTAACAAAAGCTTTTAGAGTTTCTAAAATATTAAAACATTCAAGTTATAGCAAAGGTGATATTTGAGCATAATTCTATTTATTATAAAAATTAGACCGCATAAAGACCTATAACTCTATTTTTCAATTATTAACATCCAACACCTAACCTTTAACAGTCATTTGAGAATAGCTGCTAATTATAAAGTGAAGTCGGATATGAATCAATAGAAAAAATGCCAAATAATGTATTTATTAAAAGATGTTTTATACATTTAATCATTACGAATTAATCCATGACCAAAAACCATATCGATACTGTTACTAAAATTTGTATTTCTTTTTATAAGATCAAATTTTCTTAAGCGACGACCAAATCATTCGTGTCTCTATAATTCTATTGCTGTAAATTTTATATTTAGTAAATATGAATTAAAAAGAACTATATCGGTAGTAGACTTAATCATTTGATGTTTCCAATATTAAATCGGAAAATTATAGCAGAAAGAGCATACGCAACTTTGTACTATATCCCTAATATCGACCTTATTGAAGTTGTATTTATTGGAGCTACTGAGATTGGTAAAAATGAAGTAATCGATTTAGTAAACACCTCTCTTTCATTCAATAATGGTACTAATAAACGCGCACTGATTACAGCAACCAAGTTATTTATAAACATGTCACCTGAAGCAAGAGCTCAATTTAGTAAAATGCTAAGACCTGCATTTAAAACTGAAAAGATGGCAATTTATGTTAATAATATGGGATATAAATTGATTGCCAACTTTTTCATCTCTGTTAACAAACCCTCTATCCCAACTAAAATGTTTTCCAATAGAGATAAGGCTATTGAATGGTTATTAATGGAGTAAAACCTCTATCCGATCTATAAGGATTAAATAAATCAATGATATCTCCATTAAAATTTGATTATCAATGCTATTTATGCACTATGTTTAATTTATAAAATAGGAAAGACCTCACAATCGTGAAGCCTTTTCTATTTTATGACGTTCTGAATTTATTAATATGCTCTTTCGTTATTCCCTTCTACATAATTGATAAAAGCCTTATTAACCACCTTATTCCCTCCTGGTGTTGGGTAATCTCCTGTAAAATACCAATCCCCTTTATGGTTAGGAATAGCCTTATGTAATCCTTCTATAGTTTGGTAAATAATCTGAACCTCAGCATTTATTCCTTCAGGTCTTAGTAATTCACTAATCTTATCTGAAATTTGCTGTGCTGTAAATGGAGCGTAAACTTCTTTTACATAGTTTCGAATTTCCTCTTTCGGCAAATTTACTTGTGCTTTACAGCGCTTATACACTTCGGTAATGATAGCATCTTTCCCTTGCTCCTTTAATAAGGTAATTGCTGCTACAAAAGCAATAAAATCGCCCAACTTAGCCATATCAATACCGTAACAATCAGGATACCTAATCTGAGGTGCCGATGAAACAATCACAATCTTCTTTGGCCCTAATCGATCTAAAATTCTGAAAATACTTTGCTTTAAAGTAGTACCACGAACAATAGAGTCATCAATAACAACCAAATTATCCTTACCTTTTGCAATAGCACCGTAAGTAACATCATAAACATGCGCTACTAAATCATCTCTGCCGCTATCTTGCGTAATAAACGTTCGAAGTTTTGCATCTTTAATCGCAATTTTTTCAGCCCTCGCTCTTTTTGAAAGCACTTCTGTTAATTGCTCATCAGTTGCATCAGGTCCTAGCGCTCTAATTTCTTTGAGCTTATTTTCATTGATGTAGTCTTCCATCCCCTTTACCATTCCGTAAAAAGCAGTTTCAGCCGTATTTGGAATGAAAGAAAAAACACTATTATCTACATCGTAATTAATGCTTTTCAGCACTTCTGGTGTAATAGAACGGCCTAATTCTTTTCGCTCTTTGTAAATGTCCGCATCACTTCCTCTAGAGAAATAAATACGCTCAAAGGAACATTGCTTCTCTTCAAGAGGCTCCCGAACTAATTGCTCAGAAACAGTCCCATCCTTTTTTATGATTAGCGCATACCCAGGCTTTATTTCTTTGATTGATTCCAAAGGAACATTAAAAGCAGTTTGAATAACAGGTCGCTCAGAAGTAACCACTACTACCTCATCATCTTGGTAATAATGTGCCGGACGAATACCTGATGGATCTCTCAAGACAAAAGCATCGCCATGTCCCATTAATCCAGCCATTGCATATCCACCATCCCACTGAATAGCCGCATTTTTTAAAATACTTTGGATATCTAATTTTTTAGCAATTCGGTACGAAATTTCTTCATTTGAGAAGCCTAATGCTTTATATTCTTTGAATAATTTATTGTTTTCTTCATCTAAGAAGTGCCCAATTTTCTCTAAAACAGTAACTGTATCAGACATTTCTTTTGGGTGCTGACCAATATTAACTAACAAGTCAAACAACTCGTCTACGTTGGTCAAGTTAAAATTGCCGGCAACTACAAGATTTCTAGTCATCCAGTTATTCTGACGCAAAAATGGGTGACAATTTTCAATGCTATTTCTACCAAAAGTTCCGTAACGTAAATGCCCTAAAAACAGCTCTCCTGTGAAACCCACATTCTTTTTTAACCACTCGGTATCTTTGAGTAATTCTGGATTTTTTTCATAAACATCTTGAATTGCTCCATTGATTTTATCAAAAACATCTTGAATTGGTTTGCTACTGTTTGATCGATGTCTACTGATGTAGCGCTCTCCAGGGTTCATGTCGAATTTAATGTTGGCAACACCAGCACCATCTTGGCCGCGGTTGTGCTGTTTCTCCATCAAAAGATACAATTTATTGATTCCGTAGGTAGCTGTTCCGTATTTCTCTAGATAATAATCAAGAGGTTTAAGTAGTCGGACGAGGGCTATACCGCACTCATGTTTGATTGAATCACTCATTAAAATTGCTTTTAAGCACCTTAAAAAATATGAGGTGCAAATTTAAGATTAAATACTATCCTACCGAATCTTAAATTCTAAATAAAAAACGCCCGTGATCTCTCACAGGCGTTAAATTGTTTTATAAAAATTGGGTTTTATTCATCCCTAGCCAATTTAATGCATTGTCGGCTAATAACTTGCTCTTTAACTTTTCGGAATATGGCATTCCCTTTATCAGTTTACCTGGCTCTAATTCTCCCAAAGGAAAAGGATAGTCTGTTCCTAAAGCTACAAAATCTTCTCCCATAGTCTTTATCACAAAATCTAAGGCATTCGGATCATGCACCAAAGAATCAATGTAGAATTTCCCCAAATAATCTCGAGGATTTACGTTGTTGTCAATAGCACATAAATCAGGTCGAACATTAAACCCGTGCTCCACCCTACCAATGGTTGCTGGAAAAGATCCGCCTCCATGGGCAAAAGCAACTTTAAGTTTTGGTAATTTCTCAAAAACACCACCAAAAATCATAGAACAAATAGCCAATGAAGTTTCTGCCGGCATTCCCACTAACCAAGGTAACCAATAACGCTCCATTTTCTCCTTTCCCATCATATCCCACGGATGCACAAATATGGACATATCCAAATCTTGTGCTGCTTCAAAAATTGGGAATAATTCAGGGGAACTTAAGTTCCAATCATTTACATGACTGCCTATTTGAATACCTTTTAACCCTATTGCTTTACATCGCTTCAATTCTTCAATTGCTAGCTCAGCATCTTGCATGGGAACTGTTCCTAAGCCTATAAACCGCTTTGGATATCGCACTACAATATCTGCGATATGATCATTCAAAAACTTAGACACTTCCAAGCAATCATAAGGTTTTGCCCAATAACTAAACATGACCGGAACAGTAGATAAAACTTGAACATCTACATGCTGGTGGCCACATTCTTTTATTCTGGCTTCCGCCGACCAACAATTGTCTTCGATTTCTCTAAAAAACTTATTATCCATCATCATACGAGCACAGCATGGCTTATGATGATCTAAATGTATAAACCCTCCGTATCCAAACTTCTCTCGAAAATTGGGGATATTTTCAGGTAAAATATGTGTGTGAATATCTATCGTGAGCAATTCTGCCATAACTTATACGAACCTTTCGTCTACTTCCATTACTGTCCCACATTCTTTGCAGGTTCTTAATTCTTCTGACCCATAAAACTGACGAAATACAGGAATGAAATCTTTCTCAATACTGTTTAATACAAAATAATCATCAAACAACTTAGTATTGCAATTATCACAAAACCAAAGCAGTCCATCCTTTTCTCCATTTATACGCTTTCGCTCGATTACTAAACCGATAGAACTTTCAGATCTAATTGGAGAATGAGGAACACGAGCAGGTAATAAGAAAATCTCTCCTTCTTTAATGGGAACTTCTACCGCTTTGCCGTTCTCTTGAATTTTTACAATGATATCACCTTCTAATTGATAGAAAAACTCTTCTCCCTCTTCCCAGTGATAATCTTTGCGGGCATTAGGCCCACCAACTACCATTACAATAAACTCAGCATCTTCATACACTAATTTATTGCCCACAGGTGGCTTTAATAAATGACGATGTTCGTCTATCCATTTTTGTAAATTAAAGGGTCGTCTGATAGCCATATAATGCTGTTTTAATTGAGCGATCTAAGATAATAAGTTTTGTCGATGCTACAAAGCTAGACACAACTTTCGAGAATGCTGTTTAGTTTAATTAATTTAGCCGCTTCTAAAACCCAGAAAGAATATGAATTTAGATTTAACTAACAGAAGAGCATTAGTAAGCGGAAGCACAGCAGGCATTGGTAAAGCCATCGCTATGGAATTAGCAGATATGGGTGCAAGCATCACATTACTAGCTAGGAATGAAGATAAACTAAAAACGGTTCTTTCTGAATTGCCAACAAGCAAGAACCAAAAACATGAATATATTGTAGCTGATTTTAGCCAAACAGCTCAAGTAAAACAAGCGGTAGAAAACTATTTATCCGGTGGAAAAACGGTTAATATTCTAATAAATAATACAGGTGGCCCACCTGCAGGACCTATTGAAAATGCAACAACAGATGAATTTGAAGCTGCATTCTCTATGCACCTTATCAATAACCACATCTTAGCCACAGCGGTAAAGCAAGGCATGATTGATTCAGGTTATGGTAGAATCATCAATATTATTTCTACCTCAGTTAAAATTCCTTTGACAGGATTAGGCGTTTCAAATACCGTTAGAGGAGCAGTTGGCAATTGGTCTAAAACATTGGCAAATGAGTTGGGTAAATATGGCATTACAGTAAATAATGTACTACCAGGAGCAACGGCTACGGAGCGCTTAAGTCAGATAGTAAGCAACAAAGCTTCAAAAACTGGAAAAGCAGAAGCAGATGTTATGAAAGGAATGGAAGCTCAGGTGCCGATGAATAGAGTAGCTCAGCCTGAAGAAGTAGCTAATGCAGCAGCATTTTTGGCATCACCAGCAGCTAGTTATATCAATGGAATCAATATTCCTGTAGATGGCGGTAGAACTGGAAGTTTGTAGAAAACTTACTATTTATTTTTACCCAAAAAACATATCCGTATATTGCAAAACGTAATAATTGAAAAACAAAAATTACTTTTTGATTCTGAGAAAGTTATTAACTAAATGAGCAAAGCAATATATGTAAACGCACGCTTTTTAACGCAACCTATAACAGGTGTGCAGCGATTTGCTATTGAATTATGCGAGGAGTTAATAAAACAAGATTTTGACATTAAACTTCTTTCCCCAAAGAACATTTTACATACATCGCTTTCTCAAAAATTTAACAATACTCAAATCGGTAAGCTAGACGGACACTTATGGGAGCAAATTGAATTACCCAAATACCTCAAAACAATAGAGAGTCCGGTATTACTTAATTTATGTAACACTTCCCCTTTATTTTATAGCAATTCCGTAGTTACACTTCACGACCTAGCCTTTATAAAACATCCTGAGTGGTTCTCATTTGCTTTCAAAACTTTCTATAACTTCCTTATTCCAAAAACAATAAGAAAAGCTAAGATGATTTTAACTGTTAGCAATACCGTTAAGTTAGATATTCAAAAATACTTCTTCCAAGAATCAAAAAATATTCATGTAGTTTACAATGGGTTGCCATTGATTTTTCAAAATTCAAATCGGTCTGAAATACAAAAAATCGACCGACCCTACTTTTTAGCAATTGGTGGGAAAAACCCTAGAAAAAACCTTAAGAATGTCCTTTCTGCTATGAAATTACTTAACAACAGCGATTTTGATTTACGAGTAATCGGTCGGTCAGAAGGAAATTTCAACTCAGTAAACATAGATGATCAAGATTATATGTTTAATATAAGTTATCATACAGATATTGATGATAATCAGTTGTGCGAGTTATACAAAGGGGCCAAAGCGTTGATTTATCCTTCTTTCTATGAAGGGTTCGGCATTCCTCCACTTGAAGCATTAAACTCTAATTGTCCCATTATACTTTCAAACATTGAGGTTTTTAAGGAATTATACGAGGATGCAGCTACATTTGTAGATCCGAACGATATTACAGATATTAAAAATGCAATGGAAAGTGTTGTAAATAATCAACATAAGATACTTTCAAGGGAAAAAGTTGCTGAGCTAAATACCAAATACTCCTATTGGAATGCAGCAAAAATTGTTTCTAAAAAGGTTAATGAATTGGCTTAGATTGTTTTTATCTAATAAAAAAGTATGAATAGAAAATTAAAAGTAGCGATAGTACATGATTGGTTTACCGTAGACGGTGGAGCTGAAAAGGTTTGTCGCGAAATTATTAACTTATATCCCGAAGCTGATGTTTTTAGCTTAATTGATTTTCTATCTGATTCTGATCGAATCACTATATTAAAAGGCAAGAAAAGTACGACTTCAATTATTCAAAAATTCCCATTTGCAAAAAAATATTACCGATACTACTTGCCATGGTTCCCCTATGCCATTGAGCAAATAAACTTAACAAATTATGATTTAATTATATCGTCTTCATATGCTGTAGCTAAAGGTGTTCTTACTCATTCAAATCAGGTACATGTCTGCTATTGCCATAGCCCCATGAGGTATTTATGGGATTTATACTTTAGCTATATTCCGAAATCGAAATGGTCTAACTTTCCAATAGCCTATTTCATGCGTCATTATATCAGCAAACTAAGACAATGGGATGTCATATCAAGCAATCGAGTAGATGCTTTTATTGCTAACTCAAATAATATTGCTAAAAGGATTAAAAAAGTTTACCGCAGAGAATCTACTGTCGTTTACCCTCCGCTATTTACCGATAAATTCCCATTGGTTAACTTGAAAGAAGATTATTATGTATCTGCATCTAGGTTAGTGCCTTACAAAAAAGTAGAATTAGCAATACTTGCATTTAAAAAATTGCCCAACAAGCGATTAAAGATTATTGGGGATGGACCAGAATATCTCAAATTACGTCAATTGGCAAAAGGCTCCCCAAACATTGAGATGCTGGGATTTTTAGAGGAAGCCGATTTCGCGTCAGTAATTGGTAAAGCAAAAGCCTTCATTAATTCTTCGTTTGAAGATTTTGGAATTGCTCCTGTAGAAGCCCAAGCATGTGGTACTCCTATCATTGGTTATGCAAAAGGTGGAGTTTTAGAGACAACAATTGAAAATAATACAGCTATTTATTTTCATGAGCAAACACCTGAAGCTATTATTGAAGCAATAGAAAAGTTTGAAAAAGCAACCTTGTGGACTGCTCAAGAAATACATAAATATGCAAGTTCATTTAATAATAAGAGATTTGCAAAAGAATTCACCAAAGTTGTAGAGCAGTGCTTGTCAAGTCATTTTTAAAACAAAATATATTTCTACTATTTAGTTGCCTCTTAGTAATTATGCTTGTTTTTTCTAGGAAGGCAACACCTTATTTCATTGGATTTTGGTTTTTGTCTTCAATTTATGATCACTTTCAGCATCCTAATTTTTCATTTAGGATAAATCTAAAGTGGACACTATTAATTACTTCCCTGTTTATTGTTTATTTGGTATTTTATTTATTTTCGGACTTCTCAAAAGAGGCATCTAAAGCCTTGGAGATTAAAGCCTCGTTTCTAGTAGTTCCGTCGGCACTCCTTTTAAGAAAAAAACAAATTTCAAAAAAAGAACTTCAGCTTATCTTTTTATCCTTTCAGGTAGCATGCTTGTGTTCTGCCACCTATTTGATATCCAAACTAGTCCCTGCGTTATTAAACCAATGGAATTCCCTTAAACCTGAAGAGTTTACATATGCAATTAGAACTTTCATGGAAAACACCTTAGGTATTCATCCTACCTACCTCAGCATCTATTATTTATTTTCCATCTATTTAGTAGCAACAACGCAGGGAATAGAGCTAATTACGACAAATCGAAGGATAATTATAGCATTCAAAATATTCGCTATTATTTTATTATCAACGATTTGTATACTAATGGTAGCAAGAGCTCCATTATTAGCTTTTGTTTTCAGCTTAGTTGCTGTGGCCACACTAAAAAACTGGAAAAAAGGATTATTTTCAATGCTTATTGCTGCGATAGTAAGTATAGCTTCTATTGCTTTAATACCATCTATTGGGAATCGATTTAAAGAGGTGATCGAATCTGAGGCGATTAATGAAAAAACAAATTCGGTGAACTCATCAAACTTACGAAAAAGCATACTTAGCTGCTCAAAATTAATAATTTCAGACAACTGGCTCGGTGGTGTTGGTTTGGATAATGTTCAAAAAGAGCTAAATAATTGTTATGATACCTATGGTAATAAAGAATTATCAAATAGAAATTATAATTCTCATAATCAGTATTTTGATGTAATTCTATCGTTAGGTATATTGGGGTTTATTCTTTTTATTATTATACTTCTTTTCCCCTTTTTTGGATTAGATGCGTTTAATTATTCGAGTTTTTTATTCTTTAAACTATTTATGCTTATTTGTTTTGTAACCGAAAACATACTTAACAGGCAACACGGGATTGTATTCTTCGTTGTATTCAATTGCTTATATATTTCTAATTATTTATGGTTTAAAAATCAATTATCGAAAACCAAGATGAACGAAAACATATTTCTGGAATCTTTAGATAATCAATAACTTTACCATCATTTTCAATTTTCACCCTTGAACAATTTAAAAAAATCACTCCCCACTTCAATTTTTTATTTCTTTAACCTAGTTTGGATTCTTTCCCTTAAGAACCTAAAATTGCGGTATAAAAATTCTATTCTTGGATTTATGTGGAGTTTATTGACCCCACTCCTCTACCTAGCTATTTTCACCTTCATTTTTAGTAATGCTTTCCCTGATGTGGAGAACTATCCGCTCTATGCATTAACGGGGCTTATTTTTTGGAACTTTTATAGCAATGCTACTACCACAGCAATTAATTCCGTGATTAACAGCCGAGGAGTATTGAAGTCAATAAAAGTAGAGACCATTGCTTTGCCAATTTCTGAAGTCGCAACTTCAATCATAAACCTACTCTTTTCATTTATTCCATTTGGAATACTGATGGTCTTATTTGATGCCTCTATAGGCTTCGAAACGTTGCTCATCTTTATTGTAATACTACTCTTTTCGTTATTTACATTAGGTATCGGACTTTTTGTTTGCGCTTTTAACGTTTACTTTAGAGATGTTGGATTGCTTTATACCTCTCTTACTCCGGCATTGTTTTATTTTACACCGATCGCTTATTCTACTAGTTTGGTTCCAGGTCAGTTTCAACTACTCATTAAATTAAACCCGTTGTATCACTTTATGGACATATTCCGAACCATATTGTATTATAACGAAGTGCCTAGTTTACAGTCTTGGGGAATAATTACTGGTATTACAGCAGTATTTTTTGGTGCAGGCATATTGGTATTTAAAAAACTAGAAAAGGGATTCATTTCAAATTATTAATCAATGGAGGAAACAATTACAAATCGAGAAGTAATCATTGAGGCGAAAGATCTTTCAGTTGGTTTTTTAGTTACCAAACATGGAATCAATAATTTTAAGGATTTCCTACTTACAATGGGAATCAAGAAGTTGTTTGAAAACAAAGAAGTTTTAAATGACCTTAACTTAAAAATATACAAGGGAGAGTGTTTTGGAATAATGGGACGAAATGGCTCCGGAAAGAGTACGTTCTTAAGGGCTATTTCCGGAATCATGAAGCCAAACAAAGGAACCCTCTCCGTAAATGGTAAAGTGGCTCCAATGATGGCATTAGGGGTTGGTTTAGAACCTGAGCTCACCGGTTTAGAAAACATAAAGCTATTGGGTACCCTTATGGGACTAACCCAAAAAGAAATTAAAGATTCCTTAAATGCAATTATTGAGTTCTCAGAGCTCAACGATTATGACATCAACTCCCAAGTAAAACGATACTCTCAGGGGATGTTGGCTAGATTGGCTTTTTCAATCACTGTGGCCAAAGACCCAGAAATCTTAATTGTTGATGAAGCATTAACAGTTGGGGACCTTGGGTTTAAGCAAAAATGCGCAAAGAGAATAGAAGAAATCCGAAAAAATGGTAGTACCATTATTTATGTTTCACACCATTTAGAAGATATTAGAAGTATCTGCAAAAGAGCTTGTTTTATTAAAGATGGGAAAGTCTTAAAAGTTGGCCCTATTGAAGAAATCTCCGATTTGTATGAATTAGAGATGGCTAAAAAGAAGGGAAAATAATAGGAGATTAAATCGATTACTACAGTGGGACTAATAGGAAAAATAAGAGAAGTCATCGGTCGTCAGACTTTTATGCAAAGCCAAGAAAAATGGAGCTTTCACAGGTTCATGGTTTTTTTCTTTTCAATTGACGGGTTTAAAAAAATGGTTCGTTTTGCAGGTAAAGTTCTGCGGTATGTTTGGAGAAAGTACTTTGGTGGTCCGCAGACAGAAGATTTGGTTTACGCCAAATGGAGAAAGAAAAACATGCCAAAGAAAAAGGACTTTGAGGCATATGCAGCCAATGTAGAAGAATTAAAAAGTCAGCCATTATTTTCTATTATTCTACCTGTTTATGAACCCAACATATCCTATTTCAAGCAAGCTATAGATTCAGTACTAACACAGGTATACACGAATTGGGAACTGTGTATTTCAGACGACTGCTCATCCAACGATGAATTAATTAGCTACTTAAAAGAGCTAGAAAAAAACCAAAAAATTAAGATCCATTACAGAACTACTAACGGGCATATATCAGCCAATAGTAATTCCGCATTATCGATGGCCACCGGGGACTATGTCTGTTTTATGGATCATGATGATTTGCTGACGAAAGACGCAATTTATCAATTTGCGGTATCAATAAATGAAGAGCCCTTAGCAGATATCCTATATTCTGATGAAGATAAGATTACCAACAAAGGCCGTTTTGTACAGCCAAATTTTAAGCCTCAATGGAGTCCTGACACCTTTTTATCTAGAAATTACTTAGGACATTTTGTAGGGCTTAAGAAATCAATTATTGATCAAATTGATGGATTTAGACTAGGTTTCGAAGGTAGCCAAGACTATGATCTTTTACTACGAGCAACTGAAAAAGCAACTTGCATCAAGCGAATACCCAAAATCTTATACCATTGGAGGATGCATGAGCAATCAACTGCCATGAATGAAGATGCAAAACATTATGCTTTTTTAAGCGGTGTAAAAGCGCTAGATGAGACGTTTCAAAGAAGAGGTATAGATGCTAAAGCTACCCTACAGAAAGGAAAGCCAGGGTTTTATCGTATTCAGTATGCACTAAAGTCGGAGCCAAAAGTTAGTATTATTATCCCTACATATAACAATGCAGCGGTACTAACAACCTGTATCAATTCAATATTCGAACGCACGTTATACAAAAATTTTGAAATTGTATTAATCAACAACAATAGTACAGAAGAGGCACTTTTTGAATGTATAAAAAAGTGGCAAGCGGCTTACGGCGATCAGTTTCGATTACTTGATTGCCCTTATCCATTTAACTATTCTAGATTAATGAATGATGGTGTCGCTAAAGCAAGTGGTGAGTTTATTTTACTGCTAAACAATGACACAGAGGTCTTACATGCAGATTGGATAGAGCAAATGCTGCACCATGCGCAAAGAAAAGATGTTGGTGCTGTTGGTGTGAAGCTTCTATATCCGAACGATACTGTGCAACATGGAGGTGTAGTAATGGGAATAGGAGGAGTTGCAGGACATACCTTTATTGGTGCTGGCAAAGACGATCCAGGACAATTCTATTACCTGACTTCTGTCACTAATTACAGTGCCGTTACCGCTGCTTGCCTGATGGTAGGAAAAAGTAAATATGAAGCTGTAGGCGGCTTCGATGAGCAACTTGCAGTGGAGTATAATGATGTTGACTTTTGCTTAAAGCTAATAGCAAATGGATATTTCAACCTGTTCAACCCTGATGTAGTTCTTTATCATTACGAGTCACTGACAAGAGGTCATCCTTATGCGACCAAAGAAAGCTATAAAAAGCACGTAGCTGAGGTAAAATATTTTAAATCAAAGTGGCAGCAATACATTGACAATGATCCTTTTTACAACCCCAACTTATCATTGACCACCACGCACTTTGAGCCGGATGTAATATTATAATTATGGTAATAGTAATTTATCAATAAAACGCTCCATAAGCTCTTGAACCAGGATATCTGGCTTATCCTTAAGAATTCTTTTATCATTTAGTTGATGCCCCCAGACGATACCTGAAACACTAAAATGCTCGGCAAGATGTTCTCTGAGGTATTCGCTAAATGAATCTCTATAAAGAAGCAGTTTTGGTTGATTCTTATCAATATGTTCATAATACACATAGCTTGACTCACCTTCCATTTTAGAACCAACTTTTAAAACCACTTTTTGGGCAGTATCTTTAGAGGTTAAATAATAAGCATCTCTAGCAAAGGTATTTTTCATATCAATCACCCCCACTAAATCTCCTGTAGAGTCCACTTTCATTTCAACTACAAAATCGTCTATCTGCAAAGTAGGTGAGAGATTTGGAAAATCCATACGAATTCGGTCTATAATTAACTGATAAGCATAAAAAGCACCCAACTTATTCCAATGGGTATCTGTTTGGTAATAAACAACATGTTTCTTTTTTAAGCCAATTAATGTAGCATAAGGGTCAATCAGTCTCACTGAAGAATGCTCCTTTAGGTAATTCATTAGTTGTTCCCACTTCGTAGTTTCACCTAATTGCTTGATACTTTCAGGCAAATACTCCTTATAAACCCGATGTTTCATTGGGGGAATAGTCAAATAGTAGGTTATTCCATGCTTTTCCAATAATCCGGATTTGGCTTCCAAATTATTTTTTATTGTTTCCAGTTCTTCTTTAGAATATAAATCAAACCCTTGATTCAATACAACGACATCCTTTGCAGAGTTAAAAAGCCACCCTTCTTTTCCTATTCTAACTGCATCGGGTTTGGGACTAATGTTGAATATGCGGTACTTAATAGCGTTACCAATATACCTTAATTCATTCCTAAATGGGAAATGATCGTTATAATACTTGTTAAACTCTCTTGGAATTTTCCATATATTCTGATCTAAATTTGGAAATGGAGCCAACTCTCTGTTTTCTCTAGAACGATTATCCTTAGATGTTATAATTGGCGTAGAAATAAGTACCATAAACAGCAAAAAGAAATTTAGCTGATAATTTACTTTTTGAAATCTGCTACTAAAAACAGAAAAGAGTATGAGAAAAACGAACGATAAAACAAAAGCGAGGACCCTTGGCCAATAGATCAATTGATTATCTATTGAATGAACAACTTTCTTCTTAATTGAAATTGTATTTAAGTTTTTGCTTAGAGAAACTTGAACTGTCCCATCCACTAAATTAGGAGATTCAGAATTACTAAGATCTGAATATGAAAGCTTAACTGAGGACAACATTTCAGCTCCATTAATAATAATTGGCTCAAAAAAAGCATCCATTTTTATTTCTGAAAGACCTAACTCTACAGGTTGAGTAGACAAAAAATTAATAGAAATTACTTCTTTTCTTAATGGCCGTGGAATGCGCAATTGGTTAGACCCTTTCTTAAGTTGAATTTCAGAAATTTTAGCTCCAATTTGGCCAGGGGCTATATTTAATGAATATTGTAGCGGAATAGATGCCGAAGCATTAATCTCAATAACATACTCAAGCGATTTGCCGGCTATCATTATTTCCTTTGCAAGGTAATAAATCGATGAAAAGCATAGCCAAAATACTAGAAATAAGAAAACAACTTTATTTAACCACTCTCTAACCATTTACTAAAACCTAAAATATATGAATGGACTATATGTATTACTAGCCATTTCAACAATGGATAGCAAGAATATTAATAATAACCCCAACACTTCTATCAACTTAACCCGTTTAATTTTCTCATGGACATTTTTATATTTCAACAATGGAAAACAAAAAATAATAGCCAAAATAAAGACCATCCAATAATAATTATTCATAATAATTTTTAAATTAGAAAGACTATCAATCCTGTTCAACCCTAACATTGTTTTCTGTAAGAAAATTGCATCTCCCCAATTTTCAATTCTAAAAAACACCCACCCAAAGATAACGACTAGTAATAAGTAAATGTGCTGAAAAATAAATGGAATTCGTTTTAGTATTTTATCAAAACCGACCCGCTCAATCAAGATGAAGAAACCATGAAACAATCCCCATCCAATAAAACTCCAACTTGCGCCATGCCATAGCCCTGTTATAAAAAACACTATAAGCAGGTTACGCATGGTGAAGAGGGTGGACCCTCTGCTTCCTCCAAGTGGTATATATAAATAGTCTCTAAACCATATGGATAGTGAAATATGCCACCTTGTCCAAAATTCTCTTATAGATTTAGCGATATATGGGAAATTAAAGTTTTCAGCGAGATCAAATCCAAACATTTTACCTAGACCTATTGCCATATCGGAGTATCCAGAAAAGTCGAAATAAATTTGCAAAGAATAGGCTATTGCCGCCATCCAAGCCATTGGTGTGGTAATGTCATCAACCGGAAGCATATATATTTCATCGGCGACGTATGCCATTGGGTTGGCCAATAACATCTTTTTACCCAAACCAATTATAACCCTTTTAATACCCTCATTGAACTTACTTAAACTTTGAGTTCTTTTGATTAATTGAGCTGCAATCTCATTATACCTGACAATTGGCCCCGCTACCAATTGCGGGAAAAGAGCAACGTAGAGCCCGAGGTTTAGAAAGTTGCGCTGAGCTTTCACCTCTTTTCGGTACACATCAACTAAATAAGACATGCTCTGGAAAGTATAAAAAGAGATGCCTAGAGGTAATCGTTCATATTTTAAACCTTCTATTATCGGAATATTAAATACATCTAAGAGTTGGTTAATATTTTCAATAAAGAACCGAGAATATTTAAAATAAACAAGAACACCCAAATTGACAACAACTCCAACTGTTAAGGCCACTGTCCTGCCTCTACCCTCCTTCTTTTCTATCCACTTCCCAACTAAGAAATTAACCAAAATAGATCCCAGCATTACAAATACTTTCTCCCTTTCTCCCCATGCATAAAAATAAAGCGAAGCAATAAATAGAAAGGTGTTTTGCCATTTAATATTTCTCCACAAATAATTACCAATCAATACGAATGGCAAAAAAGAGAACAGAAAAAGTAAGGAACTAAAAATCATTTTGTAATAGATTGCGAAATTAAGTTTGCCATGGCTTTAGCTCCTTTAGAATTAAGGTGACCATTGTCAAAATGATATCTCTCATCTTGAAGCTCATTTGAAAAGTCTAAAATAGGTATATTCCCCCCAACTAAGTCTGTAAGTCGTTTATTATATCCAACCAATTTAGCGTTAATAGAAGGCAATCTAACTAAGTAAAGATTAACTCCTAACTGATTACATGATTTTATAATTTTTTTTAATGATGCTAAATATGTTGGTTGTTCTTCAAAAATATCATACTCAAAGCTCAAATTTCGATTAACAGAGTTAATTAAATGGCTTTTTTTAGATGATAATGAAACAAATCCAAATTCGTCAACATTTGTTGTTTCATCAGGTTCTAACTGACCTTTTAAGTAAAAATTGAACGACTCAAATATGTTTTGATTTTCACGATAAAGCCAGCTAACTTTCGATGCTAAATAATTCTTATTGGAATTGTTAGCCAACTCTTTCAAAACAGCATCATATTGAATAAATGGATATAACTTATCTTTTCTATAAATGGCCTTTTCGTTTAATTTAAATGCGTTTTTATCGTCGATAACTAACAATACCTTATTGGGGATGTAAACATTCGAAATAATATTAAAGAGACTCTCATGAAAATTTAAATTGGAGCCAGAAAAGCCAAAATTATAAATCGTTTGCCCCAATTTTTCCCCTAACTGTCCTGCATCGATCCCATTTAATGATCTGGATGACCCCAATATAATTACTTCACTTCGAATTTCTCCAGCAAACAACTTTTCAAGTCGCTGATCATATTGGCGCTCTAAAATACCTTGCGAAACTAAATATCCGAATGGTTTCTCTACCAAAAAGATAATTAAGATAAATAATAGAATTTTATAGATTAGCTTTTTCATTAAAACTGGAAATAAATGAATGGAATCTCTTGATCGAAAGAGAAAGCCATTATTATCAAAGTAACACCAATGTATAATAACCACCTAACTAAGGCAGGTTTAGTTGCCACGAATTCACGCATACTGCCGTTATATTCTTGAAAATAATGTACCCATTCCAAGATAAATATAGCTAAAACTAAGGCGATAAACTGTATAGCACTTTTCCCTAAATAAAGAATATGACTACGTTCATTTTCGAGGTTCATTAATATTCCACGAATATCATCAGTCCAGCCCTGAAAAAGAGATTCCCCAAGTAGGTTTGCCGAATTAAGGTCGTTTGTATAAAAAAGAATTCCTAGTATCGCAAAAATAATATAAGTTTTTACTCTTAAAAACCTTCTATACCAAACTGAATTTATAAAACTCCCTACTTTCTTATTGGCTGCTGATTTTAATTTTGTTAGTCGTAAAGTTAGAACGATTACTAACCCGTTTAACAAACCCCATATTAGAAAATTATAGCTTGCTCCATGCCATAATCCTGAAACTAAAAAAACGATCATTACATTCCTGTAGGCTTTTCTTCTGCCTTTTTTACTACCTCCCAACGGAAAGAAAATATATTCCTGAAACCAATTAATCAAGGATATATGCCATCTGCTCCAAAGATCAGACAAGCTTTTTGCAAAGAAAGGTCGCCTAAAGTTTTCCATTAGTTTTACACCCATTACTTGAGCTCCACCAATAGCAATATCAGAATATGCAGAAAAATCACAATAAATCTGATAAACAAATAAACATGAACATAATAGTACTGAGAAACCATTGAACTGCTCGGGAGAATCGGTCACGTACTTAATCATAGGTGAAATTTGATCAGCTATAACTACTTTCTTAAAAAACCCCCAAGTCATTAGTTTTAACCCATCGGTTATTCTCTTGTAATCAAAGTGTTGTTTTGTTTTAAATTGAGGCAATAAATTAGAAGCCTTTTCAATTGGGCCTGCAACTAATTGAGGAAAATAGGTAACGTAGAGAGCGAAATAACCCAAATGTTTCTCTGCTTTGATTTTTCCCTTATACACGTCAATGGAATAACTCATTGTTTGAAAAGTGTAAAAAGAAATACCAACAGGTAAGGCAATACTCAAGGATGGAATAAGGTAGGGTATATTTAATAATTGAAATAAATTCGCGAATGAATCATTAAAAAAATTATAATACTTGAACAAACAAAGGATCCCTAAATTACTTATCAGACTCAAGATTACAAACGGTTTTCGACCTTTTTTTGTATCAATATCGTCCATTTTAATACCTGCTAAATAATCAATTAGCGTTGATGCGACGATTAACAAAAGTAACAACCCATTTGCTAATCCATAAAAGGTATAACTAGCCAATAACAAGAATAACCATCTAAATCGAAAGGGCAGAATAAAATATAGCCCAACAACTAGTGGAAAGAAATAAAGAAATTCAATGGAGTTGAATAACATAAATACCTTCTAAATCAAAGTTAATAATGCCTTTCAAAGATAAAAGATTTGTAAAACTAGCTATATATTTGCATATATACATCCATAAAATTAACAGATTTTAAGAGGTTGGATGTTAAATAAATTAGAATTGAATGGACAAATTAGATAGCGAACTACAAAAAGGGTTTTTACATGTACCAAGAACTGCTGGGGGATCAATTGTTAATGAATTGATGAAAACAAATTGGATTATACTAGGACATGATTTAACATCACCACATTATATGCACCTATCTGCATTTAGAAAAGTACATCCATTAAAATCTGCTTTTTTTATTGGAGCTTCAAGAAACCCATTTGATCGCTTGGTAAGTGCCTATCATTTTTTGAAAGCCGGTGGTGACAATGAGTCGGACCAAGCAGACGCTAAGAAGTATATTGATCCATACAGCACCTTTGAAGAGTTTGTTCTAAAGTCTTTTTCATGGTTAAAAACAAGCAGAACTTTTAAGCAAATTCATTTAAAACCACAAACATACTGGCTATACAAAGGAAACAATTTACTCATTGACAGATTGTTTAAATATGAAGAATTGAATCAATTGTTTGACTTCATAGTAACCAATAGCGAGATTGAATTAGAAATGATTAAACATGTTCATGCAAGCAGTCATTCAAATTACAAAGATTACTACTCTAAAAATATGATAAAACTTGTTGAGCGAGCCTACTCTTCTGATCTCAAACTACTCAACTATTCGTTTTAACTATTTATAAAAAACTATTGGACGATCTTTTTTATCGTTTAAATTTTTTTGAGCTGAATAAATTTAACACCGACCCTACCTGATTCCTCTGCCCATCGGGAAGAAAAAATTGGTCCCAAATGGATCAATCAGATTTACCATAACTTTTTAAGGAAATCAGATAATTAGCTCCTCTTTATTATTTGGCCTAATCATTAACGATCAAATGGCCAACTGAACAGTCTACAATAAAGGCTGAATTCAAAAATGATTCAGCCTTTATACACTAAAAAATAGTGCTTGTTATTCTCCTAAAATCTCAAAAAGCTCGTCTAATTTCGGCGTTAAAATAATTTCAGTTCTTCTATTTTGGGTTCTACCCTCCTTCGTGTTATTTGAAGCAATCGGAACGTGCTCTCCTCTACCTGCAGCTGTCAATCTACTTGGATTTACTTTGCTGTTTTCAGTTATAATCTTTACTACCGCGGTTGCTCTTCTAACACTTAAATCCCAGTTGTCTGAAATAGGGCCTGAACTCTTTAAAGGAACATTATCTGTGTGCCCTTCTACCAAAATATTGATATCTGTATTTTGCTCTAACACCACTGCTAATTTTTTCAACACTTCTTGGCCTTTCGGGTCTATACTGTAACTCCCTGATTTATAAAGCAAACTTTCATCTAATGAAACATACACCTTCCCATTTCTCTTCTCGATTGTTAGGCCTTCATTTTCAAAACCAAGTAATGCATCTTGCACTTTCATTCTTAACGCATTAACAATAGAATCTTTATCCGACAGAATTTTTTGCAATTCAGCTACTTTCGCCTCTCTATCTTCCAAATCAAAAGTTAGTTTTTCAAGATTTTTCTCCTTTTCTTTTAAACTTAAACTTAATCGGTCTAATGCGTCCTTTTGCTCCTGTAACTTACCTTCAGCATCTTGTAAGTTACCAAACAACCTTTTGTTATCAGCGGCATTGCCTGCCAACAATTCTCTATTTTTTTCTAATAAAAGATCATAAGTTTCATTGAGCTTATCATAATTTTTTGTTAGCGTTCTCAATGATTTCCCTTGAACAGTCGTATCTCCTTGCAATCCTTTTAATCTTCGCTCGTAGTCATCAAACTTTGATTGAATTTCTGTTATTTGTTCTTCTAACTCCCGAACTTGCTCCTTTAATATGGTGCTTTGCTCCTCGCAAGCCGTTCTACGTTGCATTAATTCTTCATGCTTTTTTGCCGGAACACACCCTACAAAAAAGGCAGCCATCAGAATTGGAATAATAATTTTCTTACTCATCATAAATTACTAATTTATATCAGTACAAATATTAACCTTTTATTCATAGCAGATTTTATGCCCAAAAATAGTTTTAAACAGCCATAACTTGATACTATTTAAAAATCCAACTCCAACAAAACAGGGCAATGGTCAGAGTGCTTTGCCTCTGGCAAAATAGCCGCACGCGTCATTTTTTCTTCTAACGTGCTACTTACCATATGATAATCAATACGCCAACCTAGATTTTTACCTCTTGCCCCTGCACGGTAAGTCCACCAAGAATAATTATGAGGTTCTTGGTTAAAAACTCTAAAAGAATCTATGAATCCGCTGTTAATGAATTCCGTTACCCACTCTCGCTCCTCAGGCAAGAACCCTGATGTATTGCCATTTCGAGTAGGATTGTGTATATCAATTGCAGTATGGCAGATATTATAATCTCCACAGATTACCAAATTAGGAATCGCCTTTTTCAATTCATCAATGTAATTTTTAAAGTCGGCTAGCCACTCCATTTTAAATGCTTGTCGCTCATCACCAGAACTACCGGAAGGCATATAAACACTGATCACAGAATAATCTTCATAATCTGCACGAATTACACGCCCTTCAAAATCATACTTTTCAATTCCCATTCCATATTCTACATGCAGGGGTACATCTTTTGAAAAAATCGCCACACCACTATATCCTTTTTTCTGTGCTGAATACCAATATGTCTTATATCCTAATTTCTCAAAATCAGCTAATTCTACCTGATCAGCATTTGCCTTTGTTTCTTGAAAACACATCACATCGGGCTGTGCGGCATCCATCCAATCAACCAGTCCTTTTTTCATTGCTGCTCTAATGCCATTAACGTTATAGGATATAATTCTTTTCATCTCTTATATATTTTCACTTTGAATTTAAGCTGTGAATTTCTGCATTAATTTTTGGACTAGAAAGTAATGCCACAGCAGACTCACTAAAAAGCTTAATTTTCCGTTTATTTACGGTCATTAAAGGATCTTCTGTTGAAAATTTATCACCTAATTTCTGTACTTCTCTTATTTGTTGGTTTACAAAGCCAAGGACAAGAGCTTTCTACCTATGTAGAAAAAGAAATAAAAGTGACCAATGACAGCATACAGCTAGACAGCTTATCCATAGCAGCAAATAGCGAACTTCTACTTTTTAAGGAATTACCTCTAAATGATACTCAATTCAAAATCGATTACATATCCTCTCAGCTAATTATATTTGACAGTAGCTTATTTAACCAAACACTTAGCATTTCCTATCGTTTCATTGATTTTGATTTTAACGCTGTTTACAAAAATCAAGATATTAAAAACATACAATTAGAAGATCCAGGACTGCCTAACTTCTACAGCATTCGACCAGACGAAAATCGGGAAAATGAATTTGACCTTGGTGGACTTAATAAAAGTGGTAGTATATCTCGAGGTATCTCTTTTGGCAACAATCAAAACCTATCTGTAAATTCCAATTTAGACCTACAATTATCCGGAAAGTTAACTGAAGATATCAGTATTAGAGCTGTTATTAGTGATGACAATATTCCGATACAAGCAGAAGGTAATACACAACAATTACGAGAGTTTGACCAAGTATTCATCCAACTGTATAATGATCAATTTGAGCTAACAGCAGGAGACTTTCGGATGCAGAGACCGAATAGCTACTTTATGAACTTTGATAAAAAGGTACAAGGAGGAAGTATTAAAGCTCAATTTTTTCTTGACAAGAATACAGACAAAAAAGAAACGGATAGAGCTGTGCTAAAATCTGAAATAAGTGCAGCTGTATCACGGGGTAAATTTGCAAGAAATGTACTCAGTAACGGCCAGCCAAATGGAGGAATCGGGACAGAGGGAAATCAAGGACCATTTAGACTCAGAGGTGCAGAAAATGAGACCTTTATAATTATCCTTTCCGGAACTGAAAAAATATTTTTGAATGGCCAGTTGATGAAAAGAGGCCAAGACTTCGATTACATCATTGATTATAATACAGGTGAAGTTACTTTTACTCCTAATCAATTAATCACTAAAGATTCAAGAATTATTGCAGAATTTCAATACGCAGAAAGGAACTATGCTCGATCATTAGTCTATAGTAATCAAACCTTTGAAAAGAAGAATTTGAGCGTACGCTTTAATATTTATTCTGAACAAGACAATAAAAATCAACCCCTACTGCAGGAGTTAAATAGCTCTAATAAACAACTATTAAGTTCGATAGGAGATAGCTTAGAGCTTGCATTAGTTTCAGGTATTGATACAATAGAAGAGTTTGAAAACGACCAAGTACTTTATAAACAAATTGATAGTTTAGGATTTACTAATATTCTAGTGTATTCCATTGATCCTGATAGTGCAAAATTTCGAGTGCAGTTCTCAGAAGTTTCTGCAGGAGAGGGAGATTACGTAAGAATTCAAAGTGCTGCAAATGGACGTGTTTTTAAGTGGGTAGCTCCGGTAGGAGGAGTTAAACAAGGAAACTTTATTCCTTTCATACAACTTATCAGTCCTAAGAGAACACAAATGGCTACTATTGGCGCAACCTATCTTATTGGAAAAACAACCACCATTAACATAGAAGGTGCGCTAACTAGACGCGATCTCAATACATTTTCAAATAAAGATGACCAAGATGACAATGGATACGGTTTTGATATCCAGTTAGACCATAAATCTATCATCAACAAAAAAAGAAAAAGCAATACTTCATTTTTAGGCGGGCTGCACTATGAGCAACGTGGAGCAAACTTTAACCCAATAGAGCGATACAGAGATGTAGAGTTTGAGCGTGACTGGAATCTTTCTTCACTAAATCTACAAGGAAGTCAGCAATTAGGTTCGGCTTATTCAGGCTTAGAGTTTGGTAATAATGGCCAACTAGTATATAACTTTAGCTTCTTTAAAAATGAAAATAGCTATCAAGGACTCAAGCATGCTTACAGGGGTTTGTACAAGAAAAATGGATTTGAAATAAAATCTGATGGAAGTCTCTTAACCACCGAAGGAGTTACCAATTCATATTTTTTGAGGCATTATACAACTATATCTAAAGGGATTAGTAAGTTTATTATTGGAGTTTACGGTGATCAAGAGAAAGCTTATTTTAGACTCGATAGCAATAGAATTAGCAAGGCTAGTAATGATAAACTAGAGTGGAAAGCATTTATTAAAACTGCAGACACATCAACCAACAGCTATGAAATTAGTTATTCACAGCGATTTGACTATTTACCAACTGACACCCGATTAGATTTAGCTAATAAAGCGGAAGAATTTAGCTTACTCTTTCTGTTAGCAAAAAACCAAAAAGGCAGACTAAAAGGGCAAGCAACCTACAGACGGTTAAAACTTGTAGACTCCACTTTGTCAGAATTAACACCTGAAAACACTTTGATTGGTCGGTTAGAATATGACCTTAAAGCATTAAAAGGATTTATAAGCTCGAATACCTTCTATGAAATTAGTTCAGGCTTAGAGAATAAGCGTGAGTTTTCATATTTAAAGGTGGCAGATGGGCAAGGAATATATCTTTGGAACGACTACAACAACAACGGAGTAAAAGAACTTAATGAATTTGAAATAGCAGGAGAAAACAATTCATTTCAAGCAAATTATATCAGAATTTTTACCCCTACAAACGAGTATGTAAAAGTGTATAGCAATCAATTTAATCAGGTTATTTTTATTCGACCTGAGGTGTTTTTTAATGACAAAAAAGGCCTTTTAGGGGTTATTTCCAAATTATCAAACAAAACAGCCTATCGAGCAGAACGCAAAACAAGCAGAAATGAAGATATTTATAATCCATTCGTTACACCTATAGACGATTCAACGCTAGTTTCAGTTGGGTCCACCATTTCCAATACATTTTATATTAATCGATTAGGAACAAAATTTGGCACTGACCTATTTTACCAAACCAATAAGAGTAAAAGTCTATTAACGAATGGAGTAGAAAGTAGGTCAAGTGAAAATAGAGAAATAAGAAGCCGATACAACGCTACAAATTCCATCACCTTTAATAGTATTGTTGCCTGGAACAACAAATCAAATACATCTGAATTATTTCCTGCAAGAAATTTCAACATCGAAAGTCTTGAACTAGAACCGAGAATTAGCTACCAACCAGGTGTTGCATTTCGTCTTAGCCTATTAGGTTCCTATACCGATAAAAATAACCGATTAGGAGAAGAACGAGCATTCACGAGGTCTGTAGGAACCGAAATGCAATACAGTAAAGCTGGAAAAGGAACCTTTACCATTGACATTCGTTTCATATCTATTGACTTCAACAGCGGTTCCAATAGCGCTTTGTCGTTTGAAATGCTAGAAGGCTTGCAGGCAGGGGGAAACACTACTTGGAGTTTAAACCTTCAAAGAAACTTATCCAAGGTCCTTCAACTTAGCGTTAATTATAGTGGCCGTAAATCAGAAAATATAAATACAATTCATACAGGGGGAATGCAGTTGAGAGCTTTTTTCTAAACTACTTTAGGTCCAATTCCACGTTACCAATTTCATAATCTTCTGCATAAATAGTAATGTAGTAAACGCCTGCTAAGAAATCAATTGTTTCGCTGTCTCTTGCATAATCCAAACAAACATTCGTTGAAGAATTAGTGTAGTCAATTGTTTTCTTATCAGAAAACACTCCTTTCTGTCCCTCAAACTCAACCCTAAAATTATCCGACAATCCTTTAGAAAGTATCTGGCCATCAGGAGCTATAATTCGAATAAATAAGTTTTTACTTCCTGAAGCTGTAATCCTATTTTCATCTATATCGAAACACACCCTAATTTTATCCGTCTTATTTGCCCGATCAGTTTCTTTTCCAGTCATATCTCTCTTCAAACGCACACCAAAGGCAGTAATATTTGTTGTCTTCAATCTGGAAGCTAAAGCTACCTTGCTGCTTAACCCGTCGTTTTTTTCTTGAAGCGACCTATTGGTTCTGCGTTCGCTAGAAAGTCTTTCACGCACTTCTGAATTCTCCACTTTAAGTCCAACATTTAATGTATTTAAAGAATCAATCGTAACTACATAACCCTTCATTATTGTGCGAAGCGTTGTTGTTTCCTTGCGTAATTTATAAATAGCAAAGTCCTTATCCTTTACCTTAGATAACAAATCTTCAATCTCATTCCTACGGTTAGTAAGCTCTGCCCTCATAGAATCATTATCCGTCTCCATCAAATCAAAATCAACCAACATTTCTTCTAATTCTGTCTGAAGTTCTGTACGCTCATCATTCAATACTTCTATTTCAGAGCCCTTATTTGAATTTTGATTTCTCAACTCAAAGTATTGCCACAACAAAACACCACAAAAAATGGCCAACAAAACAACCAGTAGAATTAAAATATTATTTATCTTGTTGTTATTGTTTTCTTTAGATGGAATATCCATAGTTACTATTTATTTTAATCGAAGAATCAAAGGTAATTCTATTTTGAGTTAAACAAAAACTTGACCATTTTGAGTGATTTTAAAAGAGGTTTTAATAGCCTTTTCTTTCCAAGAAATTGCAGTGGCTGTGGCCAAACACTCTTAAAAAAAGAAACGTATATCTGTATTTCTTGTATCGGAAGTTTACCGTTAACAAACAGTCATTTGGAGCGTGATAATTTAACAGAGCGTGTTTTTTGGGGTAAAATTTCCGTTGAGAGAGCTTGTTCCTATGTCTATTTTAAGCAAGGTAGCACAGTGCAAAGCATGATGCACCATTTTAAATATAAAGGTAAAAAAGAAATTGGAAATGTACTCGGAGTATTGTATGCTAACGATTTAGTAGACAGTCAATTTATATCAAATATAGACCTAATTATTCCTGTTCCTATTCACCCAAAAAAGAAAGAATTAAGGGGGTATAACCAGTCTGATTTTATAGCGGAAGGGATGGCAAGTAGATTAATGATCCCATGGGAAAGTAACTATTTAAAAAAAGTAGTTGAAACAGAGAGTCAAACAAGGAAACTTCGATATGATCGTTGGAAAAATGTAGAAAACGTATTTGAAGTAATTCAATCAGATAAAATTAAAAACAAACACATCTTACTGATTGACGATGTTTTAACAACTGGATCTACATTAGAAGCATGTGCATCAGCCATCCTAAAAGTACCCGGCACAAAAGTTTCGATAGCTACTATAGCTGTTGCTTTATGATTACTTTTGTACTAAAATTTATGCATGAGCGAAGTACTAATCATTAATAAACAAGCAGACAAAGCAACACAATACGCTGATTTAATCCCGCAATTAAAAGGCTTAATCACAGGCGAAACTGATTGTATTGCAAACATCTCCAACTTGATGGCTGCACTAAAGCAAGCATTCAATTTTTTATGGGTCGGTGTTTATTTTGTGAAAGATGATGAATTAGTTCTGGGACCATTCCAAGGGCCAATAGCTTGTACAAGAATTAAAAAAGGTAAAGGAGTGTGTGGAGCTGCTTGGGAAAAACAAGAAACAATTATTGTTGAAAACGTAGAAGAATTTCCCGGACACATTGCATGTAGCTCTGACTCTAAGTCAGAAATAGTACTTCCTGCATTTAAAAACGGAGAAGTAGCCTTAGTACTTGATATTGATAGTGAGGAATTAGCTACTTTTGACGGCACAGATCATCATTATCTTAATGAAGTAATTAAACTAATTGAAAGCGTTATTTAATGCAATTTAAACGGTCATTTTTATTATTCCCTATTATTGGTCTCATCTTATTTAGCTGTGCACAAGTGGTATCACCAACAGGCGGAGAAAGAGACACTACACCCCCTGTTGTAATAAGAGAGTTTCCTGAAAATCAAAGCACTTTATTTAAGTCTAACGAGATAGAAATTACCTTCGATGAGTACATTCAGCTAAATAACATTTCAGAAGAATTAACCATTTCGCCACCTTTAGACTACCAACCTAATGTTAGACTAAAGGGCAAAACAATTGTTATACAACTTAATGATACGCTACTCGAAAACACGACTTACTCCTTTAATTTCGGGAGCGCAATAAAAGACAATCACGAAGGAAATGAATTGCCAAATTATCAATATGCTTTTTCAACTGGAAAAAATATTGACACCTTAAAATTAAGCGGCCTTGCCTTAGACGCTTTCACCATTGAACCTCTTAAAGAAGTATTAGTAATGCTCTATGATGAGCCAGCCGACTCTACCCCTTATTTAAAATTACCTCGATATATTTCTAAAACAAATAGCTCTGGAGAGTTTTTAATTAGGAATATAAAAGAAGGTTCTTATCTTTTATTTGCATTGGAAGATAAAAACCGAAACTATAAATTTGATCAGGCTAATGAATTAATTGCATTCAAAAAAGATCTAGTAAAAGTTACGGGCGACACCTTAGGAGTAAAACTCTTTGGATTTTTAGAAGACAAACAACCCCAATACCTTAAAAAATCAGCCATTAAAAATAATACCTTACAACTTATATTAAATCGACCTGCCGACACCATTGATATTCGTCCACTAACTAATCAAATAAATAAATCAGACTTTTTTAAGAAAATATACCCCGTAAAGGATACAGTAGATTTCTTTTTCACACGCTCTGATAGCAGTTCATTTCTTGTTGAGGTATTGGTCAGCAATCAACCCATAGACACAATTGAAGCTTCTATATTACCTCTACCAGAATCAGACACCTTACTTGAATCAATTCAATCATTCCCGCAAGGTAATCACAAGATTAGTAAACCTATCTCAATCGTCTTCTCAACTCCGTTAACCAGAATTGATACCACCAAAATTTCATTAACAATAGATTCTGTAATTACAGATTTCTCCGTTAGCCTAAAAGAGCCATATTCAAAAAAAGCCATATTGAGTACGCAGATAAATGAAGCAAGCTCTTATCAAATTGTAGCACTACCAGGAGCATTTATAGATATTTTTGGAAGAATTAACGACACTATTTACTCCAACTTTAAAACCACTGAATATAAGGACTATGGTAATTTATCAGTTACCCTAAACAGTGTAATGGAAGGTGCAGACATACCATTAATCATACAGCTCTCTAACTCCTCAAAACAACTTATAGCTAGTTCAATCATAACCAATAATGAAACAATTGATTTCAACAATTTAAATAGTGGCACCTATACTTTAAAAGTAATTTTCGATTCTAATAAAAATGGAAAATGGGATACAGGTGATTTTAGTAAGAAGCAGTTACCCGAAAAAGCAGCGCTTTATGAAGGTGAAATTACTATTCGATCCAATTGGGATAAAAAAATTGACTGGAATATTACCCCATAAATTTTTTGGGCGTTACCTCAAGGTCGGGCTTTTTGCTATATCTTTTATTCCGTTGCACTCCATAAAAGGATGCCGCTACAATCCCTAACGCAAAATTGAAGTAAAACCCTTAATAACAAACAAGCTTATCAAAATAAACTCCTTTTTCACTGCCCTACAATTAAAATAACTCCACATGCATAAAGTTCTTCCAATTTTCATCTCTCTTATTTTTACTGTTATTGTTTTGCAAGCTTGCCAAGAGGTTTCTGATCAGGTTGTCGTAACAGAGCAAAAAGTGGTTACAAAACCACTTAACCCAAATGGAGATAGTGAGTTGGCCCTATTAATGCGTAAAATGTTTGCAGATGTTGAACGAATTAAAGAACAAGTTCAAAATGGAGAAGCTGTAACTGTAAAGGTGGATCATAAAAAGATACTATCAGCTCACGCTACTGAACCTGCAAAAGCAGCTTCTCCTGAGTTTAAAACTTGGGGAACTGCTTACTTAAAAGGAATTGAAACGCTTATAAATTCTTCACCGGAAAATGCTGAGTTTGCCTACACCAGCCTAATTAGTAGTTGTATGAATTGTCATCAGGCATTTTGCCCAGGGCCAATTGTACGAATCAAGAAATTAACGCTTCCTAAATAAATTTAATCGGTGCCATTTTTTAAACTGCATGACTAATTCTACTGCACTCTCAACCACAAAAACCAACTTCCTCCAATCAAAATCAGAATAGCATCAATCGAATCTGCTACAAAATTTGAAGATACAAACGGCAACAATATTTCTGAAAAGAGTACAAGGATCAGCAGTAAAATAATGAACTCTAACTTCGTAAAATAAGGTCGTTTGAATAGGAAAGCTCGTTCCTCTAGTAAAAGAGGTGGAACAATTGCGCCAAAGCAAAATGGATCGAGATAGTTGTCGAACCAAGGAGCTGAAATTCCCGCTATTTTCTGAATAATTTGATGTAAGAGAAAAGAAACAGTAGGAATTATAAAACTATAATGCAATAATCTCCTAATCATAAAGAAACGGCTACTACAAATAAAAAAATAACCAACAATAATGGGCTGAAGAGAATAAACAGTAAAATTCCTCCTATTTTAATCCCCACTTTTTTTAAAATAGTGGCTGTAGGGTCTTGTGCTTCTATGCGTGATCTTCTCTTCCATGCATCAAAAAAGTCCTCTGTGCCTGACCGAATTGATTCATCTTTACCTTCCGTGTTTTTCTTCTCCATCTTAGCTCTCTAACCTTTCAGAAATCATGTTGTTTATAATGCTCACCCAAAATAATACATTTTGTTAGACATTGATGCTCTTATTGACCCAATCGATGCCATTTCATTTCCTAATTTAGCAGTTTGAAAAAATAGCATGAACCAACTAATACAAGAAGCAAAAAACATCATTTTTGACTTAGGTGCAGTAATCATAAACATTACTCCAGAAACCGTTGTCAACGCTTTTAAATCGGCCTATAAAGGTGACTTCGAATTAAAATATACGCGCCTAGTAGCTAGTGGAATTTTTGAAGACTATGAAATCGAGAAGGTCAATTCAACCGAATTTCTAACAACAATTTATGAAGCTTTAGAGAGACAGGTAAACATGGAAGAAATAGAAATCATTTGGAACAAAATGCTGTTGGATATCCCTAAAAAACGAATTGAAATCCTACAGAAACAAAAAGAGATTAAGAATACATTTTTATGTAGCAATACCAATGAAATTCATATCGATGTTATCAATAAATATATAAAAGACGAATTTCAAATAAATGAATTAGAACCGCTATTTCATAAAGTATATCTTTCTTATAAATTGGGAGTTCGTAAGCCTAACCCTGAGATATTTCAATTAATTTTGGACGAGAATAAACTAATTCCTGCAGACACTTTATTTATCGATGATAGCGCAGAACACATCGCTACAGCGAATAAATTAGGAATAAAAACTATACACCTCACAGGTGGCTTAACATTAGAAACCCTTTTCACAACATGATAATTAAAGGCGAACATAAACGTACCATTTGGGTAGATAAAGACAACAAAAATTTGATTCAAACCTTTGATCAACGATTGTTTCCACATGAAGTTAAAATTGTAGACATCACCACCTCATCTGATGCAGGTATCGCTATTAAAGACATGATTGTAAGAGGAGCTCCACTTATTGGCGCCATGGCTGCCTACGGGATTTATTTAGCTGCTGTAGAGCATAATGGCCCCAACTTGATTAACTATTTAAATGAACGTAAAGATTACCTTAACGAAACAAGACCTACGGCCATAAATCTTGCATGGGCTCTAAATGAGCAATTCAAAAATATTACCGGGTTAGTAGAGAAGGATGCTATTACTAAGGCACTGTTAGATGGAGCTAATAAAATAGTAGAAGATGATGTAGAAACCTGTCGAATGATTGGGTTGCATGGCCTTCAAATAATTGAAGAAATAGCGGCAACCAAACCAGGAGAGGTTGTAAATATCTTAACGCATTGCAATGCCGGGTGGTTGGCTTGTATCGATTGGGGAACAGCTACATCACCGATTTATCAAGCTCATAAAAAAGGTATAAAAGTACACGTTTGGGTAGATGAAACACGTCCACGTAGCCAAGGTGCAAACTTGACGTCATTTGAATTAAATGAGCAAGGTGTTCCGCATACCTTAATTACCGATAATACAGGTGGGCATTTAATGCAGCATCACTTAGTAGACATGGTAATTGTTGGAACGGATAGAACAACCCGAAGCGGAGATGTGGCCAATAAGATTGGAACCTATTTAAAAGCATTGGCAGCCAATGATAATCATGTGCCATTTTATGTAGCGCTCCCCTCATCAACTATAGATTGGGAAATTAGTGATGGCGTGAAAGAAATCCCGATTGAGATGCGCTCAGAAGATGAAGTAAAATACGTGTTTGGAAAAGGAAAAAATGGAATGGAATCAGTACTTATCTGCCCGGAGACTACACCTGCAGCAAACTACGGATTTGATGTAACTCCTGCCCGTTTGGTAACCGGATTAATCACCGAAAGAGGAATCTGTGAAGCTAGTGAAGAGGGATTAATCAATCAATTTCCTGAACAAAAAAGATAGGCTATGATTGATGAAGGGTATATAAAATTTGAACTCCATTGGGAAAAACAACCCAATGATTTTAAATTCGACATTAGTGATCTAATGCAATGGAGAGATAAAATGCATGAGTTAAACTTGATTGGCAATTATCCTGAATTAGGTATTGGGTTTGGAAATATTAGCCAGAAGTTTGAAGTAGGAAACGAATTTGTAATCTCAGGAACGCAAACAGGAGACGTATACCCAATCAAAGATGAGCATTTTACCTCAGTTACTCATTATGATTTAGCTAGTAATTCCGTTTGGTGTAGAGGCCCATTAAAAGCATCATCAGAATCAATGACGCATGCCGCCATTTATGAATTTGATGAATCGATCAAGGCAGTAATCCATGTTCACCATCTGGCGTTATGGAAAAAATTGCTCAACAAAGTACCTACATCCAAAGCTGACGTTCCTTATGGAACTACGGAAATGGGGATGGAGATTAAGCGATTATTTGACGAAGAGCAATTAGCAGAAAAACGCATAATGGCTATGGCAGGACACGACGAAGGCATCATTACTTTTGGCGCTACTTTAGAAGAGGCTGCAAGTGTATTAATGCAGTATTATAAAGATTGATTTAAGCCTTTTCTTGGCACAACTCTACCAATAGGCCACCTGTAGATTTTGGATGCAAGAAAGCGATTAATTTATTATCGGCACCTTCTTTAGGCGTTTGATGAATCAATTGAAACCCTTCATTGGTCAAACGAGCTATTTCTAATTCGATATCATCCACATCAAAGGCTATATGGTGTGTACCTTCTCCTCTTTTTTCAATAAATTTAGCTATTGGGCTATCAGGACTAGTAGCTTCTAGAAGTTCTATTTTACTCTGTCCAATTCGCATAAAAGCAGTTTTTACTCCCTCACTTTCTACGGATTCTGTTTTATAAATTTCTGTATTAAGTAATGACTCATATACTTTTGCCGAAGCTTCTATATTTTTTACTGCAATACCAATGTGCTCGATTTTTCTCATATTGAATTTCATAAAAAAGCCCTCTACATTTCTGAAGAAGGCCTTTGACTTATATTTTGATTAGATTACTTAATAGCAATTGTTTCTGTTTTATTATCGTAACTCAGGTAATATGTTCCTTTCTCTAAAGTTTGAATATTCGCTTTTCCCCCAAAACCTCTTTTTACAATACTCCCATATTTATCATATACTTCGTAAAGTGTTTCTCCATTTGTAAATAAGATTTCATCTTTAAATTTAGTTTTTTTCTCTAAAGTTATTGCTTCAATATCAGAATTATACTCGACGGTAGAAGAAAATCTTGGTTTACCTGTATAGTCTACTTGCTTAACTCGAGCTTTATTTGTTCCTGAATGAGGGGTAACCTTGAAAGAATATACATGTTGACCAGGCAATCCATCCCCTCTAACTTCTCCTACTTTAACCCACTTATTCCATCTAAATTGTTCAACAATGTAATCTAATGCCCCAGTTTCATTTGAAGCAGTCCAATTAAGAACACCTTGTTTTGTAAACGTAATATCTCCGGTAATAAATGTTGATTTTGGTTTTAATACATCAGGATTTAATACTTGAATTTCACAATCACTTTTATATTTAATTTTAACTAAAATAGGGTCTCCTATTTTGAAATTAAAGTTATTAAAATTAATTTCAAAAGCACTTGAGTTTATTTCGTCAGTAGAAAGTTCCCCATTTACAGTAATTTCATAAACACAGAATCCTACTCCGGATCCACCAAAAGAATTTTTGATAAAAATATTTTTAGCTTGATAATGTCCTTCTACTATAATATTACCTGAGTTATCAGCAAATGCTGAACTAAAAACAAGTAAAAGAAATGCAGCAATGACAAGAATTTTTTTCATAATACACCTTTTACGATGAGACGGGATTTAAGAATACAATAATATAAAAATCAGTTCAATTATGAAACATTTCTTTGTTAATTATTCCAATTTAAGATGGAATAACTTTACTAATCTAATTCAAACAAAAAATTAATCCTCTACATCATATTTTTTTAACACTTCTTTCAACTCTGTAATTCTATTCTGCTTTTCAGGATCTCTTTTTTGTTGCGCTGACTTTGTGAAAAACTGATGCATTGTTAAAAACTTAACCTGCAAGAAGTCCCAATCTTTATCCGACTTCAGCTTACCAAATTTAAATAACTCTTTTTTTAAGGTTTCTGCTTTTGGATAAAAATCACTTCTCCCTAAATAATCTAAATCTGCATCACACATCAATTCCTCTAGATGATTTTTGGGATTATGCGGCATCTTTGTAGCCTCTATTAGTCTAATGACCATATTTATCTGGTCTTCTGTATAGCCAAAATTTGGTAGCATCACCTTAGCCATCTGAGCACCAATTGGTTCATTACTCTCATATGATTCTATGAATCCAGCATCGTGAAATAATGCAGCTGTTTTTAACAAGTACAATTCTTCCCCTCTTATACCCTCCCAAATAGCAAGACGTTCTACGCTTTCACAAACATCCTTCGTGTGGTGGATTCCGTGATAAAACAACCCTTGGGGTAATTCATCATTTAATCGCTTAATGATATACCTCTCAGCATTCTTGTAATTTATGTTGCTGTAGAGTTTTAAATTTACATAATGCTCAAACGCTTCATTTGGTGTTAACCCATCCTCATTATCAGATAATTCAGGCTTAATTCTATGTACATAGTACATATCTATTTCACCTTTGTTTTTTGCTGGAATTTTCCCTCTGTATTCACATTCAAAGAACTCTGCTACAGCATCATAAGTTGTGCCCGATATATTAATCATCCCAGATTCACAAGCTGTTTCTAACCTGCTTGCTATGTTTACAGTATCCCCCCATATATCATAAGCAAATCGTTTAATGCCTACCACTCCAGCAATCAAGTCCCCGGTATGAATCCCTATTCTAAGTTCCCAAGGGTCCTCATTGTTTTCTTTCATCTCCTGGCCTGCTGCCTGCATTACTTTTTGAATTTGTAAGGCTGCTAAAACGGTGTCAATAGGATTACTTTTATTCCTGATAGGAACACCTCCTGCGCATAGATATGCGTCTCCTACGGTTTTAATTTTCTCAATGTCATATTTCTCGGTAATCTCATCAAATTTGATAAAAAAGCTGTCCAATTTGGCGACTAATTCTTGGGGTTTATAATTTTCAGCGATTTGAGTAAACCCTTTAAAATCGGTAAACATCACAGTTGCTTTTTTATAACTCCTTGCCTTTGATCTTCCTCGACTTTTTAATTCTTCTGCAGTTTCTCTCGGAAGAACGTTTAATAATAGCTTCTCTGTTTTCTCTTTCTCTTCTTCAACCAATCGCTTTTGAACCTCAACTTCTTCTTTTTGCTTAATTATTTCTATTGTTCTAAGTTTTACTTGAGATTCTAACAATTTCTTCTGTTGTCGAACACGTTTTAATCTACTTCTGTAATACCAAAATATTAATCCTAAGATAGTTGCTACAACAAACAACCTAAACAACCAAGTTTCCCAAAATGGGGGGTGAATGGTAAGTTTAACTTCAAGAGGTTGACTCCAAATTTCATCACTGTTGCTCCCTTTTACTTTAAAAACATAATCCCCAGCATTTAGATTGGTGTATGTTGCAATTCTTGAATTTTCGATATAAACCCAGTCTTCATCGAACCCTTCTAACATATAAGCATGTTTATTCTTCTTCGGGTTAGAATAATGTAAAGCAGCAAACTCAAAAGATATAACCTTTTGATTATAAGTTAAATCAATCTTTTGAGTTGATGAAATACTCTGTTGAAGTACACCGGTAGGTGTAATTGGAACAGCAGAATTAAACAATTTAAAGCCCGTTAAGGTTATCTTAGGGGGATTCCTATTAATTGCTATATCATTTGGAATAAACAAATTAAACCCCTCGATACCTCCAAAAAACAATTCGGATTGTGCAGATTTGAAGCCGGCATTCGAATTAAACTCATTATTCTGAAGACCATCAGTTTCATTAAAATTAGTAATCAAATTACTATTAATATTATACCGGCTAAGACCCTTATTAGTTGAAATCCATAAATTATTTTGATTATCACTTAAAATACAATTTATCGCATTATTCGCTAACCCATCGTTTTCTGAAATGCCGAATAAATTAAAGTTTGACAAATTCAACTGATAGAATCCTGATGTAGTAGTTCCAAACCAAAGATTATTGCCAACAACACATAAAGTAGTTATGAAATTATCAGGTATAGCTGGGTATGAAATTCTATTTCTGAATGGATTCACTCGCTCTGTTTGAAAACAAACAATACCCTCCTCCGTTCCTAACCACAGTTCATTTTTGCTTTTTATTTGAATGCATCGAATAATATTGGCCTTTTCACTTGACTCTAGATCAAAGGAAATATCTACAAAATGACTTAAATTCTTATTATTGTCAAGCCTTAACAACCCATGACGACTACCAATAAAGTACTCCCCATTATCCATCTTAACTATACTGTAGGTTCGGCCTGTATTCTTAGGATGTGCATATGAAGTAAACTTATGAGTCGTCGTATCAAAATGCTTGAACCCTTCTTCGGTACCCACTAAAAAGCCATTATCGGAAGGCTGAATAGCGTAAATCCCGTTACTTTCATGAAATCCTATCAGTTTAGGCTCGAAAGTAGTCATGCTATTAGTTACTCTATTAAAACGCGTTAAACCATTATTTCCTCCTATCCAAACAATAGATGATTGGCCTGAATATATCGCCCAAACATTGCTATTATCTACCTTTTCATTCCCAGAAACTACTTGATAGTGGTTGAAATTTTGTCTCTCACTATCAAATTTATTAATTCCAAAACGAGTCCCTACCCAAAGAATTCCGGTATCATCTGAGGTGATACTTAGTATAGTATTAGAGTTTATTGAATTAGTTAGGTTGGAAGAATGGACATAGCGAATACTTTCCTTCCTTTTAAGGTCATACTTATATAGACCTGAGGAAGACGTTCCAATCCATAGAAAATTTCGTTTATCGAAATATAAAATAGTTGCTAAAGCAGTTGATGAATACTCTTTAGCAAAGAGGTCTAATTCATAAGTAAAGCCATTGCTTTCATTTAATCTAAATAACTGCTTAGTCGAATAAGTATATAAATTAGAATCATTACTTACAAACCCAATAAACCCGCCGGAGTAATTATTCAATAGTAAATTGGCATTTACCGTATTTAGTTTTTCTTCAAGACGATACAACCCACTTTCTGCAGCAACAAATATAGTTCCCTTCCATGCTACTAAATTGTGAATTTTTATATTCTGCCCATTAGGAGTCCAAAATATACTTGAGCTAAAATCTTGCAAATTAAACTTAATAAGATAATGATTATCAACTAGGAGTATATGATTACTATCTAACTGAACAATTTTTCGAATACCATTTGTGTTGATGCCTAAATGTTCAAAAGAAAAATTTAAAAATTTACGTTTCTTAGGTGAATACGAAGAAATACCTGACTCGGTTGCTATCCAAATTAATCCATCTGTGCATTGGATAACATCAGCAATATTGTTTCCTCCAATTGCATTCGAATCAAGTAAATTAACTCTAAAGTTTTCGAATCTATAACCATCATATTTATTTAAGCCATTTTGTGTTCCGAACCACATAAACCCGGAATTATCTTGCCAAATAGTATTGATAGAGCTTTGTGATAGACCATCTGACGTGGATAAACTTTGAAACTTTATATTACTGGCGTCCAAGTGACTCCATAAAACTAAAGACACACATAAAAAAGTAAATCTAACTAACATGAGTAACTCTTATTTGATACCTATTTTTAATCAGTCCTTTTGCTTATTCTGCTATCAGGTAACCAATCGGTTAATAATAAACAGCAATTTGATTTTAACTTTGCTTATCCTTTTAGTCGGCTTTTGTCTAATTTTTGGTTGTCTTTTGTAAATCTATAAAAATTACAATGAATCACAAATTGATTTAAAAACTCAACTTCATGAAAAAATAAAAGAATTTGTTTAATCCCAATTTGGTTTTTAATTGCTGCCTAAAACAAATGCAATCATTTTAAAAACTATAATTAGAGAATGCCGAGCGACTAGAAAACAAGTTCGCGAAGATAATTTACAGTGAACACCAAGTTTATTTGAGTGAAGCCGAAATGAAGGGAACGACATCTTATAATTAATCAGCATCAGCTATTCATCAGGCTGAAAAAAGTAAATTAAATCTCTAATTTTTTGAACACATGAATCTCACCCTTATTAAATATATTACTTCCTAAAAAGCCATAATTCAGGGTTCAATTTGGTTGTATTTTTCCAAATTTCTAGATGTAAATTGGTCTTCTTGTCGTCATCAGTAACCACGATTCCGAGATCTTGCTTGGTGCTTACTTTATCCCCTTTTTTCACAAATAGTTCTTGAAAGTAAGTATAAACTGATAGGTACTCTCCATGTCTGACCATCACCCCTTTACCACCACCTGGTATAATGATTACAGCTGTGACTTCTCCTTCAAAAATACTTCGGATAACTGAGCCTTTGGTCGTTGAGATATCAATACCATTATTTTGCACCTTTACTCCAGGCAAAGCAGGGTGAGGGTGTTCTCCAAACTTTTCGGTAATTAAGCCCTCTAATACAGGCCATGGAAGTTTTCCTTGATTTGCTGTAAATGAATTCGACAACTCTTTAGCTTCAGGCGTAAGCGGATAGCCTTTTGAATCTTTACCAGCTTTCTTTGCCGCTTCTCTAGCTTTTCTAATTTCTTCGGCTATTATACGTTCTATGGCTTTCTCCAATTGCTGACTAGCCTTCTTTTTCTCTTGTAATGCCTTCTTCAATTCTTTTTCTCTTCCTTGCAGTTGATTGACAACAGTCTGTTTCTGTGACTTCTCACTTCCTAGCTTTTGAAACTCATTTTCAATAGAGCTGAGTAAATTCTTTTTACTTTGTTTTACAGCCTCAAGTTCCACCAACTGTTTGTTCAACTCACTTTGCGTAAACTCAATTTTAATAACTTGACTTTTTCTATATCGTGTAAACTGCTGTAAATACTTTAACCGCTTGAATGCTTGATTGAAATCTTCTGAAGAAAATACAAACATTAGCTGATCGTAAGCACTTCTATTTTTGTAGGCACTTCTTAAAATTTTGGCGTATTCATCCTTTAGCGTTTTCAGCGTTTTACTCAACGAGTCCAAAACAGTCTGATTGCTATCAATTGATTGGTCAATTAAAGCAATCTCCTGATTCATAGTTTGAATAAGCTCTTCACGAGCGCCAATCTTTTTATTTAGCTGAACAAGCTGATTAATAGATGCCTTCTTATTTTCTGCCGTTTCATTCAGTAACTTATTGGTGTAAACAATTTCCTTCTGCAGCTCTTTCTTTTTTTGCTGAAGCTCCTGTTTCCCCTGCCCCTTTGCAGTTGTTACCACAAAAATGCAAAGAATCAAAATACAAGTATTAATAATAAACCTGCTCATACTTTGAGGGGATATTAAATGAAAATGATATTGGTTGGTTTAAGGTAATTTTAGAGTACTCTATAGTTACCTTATTGTCTTTAGTTTCGTTTAAAAAGTAAGTCAATTGAGTAGGAATCAATTCTTCAGCAAATTTTTGATGCTCTAAGAACTTTGCTCTTACAAAACGAGAAGCAGTTAAATCGCTAATCAACATCTCTTCAATTTTATAGGTACTAGCATTTAGCCATAAACTTACTACTTCTTCGGATTCTTTAACCCGTATGTTTTTATCCTTGCGTTCCACTTTACGCTTTTTAATATTGCCAAGATAATACTTCTCATTATCAATACTAAACTTTAATTTCTCGTCTTCCTCAAAATCGACTTTATTACCAATTAACAGTGCTTGAATAGTTTCAAACTCCAACGCAACGTCGTATTTTTTATAAAAATAATCATAGTCTCCAATAAAGTACTCAGCATTAATGCGGTTAATTACCTTTAATGAGTCTTTAGTGAGTAAAACTCTAGCTAACTCAATACCAAAAAGTGGAGTTATAGATACCCAAATAGCGCTATCCTTTTGTATTCTGATTGTACTTTTAAAAGCATTATTAGACCCATTATTCTCTACAGAGATAGCAGATTTGGCAGAAAAAGTAGTAAAGTTAACCTCGTTCTTTTTTAATTCACTCATCAGAAACTCCTTGTTCTTCCCTTCAAGTGGTTTTCTAGTAATCTTCGTATCCTTACATGAAACTAATAGAATAATCAGTCCCGTCAATATAGCAGCAACGTTCTTATTCATAATAAACCCCATCTTTAATCTTTTTATCTATCATTTTAGATTCTACGCCTAATTCTTTTGCCTTAGTCCAAAGTGTTACAGCTTCTTCCCTATTACCGAGTTTAGAGGCTACATCACCTAAATGCTCTACAATTACACCGCTCGTTTTTCCACCATTGTTATAGGCCTTTTCTATCCACAACTTTGCTTCTTCGTATTTACCCTGCTGAAATAATACCCAACCATACGTATCTTCAAACGAAGACTCATTCGGAGCAATTTTATTCGTCAAAGAGGCCATTTCTGCTGCCTTATCTAAATTTTCTTTATCCAAAGACAAGTAGTAACTGTAATTATTTAAAACATAAACATTGGATGGTTCTATCTTTAAGCTTTTGTCATATGCCTCATAAGATTTATCCTTTAGATTATTAGCATGATAAGCATCACCCAAACTTGCAAAAAATTGAGCCTTTAACACTTTATTCTCTAACGCAAAGTCCTTTCCTGTTTCTAAGTAATCAATTGCTTTGCTATTGTTCTTCAATTGCATACTTGCAATGCCGGCAAAAAAATAAGGAAATGGCTGATTAGGAAATAATTCCAATGCTCGATCAGCCGTTTTAATTAAAGATTCATATTGCTCTAATTCTGATTCTACTACTATTAATTGATTCCAAATAGCGTACCTTGAGCTATCTAACTCAAGTGTTTTTCTATACTGTCTTGCTGCTGCATTTAGCTGCTTATCTCTGTAAAGAAAATCAGCATACATCGCATGAGCTTTTGCTTGATCTGGATGAGCATCTACCAATCGCTCACATAACTCAAAAGCCTCTTGTTCAGCAACCTTATTGTTATCAGAAGCATCAAAATAGTCCAATAAAATTTTTATCTTTTGATCTATATTAGCTTCTGGATTTTCAAAAACACGGTAGATGTATGTTTTTGCTTTTGCTTCGTCTCCTTTTTGACGATAGAAATTGGCTAATGCAAAATTCAATTGCGGATCGTTTGGAGCTAATCTCTCCATCTCATTATAAACAGCTATAGCTTCCTGCTCTTTGCCATTTACCATGTAAGTATCTGCTAAGGTCTTATAATACTCCATACTTCCGGGATAAGCCTCAATGAGTTTTCTAACCTCAGCCGCAGCTTTAACTACTTCTCCTCCTTTCAAATAAATTTGATGCTTGAGCATTGATATTTGATCAGAAACACCCATTTCATCCTCAATTCTATCTAATTCAGCAAACCCAGCCTTAATATTACCTTTAAATAGATACATTCCTGCTAATTCGTAACGCATTTCAATATCTCCTGGCTTCTGTTTCGCTAAGCTTTCATAAATCTTGATTGCCTCATCAATTTTCTGAAGCTCTATAGCTAATTTAGCCTTTAAATAAGCGTACCAATAATTATCTGCGTTTATCTCAACAGCCTTCGAAACATACTCATAAGCCGAACTAATATTACCTTGATCCGCATTAATTTGAGCTAACTCATAGTAAGGAGCTGCTTGATTTGGATCAATAGAGATACATTTTAGAAACCCCTTTTGAGCAGCATCTAAACTACCCAACATTTTTTCTTTGTTTGCATCTATTAGCTCTTCCTCAAAAGCTATTCGTTGCTTTTCTGTTAGCACAGATATTTGAATAGGTTCTTTAGAAGTCTGCTTATTAGACATACATCCCACCATTACAATAGATAAAGTAATGATAGAAATAATTAATCGAAGGTTATAAGTCATTATAGTCTCCTATGCTACACTCGTTTAATTCATTCTTGATACTGGTAAAATTACCGATCATAGAATTAGTATAAGTTACCCCTTTTAAATCGCTATTGGTTTGAATAATTGAGTTTTCAATAATTGAGTTTTCAATAACAGTGTTATCCCCCACAGATACATGAGGCCCTATTACCGAGTTGGTAATTACAGCGTTTTCCCCTATGTAACTCGGTTCAATGATAACAGAATTTTTTATCGTAGCAGATTGGGAAACAATGTGCTGATCTTTAATAAATTCTAATAACCGCTGATTGGTATAAACCGTCGCATTTTTATTTCCACAATCTAACCATTCATCAACTTTACCTGGAGAAAAACGAATGCCTTTTTGCTTCATACTTTCAAGTGCATTAGTCAATTGATACTCACCTTTTTCTCTGACATCGTTATCAATTAAGTATTGAAGTTCTTTATTAAGATTAGCACCATCTTTAAAGTAGTAAATACCAATAATGGCCATATCAGAAACAAACTCTTGTGGCTTTTCGATAAAATCTGTAATCACATTATTATCGTCTACTTTCACTACACCAAACGCTTTAGGGTCTTCTACACTTTGCACCCAAATAATTCCATCTTTAGAGTCTTCAAGTGTAAAGTCAGCACGAAATAAGGTATCCGCAAATGCAACAACTACTTTCCCATCTAATAAATCCTTAGCACACAAAATAGCATGAGCTGTACCTAATGCTTCCTCTTGATGAAAAATTCGGCCCTTTGCCCCTAAACTTTCCGCTACAGAAATTAAATGCTTTTCTACTTCTGCTCCGAAATCTCCAATAATAAATCCAATTTCTTCAATCGGCTCAGAACATACTTTCGCAATGTCTTCTACTAATCGTTGTACAATTGGTTTTCCTGCTATTGGTAATAATGGTTTTGGTATGGTTAAGGTATGTGGTCGCATGCGCTTTCCAATACCTGCCATTGGTACTATAATCTTCATATAATGTCTTTTAGAGTTTCTTATTTTACACCTGTACTTCCGAATCCGCCTGTTCCTCTTTCAGTATCTTCTAGGCTTTCTACCGAAATCCATTCTGCCTGTTCATGGGCAGCGATGACCATTTGAGCTATTCGTTCTCCGTCTTCTATTACAAAAGGTTCGTTAGATAGGTTGACTAAAATTATTCGAATTTCTCCTCTATAATCGGCATCTATAGTGCCAGGAGAGTTTAGAACAGTGATTCCTTTTTTTAGAGCTAAACCACTTCTTGGTCTCACTTGTGCTTCATATCCAACGGGTATTTCCATAAAAAGCCCTGTGGGAACGAGTGTTCTTTCTAAAGGGTTTAATGTAATAGGAGTATCGATGTTAGCCCTTAAATCTACGCCTGCTGCTCCAGCAGTCCCATAATCCGGCAAAGCGTGTTTTGATTGATTTACAATTTTTATCTTCATTCAGTTAGAAGGATTGTGAGAATTTTTCTCATGTATGAAACGAAGTAATACTCTACGAAATTAGAACTTTTTTAGGTTTTTCTAAAATGATTACTAACCCAATATAGGCGGCTAAAAAAAGAAGATTAATGCCATATAAAACGAACTGAGAATCAATCGACATAAAAGTAGAGCCGAAATAAAGCAATAAGGCTGCTGTAAGATAAATAAGGATTCGTTTAACAGGATAGTTTACAGGGAAATACTTCTGGCCTAAGTAATATGAAATCACGACCATGGTAGCATAACAAATCAACGTAGTAACAGCAGAACCCAAATAGCCAACTCGTGGAATTAAAATAAGGTTTAATACAATGGTAATGGTTGCTCCAATTAATGAAATAGCAGCTCCGTAGCGCGTTTTTCCGCTTAATTTATACCAAATAGAAAGGTTATAAAAAATTCCTAAAAAGATATTGGCCAACAATAAAAAAGGAACTACACCTAAGCCTACCCAATATTCTTCATTTCGGACAAAGTGCTTGATAATATCCATGTAAAGCATAACTCCAAGAAAAATAAACGAGCAGACAATTACAAAGTATTTCATCACCAAAGCGTAGGATTTAGTAGCATCTTGCTCTTTAGATTGATTAAAGAAAAAGGGCTCAGCTGCATATTTGAATGCCTGTATAAAAATGGTGATGATGATAGATATTTTATAACATGCTCCGTAAATTCCGGCTTCTGCAGTGGCAGCATCTACTCCAATTTCATCCTTTAACAACCATTTTACTAATATTTTATCTGCATTTTCATTGACAATTATCGCCAAGCTTCCTACTAAAATGGGCCACCCATAACTCAACATTCTTTTGAGTAGCCCAAAATCAACTTTCCATTTTACTTTCAATATAATTGGTGAAAGCAATAGAAACTTAAGCGCAGAAGCAAAAAGATTGGCTATAAAAACATATCCTACACCAATAGTAGGTGTGAAAAAGTACTCGGTAAAAATGTTAGAAACTCCTTCATGGTAAGCAGGAATACAGTAACCAATCCAGAAAATATTTAATCCTACATTTAAGAAAATAGACACCAAATTGACCATAGCGAAATACGACGCCCTATTTTGATCGCGTAATTTGGCTAATGGAATAGAAGAAATAGCATCTAATCCTACAATGAATGCAAACCATATAACATATTCTGCGTTATCTGGATAGCTAATAAAATTGGCTATTTTTTGTGCAAATATATAGGCTGTGGTAATAAAAATCACCGTGGTAGCTATTAATGCTAAAACAGTGGTCGTAAAAACTTCATCTTTATTAATTTCTTCTTTAGAATTGAATCTAAAAAAGGCTGTTTCCATTCCGTAAGTTAACAGTATTACCAAAAATGATACATAGGCGTACATTTCTATAATTACCCCAAATTTATCAGGGAGAAAAACAGCGGTATGTATGGGCACCAACACATAATTTAATAAACGACCAACGATACTTGGCAATCCATAAATAGCGGTTTGACCTGCTAGTTTTTTTAATGGATTCATCTTAATTATGTGGGAATAAGCTCATAAAAATCTCAATTAATTGCCTGGAAAGTTAGGCTTTCTTTTTTCTAGAAAAGCGGTCGTTCCTTCTTTAAAGTCTGCTGTTTCAAAACAATCACCGAAATGCTTAATTTCCGATTCAAATCCATCTACGCCATCTCTATAACCATCATTTATCGCTTGTATTGCCTTACTAATAGCCACCGATGAATTTCTTGAAATTTTGTGCGCCATTTTTTTGGCTGTTTCCAACAGTTCTTCTTGCGTAGTAACTTGATTTACCAAACCAATTCGGTGCGCCTCGTTGGCATCAATCATAGCTGCTGTCATGATTAATTCCATTGCTTTACCTTTGCCTGCTAATTGCGCCAAACGCTGTGTACCTCCATATCCAGGAATTACTCCTAGTGTAACTTCTGGCAATCCCATTTTTGCGTTATCTGATGCAATACGAATGTGACAACTCATGGCCAATTCCAACCCACCACCTAAAGCAAATCCATTTACAGCAGCAATTACAGGAGTTTGACATTTTTCTACTACGTTAAATAAAGTATTTTGTCCTTGCTGACTTAGCACGCCGCCTTCAACTCCGCTAAAATTAGCAAATTCAGAAATATCAGCTCCTGCTACAAATGCTTTTTCGCCAGAACCTGTGATAATAATTGCGGTTACTTCCTTGCTAGCGTCTGCCGTCCTTACAGCATCGCCGATCTCTTGAATGGTTTGCTTATTCAGCGCATTTAATTTGTCCGGACGGTTGATGGTGATTAGTTGAACAGAGCCATCATTCTCTACTAAAATATTTTCGGCCATTTTATGTTATTTTTTTCAAAAGTATTATTTATTCTTCAGCTAATCGGGGCAATGAAATGATAAAAGTAGTGCCAACTCCGAGTTCAGTTTCAAAATAAACTTGCCCATTCGACTGCTCCACTACATTTTTTACAATCGCTAATCCTAATCCCATTCCACTTGATTTAGATGTAAAGTTGGGAACGAAAATACGGTCGTAATCTTCTTTTACTATCCCTTGCCCATTATCTTGTATTTTAATTATAAATTGATTGCTAGAACTATCTAGTGTCACTGTAATTTTTATTTGCGGTTTTCTGCCCTCAGGAACCGATTGAAATCCATTCTTTATAATATTGTTAAACACACGCAGTAATTGATCTTTATCCGCTAAAACTTTGGTTGATTTTAACTCAGTCGATAAGGTGATGCTTTCTAACTCATCATATAAATTAACAGCATTCGATAAAATGGGTAAGAAGTCTATCGCTTGCTTCTTAGGCTCGGGCATTTTAGCAAAATCTGAAAATTCATCGGCTATTTGAGCCAATGCATCAATTTGCTGGATCAATGTTTCTGTGGTTTTATCTATCCGCTCGGGCAAATCTTGCCGTTGATCATCAGAGGCCCGCTTTAGGTATTGAATACTCAATTTCATCGGCGTAAGCGGATTCTTAATCTCATGAGCCACTTGTTTCGCCATTTCCTTCCATGCGCCGGCCCGCTCTGATCTAGCTAATACATCCACACTATCGGCTAATTTTACCACCATCCGATTGTATTCCTTTACTAAACTACCAATCTCATCGGTGCCTTCCCACTTAATTAATTCATTGGATGCACCAATATTTAGCATCGCAATTTTTTCTCTTAATAACCTTAATGGCTGAGAGATGTAATTACCAAACAAGACCGAAAGTATAATAGAAAAAGCGAAAATAAGCACGTAAATATTGACACTACTCACTAAAAAACTAGCTATTTCTGCTTCTAACTCATTCTGTTTAGCAAAGTAAGGCAGATTCAAATAAGCTAAGAAGTTACCTTCTAAATTATAAAATGGCACGTAGGCCGATAAATAATTCAATCCCCCAATTCGCTCATTATTAATGTAAAGTTGCTTCTTTTCAATGGCCATTGCATTAAATGCAGCATCGTCCATAATGCTCGCTTTTAACCCAATATCAAATATCTCTGACCTTGAGGTGGCAATTAACTCACCATCTGAGCCATATAAATTGATGTCGGTATAAAATACGTTCGAAAATTTAATCAACGTATTCGTCATGTAATCAGATAAGGCCTCGTCTAAAACAGTCTCTGAACCCAGCTTTTGGTTCACCTCAATTAGAACCGACCGCAGCTTTTCTGCTATATTTTTTTCATTCTTAATTCTATATTGCTGTTTAATGTAATAGGTAGAAGCAACACTGAACGAACCTATTGACACCAATAAAATTCCGACGATAAATAACTGAATTTTAGTGGTAAAATCATTGATCCGCCATGAAATATGAATTGGAAAACCCGGAAGAACTAATGCGATTATAAATAAAACAATTGCGAGAAAAGTAAATAGATAAGCAAAAGCAGTAAACCGATCTAACAAATTATTAGCGGGAGAAACTAATTGAATAACAGTCGATTCATTTACTCTATAATGCAATACATCGCGGTAATTTAATTTGCTTTTGCTAAATGCTCCCTCTGCAATATTAAGTTGGGCTAATAATGCATTAAATTCAAATTCTCCAACACTAGAAGTTAGCTTCCCATCTTCATACTTAGCAAAAGAAAAGTACTTTAGATCAATTGAGCGACTAATTTCTTTTTGTGCTAACAGCAATTCAGGATACCCTTCATTTTGATTGAATCGCTTGTTATTAAATTCAGCAAATAATAATATCTCGGAGGTGTCTAATTGAAATTTAATTTTACTCAGATAAGATATTCTACCTGTCTCACTTTGCATCTGAAACAATGAAAAAGCTCCAGTAGGATTTCCTTCTGTAGCTATACGCTGATCAAAAAAATCTTCGCAGGGCATACGTTGATTATCAGGTTGAATCAATAATTCATCGGTGGCAGTACAAAACGTAAATTGGAATTCAAAACCTTCCCAATAACCATTGAAATATTCATTTAGTATATATTCATCAATCTCTTCTGGTTGCAACCAATAAGTTTTAATCTTTCTTAAAAAGGTAGTGTCTGACTTTATTTTATCTATTTCTCTTTCAAAAAGATACTCTGCTATTGGGTCTTTTTCTTCGGCTAATTTTTGAGCTAGAACCACCATAGCACGTCGATCTTTAAGCGCAGTTTGATGAACTAAAATATATGACCCTATACTGCCTAAGATTAATATAAGAAATAATGCTCGTGTTAAATTATAACGCCCTAAATATTTGCGGCTTACAAGCGATATAAATAGGTATAAAATAAGTGGCCAATTGATAAACAAAATATTACGTTCACCCATACTATATTGAACGGCATAATTGAGAATTGATAAGATTATGGCAACTATTACAAGCTGTTTAGTTGATAGTTTGGAAAATGAAATCAATTGATTAAGGGCATAGAAAATCCCATAAAACCCGATTGCAATCACAAGTAACCCTATATAACTGAAAATAGTCAATTGAAACAGGTTGGTGAGATCAAAGCTTACAGTTGAATCAATTACTAAGCCTCTAAAAAGTGAGGTGGTTCCAAAAGCTGCGTAAAATATAATACCAATTGCAATGGAATAAATAAGGCTCGTTAGTCGAATATTTTTTAAAAATGATGTTAAAGTAATACTGAAGAAAAGCAGTAACATCATATTAATCAAACTATCACCCAAGTTAGGAAACCAATTATTGATGGCTAAAATTGTAGGACTAAAAAGAGTAGTTTGATATAAAAAAAACGGTGCATGCGCTTGAATAAAAAATACGCGAGCCAGCAATAAGAGTAAAAAAATGGAAGCTGAATAAAGTGGTTCCCTTTTAAAATGAATGATTAATAGGATGGAAACTAGCAGAACTGTTAAAAAGAATAAAATGGCTTTAACATTATAGGTCCCACTATACCCTCTAAAAAAGGGATCGACTTGCAGAGAAAAGATTGTTTCATCTGCCGTATTTTTTATTATTCTATCTCCATCTAAACTAGGTGTAAAATTAAATCCTTCATCTAGCCCACCACTGAGTACAAAGCCTTCTCTTAAATAATTATTTTCATGATGAAATTTCTGTTGTACTAGGATAGCTCCTATGGCCATTCGATTATCCACAGATTTGGATATCAAATAATAGAAACCAGTTCCGGTCTCTATTACACGGCCTTTATGATTTGCTAATTTTTCATAATCCGCACTTACTTTATCATCCGACCAATAAACCAGTTTTTTATTTTCATACAATAAGTATGTAATGCCTTTCTTCGTTAGCTCGTTCGTTTGAAATAATTGAGTAAAATCAGCAGATGAAAGAATAACATTAAGATTTGAATTCGTCTCTTCCTCTAATTGATAGAATGAGTTTTGCGCAACTTCAAACTGCTTGTCAGCATATTGAACATTATACCAACTGCTTGGAATAACCAATAAAACAGTCAATACCACTGCTATCAGAACTCCCCAACGATATAAAGTAAACCCATTGCTCATTAATTCAAATTTATGATTTTAGTTGGGGTAATGAAGATTAAAATCACCGATTGTAAAACCCTCTAGAGGTTAAAAACTACACAATTAACAAATAAATACTTTTTACCCAACTTATGGCACTAAAAAAGTACCTTCAAAACTTTGTCCATCTGCTGAAAACTGAGCTCGAATGTGTTCTGAACCATTTAATTGTAATACTTCAATAGTATTAGGAACTATTTCTAACACCATAAAATTCTCGTCATCCATAATAGAGGACCATTTATAAGCTTCATCCTTACTTTTAATTGGTGTTCCTGGAGCTAATTCAGAGGTATACGATTGATCATTAAACCCTTTTACTCCAGGCCAATACTTTTTAGTCAGTTCATTTTTGTGATGTGTGATCACTTTACCATTTACTCGAACTTGTAAACCTTTTCGATCATTAAAAAAAAGTAGACTTACTAAACTATTCGCCTTAAAATTATTTACTTTCTCACTTCTAGCATCCGTGTAAATTAAGAAACTACCGCCTTCGGTATACCTTCTAAGTACCACCCACCTACTATTAACTGACTCATTATTTGCAGATGATAACACGACATACCTAAATGAGTGGCGTTTTACAGTGGTTGCTTTTTGAAATTCTAATTGTACAACCTCCCAAATTTTCTCCAAGCAAAAATCAGATTCAATCAACGTTCTCAATGGTATGCTTTTTTAGGTCCTCTAGCTTAATAAATTGTAATGTTTTTTCGTGCGTAGCATTCAGATTTACATTAGGTGCTTTTCCTGCTTCAAAAGCTTCTTTCCATCTAAAAGCACATAAACACCAAAAGTCGCCCACCTTTAGTCCTGGAAAATTATATACAGGAATAGGTGTAGAAAGATCATTCCCCTTTGACTTGGTGTACGTTAAAAACTCCTCTGTCATTTGGGCACAAACTGTATGGGTACCAAAATCCTCTGCTCCTGTTTTACAGCACCCATCTCTGTAAAAGCCAGTCATAGGAGATACACTGCAATCTATCAAATTGCTCCCCAAAACATTCAAAGCTTTATCCATAATCTATAACTAATTAAACATCTATACTTTCAGAACTAACCTTTTCTTCCGCTTTATCTTCAAACCCTTGGTAATAAATACGACCTAATAAACCAATGTATTGCACATTAATTGCACCAAATTGGTAGGTGTATGAACTTGCAAAAAGGTGTGAAGAATAGTGGGTTGTGCCCAATCTTTCCAAATCAGAGCGGGTTAGATCATCGTTCCCATGAATTTGACCATAATCATTAACAACCTGATCTAAAAAATCCTGTTCATTTGGTTTTGTAAATGCTAATAAAAGAGCAAGAATTAATACAATAGATAGAAAATAACGCAAGTACTTTAGCATATACTACAGATTAATTGTGTGGTTCGCATTTGTTAAAGTTAACAGCATTAAATATATAAAGTTGTAGTTTTTCTGCTTCATTAAGGCAGTTCTGATGGCAAAAGCAGTGTTCCTGACTGAACATCTAAAGTAAGTTCATCTAAATGCCCCATATGCTTCCAATCGGATGTAATTACATGTAGATGCATATTGGAATCATGATGTGTAAAAATTCCTTGATGATTTTTTGAGTAAAAGCCGATGATAACCACTTTTTTATTAAAGATTTTAAAGGATTGTTGACCTGCATGGGCCTCATCAGGATTTGTAACCACACTGCCATCAGCTAAATTCTGTATATGATATGTTGCTTTTAATGCAGTTCCATGAATTTTAAATACAAATGGCTCAGTAACATCTTTTGTTTGCCGTGCCACAAAGTCTTCAATAGCAGAGATCCCAACAACATTCTCCGGTAAGATAATCTCTTTCCAATCATTCTGATTCGCATACACAAAGAAAGGAGCATTTACATTTTCCTCAATATTGACTGTAGGCGTTCCATCATCCTGGATTCTTGAAACATATGCACGACCATTTAAAAGTAATATCTCTCCTTTTAGATACGCTAATGGTCCAATACCAAATAGCCCTTTTCGATTGGTGATGGTATCTAGAGATATTACGCTGCCTAATTCGCCTTTCCACATTACATTTTTCATGGCTCCAGCTACTTTCACTTCAGAATTGTCATTCTGATTGGAATCATTCTTTGATCCGCATGAAGCGAAAACGAGTATACAGGTAAATAAGGCTATGTACTTTAAGTTCATTGGTTTTGATTTAATTAGTCAATAAAAAACTCTCTAAAGTTGACGTTGAAAATATAACAACATAAAAAAAGCTCTAAAGTTTTAAACCTTAGAGCTTTGATATAATTTATTGTATTTTCTTAATTATCTAATGCTGCTGCTCCACCTACGATTTCTAAAATTTCGTTGGTAATAGCTGCCTGACGTGCTTTATTGTAAACCAACTTCAAGTCGTGAATCAACGTACCGGCATTATCAGTCGCTTTATGCATTGCGGTCATACGTGCACCATGCTCTGAAGCGAAACTATCTAGCATAGCTTTGTAAAACTGTATTTTCAATGATTTTGGAATTAATTCCGTTACAATCATTTCCTTATTTGGTTCGAAAATATAGTCTGTATTCTTAGTCTTAGCCGATGGATCTTCTGTAGTTGCAACAATCGGTAAAAATTGTTCCACATTTACATTTTGAACAGCAGCATTAACAAACTCGTTATAAACTAACAAAACTTGATCAAACTGCTTGTAAGTAAATGACGACATAATTGCTTCCGACACTCTACTTACATTCTCAAAAGAAAGATCATCATACAACTCATTCAAATTATTAGGAAGCGTTGTTCCTTTAATGTTGTATTCCGTCTTTTTGTAGAAGTCATCCGCCTTTTTACCAATTGCCATTACGGTTACATTCTTTCCTTCTAATTTAGTGTTAATTAAATTATTGGTCCCTTTGATAATGTTGGCATTGAACGCACCTGCAAGACCTCTATTAGAAGTAATAGCAACTACTAATACATTCTTTACTTCGCGCTCAACGCTATATGGGCTATTGGTATCATCATTATCAGAACTTGTAGAAAGATCTTGTAACAATTCCTTTAGCTTTTCAGCGTAAGGCTTCATTTGAGTAATAGCATCTTGAGCTCTTTTCAACTTTGCAGCCGAAACCATCTTCATAGCAGATGTAATCTGACGTGTTGATGATACTGAGGTGATTCTACTTCGTATTTCCTTTAAATTGGCCATAATTCTTATTAGAATTCAATTTCACTTGCCTTGACGAATCAAGACAAGTAAAATAATATGCTCTTACTTTTTATATTTTGCGCTTAAATCTTTAGCTACCGTTTCTAATACAGTAATTTCTTCTGGCGAATATTTTCCTGCCTTTAGTGCGTCTAAAGTAGGTCTGTGCTTTGCATCTAAGAAATCTAAAAATTCTGCTTCAAATTCTTTTACCTTATCCAAAGGAACTTCTTTCAATAATCCTTTAGTACCTAGGTGGATAATAGCTACTTGTTTCTCTACTGTCATTGGAGAGTTCAAACCTTGCTTTAAGATTTCAACGTTTCTAGCTCCTTTTTCAATAACTGATTTAGTAGTCGCATCAAGATCAGATCCAAATTTAGAGAAAGCCTCTAATTCACGGTAAGCCGCTTGATCTAGTTTTAATGTACCTGCTACTTTCTTCATTGATTTAATCTGAGCAGCACCTCCTACACGTGATACCGAAATACCCACGTTAATTGCAGGACGAACACCTGAAAGGAATAAGTTAGACTCTAAGAAAATCTGACCATCTGTAATCGAAATTACGTTGGTAGGAATATATGCAGAAACGTCACCCGCTTGCGTTTCAATAATTGGTAATGCAGTTATAGAACCACCACCCTTTACTTTGCCTTTCAATGAAGGAGGTAAATCGTTCATTTGAGAAGCAATCTCATCAGATGAGTTCAATTTTGCAGCACGCTCTAATAATCTTGAGTGAAGGTAAAATACATCACCAGGATAAGCCTCACGACCCGGAGGACGTCTCAATAAAAGAGAAACCTCACGGTAAGCTACTGCTTGCTTTGATAAATCATCAAATACAATTAATGCAGGACGTCCAGTATCTCTAAAGTATTCTGCGATAGCAGCACCTGTAAATGGAGCATAAAACTGCATTGGAGCAGGATCAGAAGCATTTGCAGCTACAATAGTTGTATAAGCCATTGCACCAGCATCTTGTAATGTTTTTACAATACCTGCAACAGTTGACCCTTTTTGTCCGATAGCTACGTAAACACAGTAAACAGGCTCACCTCTATCATAAAATTCTTTTTGGTTGATAATGGTATCAATCGCAACAGAAGTTTTACCTGTTTGACGGTCACCAATAATTAACTCACGCTGACCTCTACCAACAGGAATCATCGAGTCAATCGCTTTGATACCAGTTTGTAATGGTTCACTTACAGGCTGACGATAAATAACACCAGGAGCTTTTCGCTCAATTGGCATTTCAAAAGTTTCACCTTCAATTGGTCCACGGCCATCGATAGGAGCACCTAATGTATCTACTACTCTACCTAAAATTCCTTCTCCAGTTTTAATAGAAGCAATTCTACCGGTTCTTTTTACCGTATCACCTTCTTTTACCAATGTAGAAGACCCTAAGAGTACAGCACCAATATTGTCCTCTTCCAAGTTCAATACAATACCCATTAATCCATTATCGAATTCAATTAGCTCTCCCGATTGAACTTGAGACATGCCGTAAATTCTAGCAATACCATCTCCTACTTGAAGAACAGTACCTACTTCTTGAAGATCAGCTTCGGATTTAAATCCGGCTAATTGTTGCTTTAAGATTGCAGAAACTTCTGCTGGTTTAACTTCAGCCATTTTATACTATATTTATAATATTCTTAGTTATGCGTTTAGAAATTCTCGTTCTATACTATTAATTTTTGCTTTTACACTTTCGTCTAATTGAAGATCGCCCATTCTGATAACTGCTCCTCCAATTATTGACGCATCTACATGCTCAATTACGTCCACAACTTTTAAGTTATTTGCAACTTTAATTTGCTCAGAAATTTTAGCTTTCATTTCAGATGACAATAACTCAGCTGTTGTAATATGAACAGTTGCGATACCTTTTTCAGCCTTATACATAGCTACAAAAGCCTCTGCTATTTCACCTAAAGCCGCAGCTCTGTTTTGGCGAATTACCAGTTGCATAAAGTTTAAGGTTAAAGTTTCCACCTTTCCATTAAACACCGCGTTTACAGCTTCCTGCTTTTTATCCTCTTTTAAAATAGGACTTTTAAGTAAAAGTGAAAGGTCTTTGCTCTCACCGATTAGTCGGTGCAACATATCCATATCGGCATATACATTATCCAAAGAAGAATTTTCTTTAGCAGAAAGCATAATTGATTTGGCATATCTCGCAGCTACTCTTGGCTCTTTCATCTTCAGGTTAGTTTAATTTTGCATTTTTCATTGCTTCCTCAACAAATGCATTTTGCTGATCTTTAGAGGCCAATTCAGCTTTTAAGATTTTTTCAGCAACAAGAACTGACAACTCTGCAACTTGAGTTTTAATCTCAGCAATAGCAGCCGCTTTTTCATTTCGGATGCTTTCTCTAGATGCTGCAATTACTTTATCAGCTTCAACTACTGCCTTCTCTTTTGCTTCAGCAATAATACTTTCCTTCACCTCACGAGCTTCTTTAAGCATTGTGTCCCTTTCTTGACGTGCCTCTGCAATTAATTTCTCGTTTCCTTCTTTTAATTCTTCTAATTGCTCTTTTGCTTTTTCTGCAGCTTGAAGTGCATCCTCAATCGACTCTTCTCTTTCTTTGATTGACTTTAAAATAGAAGGCCAAGCAAATTTACCAAGCACAAAAACGACTACCAAAAAGGCGATAGTTGTCCAAATTACAGTTCCAAAACTTACTGATAACATATCGTGTATTTAAAAATTGTTTTTTTACTAATAAAAGTGAGACTTAGCCAACCGCTAAGTACTCACTTAAATTCTTCTTAACCCAAAACTACTAATAGGCAAACAATAACTGCAAATAATGCAACACCTTCAACAAGTGCAGCAGCTACAATCATTCCCGCTCTAATATCACCTGTAGATTCCGGCTGACGAGCCATAGACTCAAGTGCAGAAGCACCGATTTTACCGATACCCATTCCTGCACCAATTGCAGCTACACCCGCGCCTAATCCAGCTAAACCTGCAGCTGACATCGCTTCTAATAAGATTGATAATAATTCCATTTTGTAGGATTTATATAATTAATAAAAAAAATACAATTTAATGATGTGGCTCTTCTACCGCCGAACCAAAATAAATGGCCGACAATAAAGTAAACACATATGCCTGTAAAAATGCCACAAGCAATTCTATAAAATTCATGAAAATCATAAACAAAGTAGCTCCAACTCCAACTCCATATCCTAAGCCAACACTTTGCTGACCAAATATAAAAATCAAAGATACAAACGACAAAATAATAATATGCCCTGCCGTAATGTTGGCCGTTAAACGAACCATCAAAACGATTGGTTTAATAAACATTCCTGCAATTTCAATCGGAACAAGAATTACCTTTACAAATGCAGGCACTCCGGGAGGCCATAAAATGTGCATCCAATAATGCTTGTTTGCCTTAAAAGAAATCAGAATGAATACAAATACCGCTAGAACCATTGTGATGCTTAGCGTACCAGTTATATTCAACCCACCTAAAAATGGTATCAATCCTAAAAGATTACTTATCCAGATAAAGAAGAAAACAGTTAATAAAAATGGCATAAAACGGTCAGCTTGCTTTCCAATAGAAGGGCGAGCTACTTCGTCTCTAATAAATAAAATTAATGGCTCTATAAAAGACTGTATTCCTTTAGGTGCTCCAACTCCTCTTTTCTTGTATCCTTTAGCGACTGTAAAAAAGATTAAGAACATTAGAAAAATCGTAAAGAATAAACCAAAAACATTTTTAGTAATTGATAAATCTAAAGTAACTACTCTGTTTGCAACTTCTCCTTTCTCATTAAATGATAATGACCCATTCTCATCAGCATAGTAAATGTGTTCGTGATGCATCACAAAACCATCATATGAATAAAAATGCTCTGATTTATTTTTTGCAACGTTCTCCACATGTTGCTCATTATGATAAAAATGTGACGATGAGAAAACTTTAAATCCATCATCCGTACTTAGAATTACCGGTAAATAAAGTGCAACATCTCCTATGAAATGAATTTCATGCGCATCAGAAATGTGATGCATGATCATTTCTCCGGCTTTAAAACCGCCTTCTTCGCTTTCTGAAGAACTTGCCTTTGCAGAATTCAAAAATAGTAAACCAATTAAAACTAGGCTGCTTACTTGTGTTAATAGCTTGATTTTGTTCGACTTAAATTCCATTATTTATAATCGTTTGAAGGTCTTGATTTTTCGACTGCAAAAGTAGTGAATAAAAAAAGATTTTTAAAAATAATAATGTAGATTTTATGTATTATCTGATTTCGTGCCGCTTTTAAGGTGTGGTAGAATAGCAGAAATACTCAAAAAAGTATAGGAGAAGTATAGCCCCATAAATGTTATAGCTAATGGAAATTTATCGGCTCTATTAAACCATATAGAAATCAACATAATCCCTAATGAAATAAACAACTTAACAGTCATTAATCCCATAAAATAGGTGACGAATAACTGAGGTCGCTTACCAATCTGTTTCATAATCATTCTATGAGAGATCAGTGTAATAAAAATCAGAAAAATGTAGAAAATAGAATAAATAGAAGTTAATTCTATTTGTAGTTTTTGGAAAACAGCATATTGCAATGAAAAAAGCAATGCACTAAGCACTACTAACTTTAGGATGAACTTATTCATTATCGAATAAAATCTTTAATTAAAAAATAAAGTGCTATACCCACACCTAAAATAGAACCCACTAGCGTAAGAATAGGTGTTTCTAAAGCGAGATAACTGTCTAACTTTCTTCCGCCAAACACACCTGCTAGAATAGTAATAGCCATTTGAGTAGCCATTCCGGTGTATTTTAAGAGATCGTTAGGCCGATTTTTCTTGTTGTTTTCGATCACTTGATGATTCTATACCCTTTACAACAGCACCCATTTTACAATTTCCAGAAAAATTAGCACCTGGCTCTATTTGTAATTTACCTGTATTTATATCGCCAACTAAATTTGAGCTGCTTTTTAACGTTAAAAGGTCTTTAACCGTAATACTCACTTTTAGAGAGCCTGAAATATCTGCATTATTGCAATTAATTGTTCCTTCTATTAAGCCACCTTGACCAACAACAACCTTTCCATCGCAATTTAAAGTGCCTTTTAGCTTTCCGTCTATTCGAATATCTCCTTTACATGTAATATCTCCAATAATATCGGTTCCTTGTCTTATGATATTAATCGCAGAAGTATCTACGTCGTTATTTCTTGCCATTTTTTCAACTGATTTTTTAAACATTTCTGATCGGATTATTGCAAATATATGATTTTGAAAATCTATATCTTTTATTCATTTCTTAAAAGTAGTTTGCATTAAAGAATGCTGCGTAAGCCTCTATATCTTTTTCTTTAAACAGCGTCCTTAGATTCCTATTGGTAATTAGGTATACACCAGCCTTTATTGCTGCCTCTAACTTGGATTGCTTTTGAAGCATCTCATAATAATTCATTGCACCTTCCTTGTCGTCAAAGGTTCTAATCATCAACATATTTTGATTTGTGCCAACTAAAATCTTAGACACATCAAACTGAACGCCTTTAAAATAAGCAGTATTAAAATTATTAATACTGTTTTTTACTTTATCATTTTGATTATTCTGCTGATCTACCTTAATCAAAACAATGTGCTTCTCACTTTCTTCAAAAACATAACTATTTGTTTTTAATACTTTTGGTGGTGCGGCAGAATTTTTATTGATATAATCTAAAATCTGCTGAGCTTGCTCTTTCACCGGATCTTCAGGGTATTCCTTAATTACATCAAGAAGAGCCGTTTTAAACTCTTCGAGAGGTCTTACATGTCCTATTGCTTTAGCTTTTAAGAAATCAAATTTTTCTTGTAAATGATCCGAGTTAAATACAGAGTCGGCCTTAAGACAACTTGATATAACATCTCCATAAAGACCATACTCATATAATCGATAGGTTGCAGCATAAAATGATTCCACTTTTTCTTTTGTGGCTCTTGTTTGCTTATTGTAATTGGGATCTTTAATGATGTAAGCATATTCACTAAATGGATGGTTTTCTAACACCCATTCTTTGTGAATTTTAGCATATTCTTTGTCGTTCTGGTAAAGGTAAATTCGATAAAGTTGATAATGCGCAGGCAATGCTTTGGAACTCGTATCAAACTCTTTTGTAATTCGCTCAAAAGCCTTAATTGCACTTACATAATCCTCAAATGATTCTTTGAATATAAACCCAATAGAATAAAGAGCTTCAGCTATTTTTCCGTTAGCAACTAATTTATCACTAAATGTTTTGGGAATGTTTTTAATATAGGTTTCTTCTATTAAATTTGGATCTTCTACAACTTTTCCATTTCCTATTGAGGTGTCATTAGTATCGGTTGATCCATCACCTGTATTTGGTAATTCCGCTATAACAGATTGCTTATTGCTTCTTCTCCAATTGTCTTCTAAAGGCCTATTCCCCCAAAGCCGTTTAAATTCTGAAAGGCCGAAGGCCATAGAGGTTGAATTGTAAAAGTACCAACCTCTTGAGTTGCCCGGCAGAGCAGCTAGCTCACTTTTTCCTTGTTCAGCTTTTGCTATGGCTGCAGCTTCTTTTAAAATGCGTTCTCTCTCTTTCTCTTTTTGGTATTCGTTTATCAAATTATTGACCAATCGCTTCTGTTCCTTATCACTTAGATTGCTTATTTTAAGCAAACTGTCCTGCAACTGCACTATTTTTAAATTTTTTACTAGGTCTTTTAAGCTCGTATTCTTTTCATCAGCTATATAATACTCATTATGGTCTTTGGGTAAATAAATAGTAGTACTGTCATAGTATGCTTGTGCATTAATATAGTCAGGTTGAGAAAAGTATACATCAGCTAATTTATAAAAAGAAAGCGCCTTCTGTTTTATATTTACAGTACTAGCTTGGGTGGATTTTTTTAAATATTCAATGGCTAGTCCTTCCTTCTCTTCCGTAAGGGCCAATTCAGCCAATGCAAAATATATTTGATCATAGAATTCCTCATTTTTGCTATCTCGAAGCATTTTATTTAACTCCTTTTTGATATCCTCAGAGTTATTAGATTCCGCATCATAAGCAATAGCTCGATTTATCTTACAATTAAACGCCATAATGTAATCAGGGCGCAACGTCAAAACATCCCCGTAAAGCTCGTTAGCCCTTTTTAGATAACCTCTCTTTTGGTAAATCTGAGCCAGAATATAGGTATACCGCTGCTTTTCTTCCCGTTCCTCACTAATCCTAACAGCCTCTTCTAATCGAAGCATTGCATTTTCATAATCCTTATCCTTCTTCAAATGATAGTCGGCGAATATAGCATTGAATAGGCTTTTCTTATCATCTGGAAAAGAAACATCCTTTTCAATTACTTCGAAGTACGTTCCTACTTTATCCCACTCTTCTTTTTCTATGTGAGTTCTAATGAGCCACATCATTGCATCATATCGAATAGGTTCTTTCTTAAACCCTTGATAGGTGTAAAGAAAGGTTTCTTCAGCTGAAACGAGATTTCCTTTGTTAAATTGGGCTAGTCCAATCAATAAATAACTATCGTCAATCCACTTTACATGCTCTTTTTTTCTTTTATAAATGGAATGGCGTTCGATAACTGTTGATGACTTTTCAATAACAACATCCATTTTCGGAATCATTGCTTTCGACTCATCCTCTGTTGGGTATATAAAAATTGGCAATAATTGTGAAAAGTCGTCTTTATGGAGATTCATGCGTTTTGAATCCTCTTCCCTTAGAATTTCTCTAGCGTTGAAAAACCCATTATAGTGAGCCACTAAATTGTGATAGCTTCTGCTCATAAACGTATTCTTCTTAGTAGAACAAGAGGTAAACAGGGAAACAACCAATACAATAAGCAGGCTAGAAGATAATTTAAATAAAGGATTAGATGTATTTTTCACTTATAGAAATTCCAAATGCATTTAGGTTGATAATAACTCGTCAGCTGCGATTTTATTACTTTTTCAACAAAAGTTGGCTAAATTAATTATAATCGTTCTATTTATATGCTTGGAAGTGGTAATATCCCTATCCATAGTTAGGCATTAATTAATTTAAAGATATACCTCAATTCTATTACTCGTAATTATTCAGATATTTGTATCAATAATTTATGAAATGATAGAAGAAAAGAAGAAAAAACGACTTTTAAAGCGTTTGAAAAACAAGTTTAGGCTTGTTATATTGAACGACACAACTTTTGAGGAGAAACTATCTTTTCGTTTATCTCCTCTTAACGTATTTTTACTATTAATTTCAGGCTCTGTATTATTAATTACCCTAGTTACAATAATAATTGCCTTTACTCCTTTAAGAGAGTTTATCCCCGGCTACACTGATGTTACCTTACGTCAAAACCTAACGAATATGGTTTTAAAAGTCGATTCACTAGAAAATGACCTGCGTGTAAAGCAGCATTATTTGGATAATATAACTTTAATCATACAAGGTAAATTGCCAAACGACACTTCAACTTCTGAAATAACCCTATCTCCTCAATATGATTCTGATGCGAGAAAAATCTCTAAGGAAGACTCATTGTTTAGAGATTTTGTTGAAAAAGAGGATGCATACAATATCAACACAGAAAAAGCCAATAAGGGCAATGCCCTGTTAAGCAGCACCTATTTTTTTACTCCCTTGAATGGCGTTGTAACAGGGAGCTTTGAACCCAAAAAAGACCACTTTGGTATAGACATAGTAGCACCTGAAAACGAAGCTATAAAAGCTACGCTAAAAGGTGTTGTTATTTTCACAGGTTGGACAGCAGAAACCGGTCATGTTATTAGTCTGCAGCATGAAAGTAACCTAATCTCTATCTACAAACATAACTCTGTGTTGATGAAAGAAATTGGTGATCGAGTTAATGCAGGGGATGCAATAGCAATTATCGGAAATTCTGGAGAACTAACCAATGGTCCGCATTTACATTTCGAATTATGGCATGAAGGAACTGCCTTAAACCCTGAAACGTATTTAAACTTAAAATAAAAATGGGATTAAAGTCGTGGTTAAGTATTCCATTTGCAAAATTAGAAGCCAATAAAGTAAAAAAGTGGAGTAATGCCCCTATTGTTGCGCAAAAGAATGTCTTAGAAGAGTTAATAGGTGGAGCAAAAAATACCCAGTTTGGAAAAGATCATCAGTTTAGTGAAATAACGACGTATGAAGCCTTTAAAAAGCATGTTCCTGTAACTGATTATGAAGGACTAAAAAGTTATGTAGACCAAGTTAAAGATGGAGTTGCCGATGTTCTTTGGAAAGGGAAACCTATCTATTTATGCAAAACTTCAGGAACTACCTCCGGCACTAAATATATTCCGATAACCAAAGAATCAATTTCTAATCACATCGATGCTGCTCGAAATGCCATTCTCTGCTACATTGCAGAAACTGGTAAAGCGCAATTTGTAGATCATAAAATGATTTTTTTACAAGGAAGTCCTGAATTAGATACAACTGGTGCTATTCCTACTGGTCGGCTTTCAGGAATAGTGGCGCACCACGTTCCTAATTATTTACAAAAAAACAGAATGCCTTCTTTTAAACCCAATTGCATCGATGATTGGGAAAAAAAAGTAGCAGCTATAGTGAAGGAAACCTCTAAAGAACGAATGTCGCTGATTAGTGGAATTCCTCCTTGGGTGCAAATGTATTTTGAACGATTACTGAAGCAAACAGGCAAGCAATACATCAAAGATGTTTTCCCTGACTTTTCCCTCTTTATTTATGGTGGCGTTAATTACGGCCCTTATGCGCCTATATTTGAAAAGTTAATTGGTAAAAAAGTAGATACCATAGAATTATATCCGGCTTCAGAAGGGTTTATTGCCTATCAAGACAGCCAAGTAGCAGAAGGAATGCTTCTCAATGTTAATGCAGGTATTTTTTATGAGTTTATTCCTGCTGATGAATTCTTTGATGAAAACCCAACTCGAATTGCCTTAGAAGATGTGAAGCTCCATGTAAATTATGCATTGATATTAAGTTCTAATGCAGGCCTCTGGGGTTATTCTATTGGCGACACCGTAAAATTTACTAGCCTAAGCCCTTATCGCTTAATTGTTTCAGGTCGAATTAAGCATTTTACCTCTGCATTTGGGGAGCATGTAATTGCTGAGGAAGCAGAATCGGCGATGCAAGTAACATGTACCGATCAGCAGGCTACCATCAATGATTTTCATTTAGCTCCACAAGTAAATCCGCCAGAAGGAGAATTGCCCTTTCACGAATGGTTTATAGAATTTCAAGATAAGCCTACAGATTTGAAAGGCTTTAGCCAACAGCTCGATAAAGAATTACAAAAAAGAAATAGTTATTACAAAGATTTGATTAGCGGAAACATATTACAGCCACTTAAAATTAATGCAGTGAAAAAAAGCGCTTTTCAGGATTACATGAAATCTATTGGGAAACTAGGCGGACAAAACAAATTACCCCGTTTAGCTAATGATCGGAAAATAGCTGATCAATTACTTTAATTTTTTTTTATCTTTAACTTTGAAGAAACTAAACCCTTAAAAATAGTACGATGAAAAAAACCCTACTTTTCTCGCTCCTTTTTATTTTCCTACTATCTATCAAAGCTCAAACAACTGAACTTTGCGCTACAGATCAAATGCATGAAAAATTATTAATTAGTAACCCCAACTATGCAATAAAATTTAATGCAAACAAGTCAGCGATAAAAAACTATCTAAATTCCAATCAAAACAAATCAGGATCAAAAATTACAATTCCTATCGTAGTTCATATTATTCACATAGGCGAAGCTATTGGGGTGGGTAATAATATTTCAGATGCTCAAGTATTCTCAGCAATGGACACCTTGAATGCTCGGTACTCTAATCTTCATGGGACTAGTGTAGATACTGAAATTGAATTTGTTTTAGCCAAGAGAGATCCAAATGGAAACCCGTCAACAGGAATTAATAGAATTAATGGAAGCGTTGTTCCTAATTACGCTACAAAAGGAATAAACGCAAATAATTCAGATGGTGCACCAGAAGCAGATATTAAAGCTTTAAGTGTTTGGCCAAATACTCATTATTATAATGTTTGGGTAATCTCAGAGATTGATGATAATAATGGAGGATTTGGAATCCAAGGTTATGCTTATTTTCCTGGAGCGAGTCCAAGCATTGATGGCACTATAATTATGAATACTTGTTTCGGGAGTATAGGAACAGTTAACTCATGGAATAACCAAAGTAGAACTTTTGTTCATGAGTTAGGTCATGGCTTAAATTTATATCACACCTTCCAAGGAGATGTAAACGGTACGACTTGTCCAACAGGCAATGGAGACGAGGTAAGTGATACAGATCCTCATATTAGAGCATCAAGTAATTGCCCAACTGGAGTAAATTCTTGCACAGGTAATAGCATTGATGGGGTTACCTCTAACTTCATGAACTACTCCAACCAATCTTGTGCCTTAAATTTTACAACAGGACAGAAAGACAGAATGAGGGCTGCATTAAGCGTCAGCAGACCTGCCTTGCTTTCTTCTAAAGGGGCTACTGTACCTGCATCTTATGCAAAAAATGCAGTATGTACTCCTATAACCACCAACTTATCGAACAATTTTGGAATCGGGATCACCTCCTTTTCTCTGAATAATATAACTGTAGTTTCTAGCGGTGCAGTAAATGATGGAGGCTTTGTGGATAATTCAAAACTACAATCTATTTCCGTTACCTCGGGTGACAGTTACCCCATAAACGTTATTACTGGTAATTCAAACGATGAAGATGTTAAAGTTTACATTGATTACAATAACAACGGAGATTTATCAGATTTAGGAGAGGAAGTGTTTTCATCAAATCAAGCAAGAACCCATACAGGTAATATCTCAATTCCTTCTTCGGGCGTTATCACAGGAACTCCTTTAAGATTAAGAGTTATTAGTGACTTTTTTGTAGAAAATATATCAGGCCCATGCTATAATCCAAATACAGGACAAGCAGAGGATTACGAAATTGTTATTAGCTCTTCTTCAAATGGGAATGTTGTTACTACAAACCTTCACCCTAGTTCATGCGGAGAAACAGATCTAGACCTTAGTATGGGAATGATTCAGGCAAAACCATTAGCAGGGGCAACTAGTTATAGATTTAGGTTTAATGGCGGCTCTTTAACAAATGAAGAGGTAATAAGAACTTCTAATAGATTGTACCTTGGTAGCCTAAGCAATTTAGCCTCTAACCAAACCTATCAAGTTGATGTTGCTGCTTTAATCAATGGCACATGGACAAATTATGACCTAGCTTGTTCAATTACAACTGAAGACTTATCAGGACTTGATTTAACGCTTCATCCTAAATTTTGTGGTATTACTCAAATAGATCACAAGATGGGTTTTATCAAATTCTACACCAGAAACGATGCATCAAACTACCGATTAAGGTTTAATGGAGTTGGAGTTTCTAATATTGAAGTAACAACTCCAAATAATCGACTTTATTTATCTCAAGTAAATGGAATGAGGTATGGTGAAACTTACAGCGTTGAAGTTGCCGCTTTTGTCAGAGGCGCATGGAGAAGTTATGGTTCCATTTGTAACATCGCTACGAAACCATTGTCGAGCGTAGATGTAAAATTACATCCTCAATATTGCGGAACATCAAATATTAATCACAAACTCGGATTTGTTCAATATTACCAAAATAGAGCAGCGACAAACTATAGAGTTCGTTTCAACGGACCAGGTGTAACCAATGTTGAAATAACAACAATTAATAAGAGAGTATATCTTAATGGCGTTTCAGGAATGCTATACGGATCAAGCTACACTGTAGATGTGGATGCATTTATTGATGGTGCTTGGATTGGATACGGAACGAGCTGCTCATTTACAACGATGAATTTATCTGCATCTCAATCTACTTTGCATCCGCAGTATTGCGGAGCAACTAATATGCATGAAAGGTATTCATTTATTCAATATTATCAGAAAAGCGGGGCTACAAATTATAGAATTCGTTTTGATGGACCTGGAGTGAATAGCTTCGTTAGAGAAACAACAAATCAACGAATATATTTAGCAGGTATTCCTGGTATTCAAAAAGGAGCGACTTACGTTGTTGATGTAGATGTTTTTACAGATGGTCAATGGGTTGGATATGGAAATGCTTGCACCATAACCATCAGACCTGATAATCAAATTGTTAATTCATTTATTGACAATACAACGCTAAATGGTGCACAATTAACAATTTATCCTAATCCGAATAGTAATCAACGAACTTTTATACAATTTAATTCTATAAATAAAGAATTGAACGAGCAAGGACAAGTAGATATTTTTGATGTAAATGGTAGATTGGTTTTTACTAAAAAAGTAAATATCATTGATGGGCGATTATACACTTTCTTTAATGACGATAATTTATTAAATGATGGAATCTATTTCATTAGAGTTACTAACTCCGAGAGTTCGATTACAGAAAAGCTGATTATTCAATAACTTAAAAAGGGAGTTGCAACTCCCTTTTTTTGGCCTAAATTTTGACTACGCATGTTCATGAAATATATATTTATCTTTTTACTTATCTCGATTTCATTGTTTTTGCCTGCACAAACAATGATAACCCCCACAGAATTTGATTTGGGAGAGATAGATCAACTCAATGAAGAAGTACTAGACCTCAACATTACCAATAATAGTGGACAAAAAGTATTTTTACTCCGAATAGAGCATACGAATAGTTTTGAGGTAAAATATACTTCCAAAACCTTTCAAGAAAATGAAGCACAAATAGTTCGATTAAAATATCGGCCTAAGAAAAAAGGTAAATTTTCTGAAGAAGTGAACCTTTATTTTAGCTCCAACACAGAGCCAATTTCCATTACCATAAAAGGAGAAATTCTGACGGTTCCAAAAAACCTGCTTCAAGCGTGCCCTGATTTTAATAACAGAGAAACTTACGCCAGACCAACAGTTACTGATTTACGACAAGATAAAGCGGAGATAAAAAGACAATTTGTTAATTTATTGCCAAACAATACCGTAGAAACTGAAGTTGTAAAAGAAGAAATACTAGCTGAAGTAACTCCTGTAAAAATGCCAAAAGAAATAATTCCGCCTTTAGCAATAGAAGTCAAAGGAGAGCCAAAAGTTATTATTGCTGAAGTAGAAGCAATTGACCCTGAACCATTGGTCATCCCGACTTCTACTAAACCAAATGAGCTTTCTAGAAATGAGTTTAAACCCAACAACATTATTTTCCTGATAGATGCCTCTATGTCGATGGGGAAAAATGATAAGTTAGAATTACTAAAAAGTGCTATTATAGAATTACTTACACCCCTTAGAGATATTGATAAAATAGCGATAGTTACCTATAAAAATGAAGCAAAAATAGTATTACCCTCTACCACGGCAGATAATAAACAGCTAATTAGAGACAATATAGACAGTGTATTGGCAAGTGGATTTACGGCGGGTAATAAAGGGCTTATTAAAGCCTATGAAGTGGCGAATGAATCATTTATAGAAGGCGGAAATAATCAGATTTATTTGGTGACGGATGGTGCTTTTATTATCGGGGAAAAGAACGAACGTACACCAAGAATGATCCAAGAAGGAGCTGATAAGGGCATTTACATTACCACTGTAGGCATTAAAAATGAACGATGGACAGAGAAAAACCTAAAAGAAATTGCCAAAAGTGGTAATGGAAGCTATTTAAAGTTGGATTCCTTTTCTGATATTGGTGCATTGCTGAATAGAGTGAAAGAGCAATCGACTTTGGGTGAGTAGGAGTTGAATTGTTATTGGTTTAATGAGTCAATCTCTTAATTTCTTTTCAGGGACTTTCATCAAGTACTGCAAGTCCTCATAAAAAATAGACATGGACGAATGCGACCGTGCGAACCGATTCCTAAATAACTATTATAAAGGAATGTTTAACCCACAAAAAGCCCTTTGCTCGTTGAGCAAAGGGCTTTTTTATTTTATAGAAGTTGAATCTAGTTAACGATAACTTTCTTCACTACTCTTCCGCTTTCACCTTGGATAGAGATAAAGTAGATTCCTCTTTGTTGGCTAGTTAAATCAATCTCATTTCTCAATGTGTATTCTTCTGTCATAAATACCACTTTCCCAGTAATATCTAAGATTCTAATTTCGTCATATTGAGCAATTGTTTCAATTGTAAATACACCGTTTGAAGGGTTTGGATAGATTAATAAGTTATTCTGAAGCGTTGCTTCTTGAATACCGATGCTTAATCCTACTGTTACAGAGTCTGTGAATACACAGTTGTTGGTATCTGTAATAATAACTGTATAAACTCCTGCATTCAATCCTGAAATATCTTCTGTAGTGTCTGCTGTAGCCCATAAGAAAGTATAACCAGGAGTTCCACCTGAAACAGTTAAATCAATTGAACCATCATTTCCTAATGAAGTCTGATCCACGATAACAGTTGTGAATGATATAGGAGCAGGTTCAGTAATAACAGCGCTATCAACTAATGTAGCTGAATTACCATCTGTAATTGTCACGGTATAAGTTCCTGCGACCAATCCTGTAATAGATGCAGTAGCAGCTGCATTACTCCATACGTATGAAATTGGAGTTGATCCACTTGTTACATTTACAGTTAATCCTCCGTCAGATAATCCGCTACATGTTACATTAGAGTCTACTGTAATTGCAGCAGCTAAAGAAACGATGCATGGAGCACCAATCCCTGGGTTAGCAAAAACTTGTAATCCATTTATAATCTGACCTGCAACTGGAGATGTAGCAGCAAACCAATTTGAACCTACATTATTATCAGCAGTAGAATCACATAATACCAAAGAAGCACCCCCACCATCTGGCTGACCTGCTCCAAAACCTAAAGGCCACGGTGCAGCATCATCAAAATTAACTGAATCTACTGTTCTATTAAAGTTATCTACTAGTGTAATATCTTCACCACCATTACTTAGTCCACCTGAATTCCAGATAAAGTCAGCATTAAATCCGAACGTGTTTCTAAACCCTGATGAATCAAAAGCAATAACCATGTACTGACCAGCAGCAATAGAACCACTCGTAAACGAGTGTGTAACACCTTCCACAAAGCTATAACCTGTTAAATCTACAGGTGAAGATCCTGTGTTTACAAATTCAATAAACTCAGTAGAATCTACTCCTGCTTCAGGACCGTTATAATTAATTTCTGTTATAGTAAGACTAGCTAAAGGTCCTGCAGGTTGAGTGATAACGACACTAGCAGTAGCTGAACATAAATTAATATCTGTAACAGTTACTGAATAAGTTCCAGCAGTTAAATTTGTAATGTCTTCTGTCGTAGCAGCATTACTCCAATTAAAAGTATATGGATTAGTTCCACCTGAAACAGTCAAATCAATTGCTCCATCTGCACCTCCGTTTGTAGTTACATTGGTTGCTACATTTGATAAAGATAAAGTTGAGGGCTCTGTAATTGCTCCCGAACTAGTTGCAGTGCAATTATTGAAATCAGTAATCGTAACTGAATAAGTTCCTGCTGATATTCCTGTAATTGCAGCAGTAGTTGCCGCATTTGACCAAACATATGTGTAAGGGCTTGTTCCACCTGTTGCAGATGCCATTAATCCTCCGTTAGATAAACCATTACAAGTTACATTCGTATCTACTACAACACTAGCAACCAATACAGAAGGCTCAATTACTGTTGCAGAAGATATGCTTGTACAATTGTTTATATCAGTAATAGTAACTGAATAAGTACCTGCTGCTAAACCTGTGATAGCAGCAGTAGTTGCTGCATTATTCCATGAATAAGTATATGGAGCTGTTCCGCCAGTTACTGTTAAATCTATTGCTCCATCAGCACCTGCATTACAAGTGGTGTTGGTTACCGAAAAAGAAGTAGCTGGAGATACAACCACAGGGCAAGCTGCAATATGAGTACCTAAGGAATCATCCATGTCTTGAGCAAATACCATCCATTCTGTAGCACCTATCGCCCAGTTAGTTTGCCCTTGCTGAATTGATGGGTCTCTTACAATCGTATTATCTTTGGTAGAACCCGAAGTTGAATTGGTACCTGTTACCGACCAACTAGAACCTGGATCAGTTCCAATAACTCCTATAATATCAATACTTCTTGTAGTTGATATTTTATATAACTCGATTGCATCATCACCGTTATAGTTGATAACACCCGATGTAACGTCCTAATTGCTAGTAATTCCTGTAAGCGATGCGCTCCCATTAGTAATTACATAAACATCATATGCCCCAATAGAATCTGTAGAAGCAAATGCTAATGTAGTTCCTGCAGATGAGGACCCATTACTATAAAGTCTTACTTCGTAATTATCCAATCCAATCTTAGAATTGGTAGGATTATAGATTTCAATTGCTTTATTGCTGCTGCTTCCCTCTATATATTCAGAGAAAAATAAGTCGGTGCATTGTGCATTTAACTGATTTGTAAAAAGCGCACCTGCAACAAGCAGTGCGGACAGTAAAATTTTCTTCATAATCATTATTTTAATTCAGTTCCAATTTATTAAGAAGCGGCAAAACTACCGCTCTTCTTTAGTTTTTTTATTCTCTCTATGTTATTTAATTCAATCCCAAAGCTTCTACTCCTTGCTCAAAATAAATATCCACAGGGATTCCTGCTTGGTTTAATTTTTCCAAATCCGCTTTTAATTGATCGTCGATGCCGCCTTGGGTTTGTAATAACTTTACAACACCATCATAATCGCCATCGCCTTGCAACTTCAAAATAATAGCTGATAATTCATTCATTGCTTCTGTCATTTTATCAAAAGCTACAGCGTAAGTACCGTTTTCATTTAAAACAAAAGCTCCCTTTTCTTTAAAGAAATTAAATCGAACCATGTTTGCCTGCCCATGTGCTGAAGCGGCTCCAAAACGAACTGATCTAAAAATACTTGCCATAAAAGTGACATAGTTGTCAATCAATTCTCCATCGGTATATACTTTTTTACCATGTAACTGATGAATCATATACAATCCTAAAATATCAGCTTTACCTTCTTCTAATGCTGAGTATTTTTCTTTTAGAGCTTCTCTCACTGTCTGCTTTCCGTCAATGGTATTTTTTACCCCTAATCCGTGTGCTACTTCATGGAACATTGTATTGGCAAAAAACGCATCAAATGTTATGTGTTTTCGCTGCGCTGAGTCAATTAATACTTCTGAAATAGGCAATAAAATCTGATCAAACTTGGCACGCATAGCATTTTTCAGCTGTGAGCGTCTAGTCCCTACCGTTTTTTGAATGGTTTCGTCATTTGGTAAATTCACCGCTATTGTTTTACTTCCTCCATTACAATCTCCTGCGTAATAAACTACATCATACGCATTCAACTGTGCATCAGTTCCTGGCTTCTCTGCTTTGTAAGTTGGGTCAACGGGCAAGTTTTCTTGCAATTCCTCTAAATATGTAACATACTTCGCCAATTTTGCACTCCACACCTTGTCTTTAACTAAAACATAGGCTTCATGTGCTGCTTTATAGCCAAATAGTCGATCTTCATAATTTTCAATTGGTCCTACTATTAAGTCCAAGGTATTGTTCTGCATGTTTAACCATGCGATGTCAGATTCATCGTACTCATCTGTTCTAAGTGCCTTAGCTCTTAATGATAAGTACTTTTTCAACTCTTCATCAGTAGCAATTGCGGCAGCACTATCTAATAAATCAGCCGCTTTTAATTGTTGATCAAAAAACTGATGAAATGGAATGGTTATTAGTTTTCCTTCTTCATTTCTTCTAACCACCGCATACAGGCTTTTCTTATTGACATCAGTCATAGATTCAAACTCTTCCTTGGTCATATAAGCAGGGTAAAAGTTTGCGCCAAGTGGTTTCTCCCCTACTCCATTTACAAAAGAGTTAAAATTATCAAGTCGATCCCATGGTCCATAATTTAAATCATAAAATAAGTTTTGCTCTTCTGTCAATGAAGCCATATCTACTTGCACACTTTCCGGAATAGATTCTTCCCAAAAGATTTCATCCATTAACTTGGCAGCTTTTATTAAATAAGGCAGAACCAATTGCTCGTTTTCTGACAAAACAGAAATGTCAGTCGTCAACTTTACTTTGGCATATATCTCAGGTCTTGCTTCTACTAAATCAGCTCTTACAGTCGTGTCAAGCATTTTTACATCTTGTTCAGAGGTTTCCTCAGACTGATTACAGGCAGTTTGTGCAACCACAATTAAAGTGAAAATTGATAATATAACTAATCTATTCATTTTTAGGCTATTTGTAATATGTTAAATTTGAGCGCAAAGTTAATTAATTATTACAAAGTGCCCAATATTTAACATTTCTTCTTGCCCTTAAATATCTATAAAATAGTAAATTATTGATGCAATTGAGATGTTTACAGCTAATATCAATACAAAGTAGCTAGCAAAACATCAACTACTTTTTATTTGTTTTTATCTCGATTACGATTCGTTAAGAATTAAAGCACAGTGAGAGACATAATAGTTAAATCATTTTTATCAAATTTGTAGATTATGCAAAAAGAAGAAGAGAAACAAAAAAAACACATTGCCATATTAGGCGCAACAGGCTCCATAGGTACCCAAGCATTAGATGTTATCGCTGCAAATCCCGATAAATTTGTGGTTGAAGTTCTTACAAGCAATACACAAGCAGACCTCCTAATCGAACAAGCAATACGATATAAACCTAATGCAGTAGTAATAGGTGATGAAAGTTTATATAAAAAGATTTCTGATGCATTATGGGAGCATGATATAAAAACCTATGCCGGCGCTGCCGCTTTAGAACAAGTGGTGGAAATGGAAGAAATTGACATGGTACTTACCGCTCTTGTTGGTTACGCAGGATTAAAACCTACGCTTAACGCAATAGCTGCGAAAAAAGCCATTGCTTTAGCCAATAAAGAAACATTGGTAGTAGCGGGAGATCTGGTAACAGAATTGGCTGCAAAAAATAGGGTTCCTTTATTACCTGTAGATTCTGAACATTCAGCAATTTTTCAATGCTTAGCAGGAGAATTTCATAATCCAATAGAAAAAATCTACTTGACTGCTTCTGGTGGACCTTTTAGAGGTTGGGATAAAACCCAATTAGAATCGGTAACAAGAGCTCAAGCTCTTAAACATCCGAACTGGGAAATGGGCGCTAAAATAACCATCGACTCCGCCACTTTAATGAATAAAGGTTTAGAGGTAATTGAAGCAAAATGGTTGTTCCAATTAAAACCAGAGCAAATCGACGTGATCGTGCATCCACAATCTATTATACACAGCATCGTGCAGTTTACGGATGGCAGCATGAAAGCCCAGATGGGATTGCCAGACATGAAATTACCGATTCAATACGCCATGGCTTATCCACAGCGGATTTATGCGGATTTTCCTCGATTTAACTTTTTAGATTATCCACAACTAACGTTTGAAAAAGCAGATACAGAGACATTCCAAAACCTCAACTTGGCCTACGAAGCCATGAATAGAGGAGGAAATGCAGCGTGTATCCTAAACGCTGCTAATGAAATTACCAACAAAGCATTCTTGGATGAAAAAATTGGTTTTTTGGACATTGCACGCATCAATGCTGATTGTATGGCGAAAGCGACATTTGTAAAAAAACCAACCTTAGATGATTATATTCAAAGCAATACAGAGGCAAGAAGAATTGCTGAAGAATTGATAAACCCTTAATTTAACATTGATTGTTATTTTACTGCCATGATTAGCAAGTAGAATACTTAATTTTGCCCTCTGATTTTTATATTATAATGGAAGTACTTATTCAAGCCGCACAGCTCATTTTGAGTTTATCAATTCTCGTAATCTTACATGAGCTTGGTCACTTTATACCTGCTAAATTATTCAAAACCAAAGTAGAAAAGTTTTATCTTTTCTTTGATCCATGGTTCTCACTCTTCAAATTCAAAAAGGGTGAAACAGAATACGGAATTGGTTGGTTGCCGCTTGGTGGCTACGTGAAAATTGCCGGAATGATCGATGAATCGATGGATAAGGAGCAAATGAAGGAAGAGCCAAAGCCTTGGGAATTTAGGTCCAAACCAGCTTGGCAGCGACTAATTATTATGCTAGGTGGTGTAATCGTGAATGTAATCCTCGGAATTGTAATCTACGCAGGTATTTTATTTACTTGGGGTAATGAGTACATTGCTACAGAAGGCTTAAAGTACGGTGTTTACGCAGACAGTGTGGCAGTAAACATGGGGCTAAAAAGTGGGGACAAGATTTTAGCAGTTGACGGTGAAAAAATAGAAAAATTTAGTGATATTCAGATGAATATTCTAATCAACAATGCAAAGCAAGTTACCATAGAGCGAAATCAAAAACAGGAAGATATCACGCTTCCCGATGGAACGATTTCAGGTTTAATAAAAAATCAAAAAAGCTTCTTGGAGCCCGCTATAATAGCAGAGGTAAAAGAAGTTACGCCAAATACTCCGGCTGATAGTGCAGGATTATTACCAAAAGATATTATACTAGGAATTGATAATAGCTCTACGCCATTTTTTCAAGATGTAGTTAGTTACCTAAAAGAGCGTCCAAACGAGTCAGTAATCTTAAAAGTCAACAGAAATAACGCTATGATTGAATTGCCTGCAACGGTTCGATCAAATGGAACATTGGGTTTTGCAATAACTCCAATGGATGAGCAAATCACCTTTTCTACAGAAGAATTTAGCGCGTTAGAATCAATACCTGCAGGTGTAAACAAAGCCTATGACTCTTTTGACAACTACATTAAGCAAATGAAGTTAGTTTTTGAACCAGAGACAGAAGCGTACAAATCATTAGGTGGATTTATAAGCATAGGTAAAGCGTTCTCCCCTACTTGGGACTGGCAACGATTTTGGAATTTCACTGCATTCCTTTCTATCATTTTAGCCATTATGAATATTCTACCTATTCCTGCTTTAGATGGTGGTCATGTATTATTTTTGTTGTACGAAATCGTAAGTGGTAAAAAACCATCTGATAAGTTTTTAGAAAATGCTCAGGTTGTTGGGTTTGTGATTTTACTATCACTAATGGTTTTTGCTAATGGAAACGATATTCTGCGTTTGTTTCAATAACAAGCTTATTAACATTTTCTTGTTTTAAAGTACCTTATTATTTCACCTCAATTGGAGATTATAAAGTTAATTTTGAATCAAACAATTGGTATAATGAAAGCGATTAGTTTACTCTTTGGTATGGTTATTTTTAACCTATCTATATTTTCTCAAAGTGGAACCATGCAATTTAATGGAGGAGCTTCTGCTGATAAAGCAGCTGTTTTATTGATTCCATTTGAACCCTTTATGTACATCTCTGAAATAGATAAACAACTAATAAAGGAAAGTAAGCTGAGTGCAAAAGAGATGAAAAATGAATTTGCGAAAGCATTAGACTTTCATCTTTATCAAGCTTTTAATGAACGGTACAATGTACTTTCCTTCTACTTTTTTGATGATGAAATAGAACAAGATTTAACGCATATATTCAGATCGCGTAAGCTAAACTATGAAGTTTTACCTGCTGAAGAAAAAAGTAATTTGGAAGAAAAGTCAGCTGCTTTCAAAGGAAAATTAAAAAAATCGTTCAAAAAAGAAGAAGCAGATTTTGGCGGCCAAATAGTAACTAATAGAGTTGCTGAAGAGCGCTTTATGAATGCTGAAATAACCAACAAAACCCTATTAGACAGCCTATATAACAAGCATCAAGCAAAACTATATTTGTTCATTAATCAACTAGAGTTTAGAAATATTTATGGCGATTTTACAACGATGCAAACAGGGGAATATGACCGAGAGGCGAAAGTACATTATACCTTATTTACAAAAGAGGGAATAATAATAGCCAAAGGCATCTCTAAATCCAAGTTTCCTTCCCGCGAAAATAAAATCGATGACATTACGACCAAATATTTCCCTATTTTAGCAACAGGTATTTATGAACAAATAAACACCATCACAACTCCTAATAATTAATCTATGATCATGCAAATCATTGGGCCTTATACTGCTATAATCGGAATAAGCCTAGTAATTATACTTTCCTATTTTTTTAATATCATTTCTCAGAAAACCAATATTCCAAGCGTGTTATTGCTTATCGTGTTGGGGATTTTAGCCAAGCAAGGCATGAATGTGATAGAGCTAAAAGTTCCTGAGGGGCAACTTTTTAATGCTTTAGAACTCCTAGGAATTATTGGTTTAATAATGATTGTTTTAGAAGCTGCATTAGACCTAGAGTTAACCAAAGAAAAATGGGCAACTATATGGAAGTCATTTACTGTAGCTCTCCTTTCACTGTTGGGCTCAGTGGCTGTTCTGGCATATATTATTAACTTCTTTTTAATTGATAGTGTATTTACTTCTATTCTTTATGCCGTGCCGCTTTCCGTTATGAGTAGTGCTATTATTATCCCAAGTGTAGGCGGATTGAGCACCGAGAAAAAAGAGTTTATGGTATACGAAGGTACGTTCTCTGATATTTTGGGAATTATGCTTTTCTATTTTCTTACTGGAAATGCCGAAACAGAAAGCACGAAACTAATTGTATTAGATGTTATTTCAAATATTGGTATTACAGTCGTATTATCGCTGATAATCAGCTATGCATTAGTGTTAATTTTCCAAAAACTCAATTCTAGCGTGAAGCTATTTTTGCTAATTGCTGTATTGCTAATGCTCTACTCTGTTGGCAAGCTCTTCCACTTATCTTCTTTGATTATTATTCTTGTATTTGGTTTAGTGCTCAATAATTACAAAATCTTCTTTAGAGGATTTATGAAGAAATGGATCAATAAGGACTCATTAAAAAAAGTCTCTCATGAGTTTCACATAGTTACAGTAGAAAGTGCATTTGTGGTTCGTACGTTCTTTTTTGTGCTATTTGGAATTACCATTACCCTTCAATCATTATTCAATCAGAAAGTAGCGCTTATCAGTGTGCTTATATTGTTAGGCCTCTATATTATTCGATTTATAATGCTAAAGCTATTCGTTCAGCGAGATATTTTACCTCAGCTGTTCTTAGCTCCTAGAGGATTGATCACTATTTTATTATTCTTTGCCATTCCTGCTGAATACCAAGTTGATAATTTCGATTCAGGAATTTTATTATACACCATTATTATCAGCTGTATTATCATGGCAGTTTCTTTAGTAGCTAGTGGAAAGCGCATAGAACCGGTAGAAGATATGTCATTTATTTATGGCCCAAAGGTGGAGAATGAAGTAGAATCTATGCCTGTGGTAGAGCAAAACCCTGAAAAGAAAGATGATCTAATTGATGAGACATAATCTGATCAACTCTCAGAGGGTTAGTAATCTGACCTATACTGACCATCGGAAAGTTCGCATTTCAATTTTAAATCTATCTAGTGATGTTTTAAACGGAATTAAATCTAACAGGATTTCTTCCGAAATGGCAGACAAGTAAAAATCTGTTAGATCTAAAAAATTTGCTCATCTATTACCAACAACACCTCTCTTAACAAAATACTAACATCTATCCTTTGCAACAATTAGAATTCAGGCGTATTCTTGTAAAAAAACAATGATTCGAAAAGCACTTCTTTACGCTTCTTTATTTATCTCACTTTCAGCAACTGCTCAGATAAAATCTGGCCCAATGCTCGGCTATAATAACATACGGGAAGTATTGGTTTGGGTAGAATTGGAAAACTCCGGAGAAGCAGAGTTAGCCTATTGGAACAATTCTGATACTATAAAAATTAACGCTTCAGCAATTAAGGAATCAAGCAACACCATAAAGTTTATAACCGACTTATTAGAACCAGGAACTACTTATAACTACCAAATAATTATTCCACGGGAAAACTATACCTCAGCAACTTGTCAATTCACAACCCAGTCTAACTGGCAGCACCGAACAGATCCACCTATGTTTAAAATGGCCTTAGGAAGTTGCGCCTATTTAAATGAAAAACAATATGATAGGCCAGGCGAGCCATACGGCAGAAATTATGGCATTTTTAATCAAATTGTAGAAAAAAAACCTGAAATGATGCTGTGGCTGGGTGATAATTTCTATTTAAGAGATGCAGATTTGTATTCTAAAGCAGCGACCTACTATCGGTTCTCTGCAGATAGAGCTACCAAAGAATTACAGCCACTATTGGCAGCTGCGCACCATTACGCCATTTGGGATGATCATGATTTTGGGCCTAATGATGCGGATGGAAGTTATGTAGGAAAAGCCAATAGCTTAGAAGTATTCAAATCGTACTGGGGAAACCAATTTTTTGGTGTGAATGGTCAACCAGGCATTACATCAGCTTTTGAATATAACGATGTTGACTTTTTCCTATTGGACAATCGATACCACAGAAATGCGAACAATAGAGCTACAGGCACAAAAGAAATGTTGGGCAACCCACAAATAGAGTGGTTAATTGATGCGCTAAAATACAGCAGTGCACCTTTTAAATTAGTTGCAGTAGGTGGTCAAATACTCAATACTGCAGCAGTATATGAAAACTATGCTACATTCCCAGAAGAACGTGATTTTTTGCTAAAACGAATTCAAGAAGAAGGAATCAAAGGAGTAGTTTTTGTCACAGGTGATCGGCATAAAACGGAACTGAGCTATTTAAAAATGACAGATTCAACAGCTGTTTATGATTTAACCGTTTCACCACTTACGGCTAAGTATTATAACACCATAGATGAACCGAATACATTAAGAGTAGAAGGCACACACACTGCTGCTAATAACTTTGCGATATTAGAGTTTTCAGGAAGTTTGGAGAAAAGAGTAATGGAAGTTCTAATTTATAACCATGAAGGTAAATTAGAATGGAGCAAAAAAATAGCGCGTTTTTAAATCTCCATCATTTTGATAACAATTTCTTGATTGGGAGCATTTACTTGAAATGAAACATCCTTAAAATCTGGAACCCCGAAAGTAATTTTTGGATAATTTGAAAAACCGAATGGTTCCTGAGGAATCCCTATTATCGATTTATCAGCAATTTTATTATCATTTATATCGTGGAGAACAGCTACAGCATAAGTGCCATAGGGTATGCCTTTAATTTGCTGAACTACAACGGAGGAGTTTGCGGGTGTCCCTTTAGCAAAATAAGCTTTTTTGTACTCGTTGAGCCAACCATCATCACTTTTGAAAATAATAATACTAATAGTTCCGTCTTGCTGTTGAATATTTTCAATACGAATAGTCAGATTACTAACCTTATTTGAGGTAAGTGAAGTCATGACCAGTGCAAGAAAGGTAATTATAGATAAACTTTTAAGAAATTGTTTCATTTATTCAAGCACTTACTAGTTCTATGGTCGTTATTTCAGGAGGCATTCCAATTCTACCGGGGTAACCAATATAGCCAAAACCTCTATTGACGTACAAATATTGTCCTTTTTGTTGATACAATCCTGCCCATTCATCATAAACATATTGTACAGGACTCCATTTTATACCAGGAATATCTACACCAAACTGCATGCCATGTGTATGTCCTGAGAACATAGCAGATATATCAGGGAATAGCGGAAGCACCTCAGCTTGCCAATGGCTTGGATCATGAGATAATAGTAGTTTGATTGCTATATTTTCTGTTCCTTTTATAGCCTCTGAAAGTTTACCATACTTTGGAAAGCGTGCTTTTGCTCCCCAATTTTCTATACCAACTACCGCAATTTGCTCCCCGTTTACTTCAATAATCTTATTTTCATTCATTAGCAACTTCCAACCCATAGCTTTTTGCATAGCGGCTAAATCAATTAAATTCTTTGCCTTTTGCTGTGGAGAATCCCATGCTACATAATCTCCATAATCATGGTTCCCAAAGACAGAATAAACTCCATGTGGTGCTTTTACTTTGGAAAAAACAGAAATCCAATCAGCCATTTCTTCTGCTCTATTGTTCACAATATCGCCTGTGAAGAAAACCATATCAGGTTTTTCATTCATCAACATTTCTACACCTCCCATCACAGCTGTTTTATTCCAAAAACTACCAGAATGAATGTCAGAAACCTGTACTATTTTCATTCCATGAAAAGCCTTTGGTAGATTCGCTAATGGTAACTTAATTCTTCTAACTCTATAATCATGAGCACCAGAAATTATGCCCCATGACATACCAACTAGCGGCACTACAGCTGCAACAGCGGCCGTTTTTACTAAAAAGTCAGAACGAGATATCTTGCTACTATGATCTGATATACCTTCGGAAATAGTCGTTTCTGATGAAAAAAGACTTGCTATGTAACGGATTAATCGCACAAAATCATCAATTAAAAGAAAAACAACAAAAAAGAGCTTAGCTATATAATTGATAAATACCCCTACCAGTAAAAACATACGCGCAGACTTAGAGTATGCATCCACATTTACAAAGTGATAGATTAAAAATGCGATGAGCGTTAGAATAGTTATACACCAATAGGTATATTTTAAAAATCGCTGTGTGGGTGCAGAAAAAGAATGAATCAGAAATTTTATCCCCTGAAAAACATACCAATCAATAAGTAAAAATAGTAAAGCAATTATTGGAATCAGGACAAGTTTATTCATTGTTATTAAACAGAAAGGTTTCAATTAAGTTTGGGCCAGAAAATTGTCCAAACCAACTTCTTATAAGCGAATTTTATCAATTCAGCGAATTTAAAGATTGATTTAACGTTAAATTGGTTTATTTCGCACACTGAAATACATTTAATTTTTTTTAACACTAACCAAATTTTAACCACAATCCATTTTTCAATGAAAAGTATTAAAGCAACAGTGGCAGTAGCTGCAATAGTAACAACTACTTTTAGCGCATCCGTTTTTGGACAAACAACTCCTGAGGTAAAAGAAGACAATAATTGGACAAAAGGAGGACTAGCTTCCTTTAATTTATCACAAGTAGCATTGAGCAACTGGGCCGGTGGTGGACAAAGTTCAGCAGCCTTAAATGGATTTGTAAACCTTTTTGCCAACTACAAAAAGGGAATTCATACTTGGGAAAACAGCTTAGACTTGGGTTACGGTATTGTACAACAAGGAACAGCTGACTTCATAAAAAGTGATGACAAAATTGACTTTACCTCAAAATATGGACGTCAAGCATCAGAAAAGTGGTACTATACCGGATTAGTGAACTTTAAATCACAGTTTGCGCCAGGTTATAATTCGCCAGCTGAAATTACTAGGATATCAGACTTCTTAGCTCCAGCATACGTTTTAACTTCTATTGGTATGGATTATAAGCCTAACAAAATATTCTCTGCTTATTTATCTCCTGTTACAGCGAAGTTTACCATTGTTATTGATGATTCATTAAATGCAATAGGTGCATTTGGTGTAGAAAAAAATGAAGTATTGCGGACAGAAATTGGAGGGTTTGCAAGGTTACAATACAAGCAAAATATTTTAGAAAATGTGAATTTACAATCAAGAATAGATCTGTTTTCTAACTATGCTAATAATCCACAAAACATTGATGTAAACTGGGAAACAATTCTATCCATGAAAGTAAATAAATTTATTACTGCAAATGTATCTGCAACAGTTATTTATGATGATGACATTGATATCGAAATTGATAGTAATAATGATGGCACAGTAGACAAAGTAGGACCAAGAACTCAATTCAAACAAGTTTTAAGCGTTGGACTAGCTTATAAATTCTAATAATATCAACATCTTTATCCCCTCAAAATTCATTTTTTGAGGGGATTTTTATTTGCCATAAATTTGCTTTTATACCACCTCTTGAAATCCTACCTTTGTGGAAATTGAATACTTACATTAAAAATATATTATGGCTCATACTGTAATCGATATTACAAAAGAACTTAAAGAACTTGGCTTAAAAGCCCTAAATAGTGGAACATCTACAGGAAGTAAGTGGATGTCAAATGACTTAGATCCAATTGCCTCTTTTTCACCTGTAGATGGCGCTGAAATAGGTAAAGTGGGTGTTACAACCGAAAAAGAATACCAAGAGGTAATTGCTAAGGCTGAAGCTGCCTTCAAGAGTTGGAGAACTGTTCCTGCACCAAAAAGAGGTGACATGGTTCGCCAATTTGGGGATAAATTAAGAGAGAAAAAAGAAGCTTTAGGTAAGTTGGTGTCCTACGAAATGGGAAAATCATACCAAGAAGGATTGGGCGAGGTTCAAGAAATGATCGATATCTGCGAATTTGCAGTAGGTCTTTCTCGTCAACTTCACGGTCTAACAATGCACTCAGAGCGACCAAATCACAGAATGTATGAGCAGTATCATCCTTTAGGAATTGTTGGAATTATTTCTGCATTTAATTTCCCTGTAGCAGTTTGGGCATGGAATACAGCTTTGGCCTGGGTTTCAGGAGATGTTTGTGTTTGGAAAGGATCTGAAAAAACACCTCTTTGTAGTGTAGCTTGTCAAAATATTATTGCTGAAGTATTAGCAGACAACAACTTACCAGAAGGAATTAGCTGTTTAATTACAGGTGATTATAAAATTGGAGAAATAATGACCAATGATAAGCGAGTAGCTTTAGTTTCTGCTACAGGTTCTATCAGAATGGGTAAAATAGTTGCAGAAACGGTAGCAAAACGTTTAGGTAAATCATTATTAGAGTTAGGAGGAAACAATGCAATTATTATAACTGAATCAGCAGATTTAGAAATGTGTATTCCTGCAATGGTATTTGGTGCTGTAGGTACTTGTGGACAAAGATGTACTTCAACAAGAAGATTAATTATCCACGAAAGCCTATATGATACGGTAAAAGAGAAATTAGTAAATGCTTACAAGCAATTGAGAATTGGTAATCCATTGGATGAAAATAATCACGTAGGTCCATTAATTGATACTGATTCTGTAAATGCGTACTTAGCTGCAATTGAAAAGGTGAAAGCTAGCGGTGGCAATGTGATTGTTGAAGGCGGAGTTTATGAAGGCGAAGGATATGAGTCAGGTTGTTATGTAAAACCTTCAATTGCTGAAGCTGATAACTCTTGGGAAATTGTTCAGCATGAAACATTTGCACCAATATTATACATCATGAAATACAGTACGCTTGATGAAGCTATTGCTCTTCAAAATGGCGTAGTTCAGGGACTATCATCTGCTATAATGACTTCAAGCATGCGTGAAATGGAGTTATTCTTATCTACACAAGGTTCAGATTGCGGAATAGCTAACGTAAATATTGGTACTTCAGGTGCTGAAATTGGCGGTGCATTTGGTGGAGAGAAAGAAACCGGTGGTGGAAGAGAATCAGGTTCTGATGCTTGGAAAGCTTACATGAGAAGACAAACCAATACCATTAATTATGGTAATGACCTGCCATTAGCGCAAGGTATTAAGTTTGACTTATAATTTTGATTTAAAAATATTTTAGGAGGCTTAGCACATGTTAAGCCTCTTTTTTTTTATACAATACCCAACTTAGTATTAACTTTTTTATCAATTTTTATTTACTATCATTGTATCAAATGTAAAAGATGGACCTAAGTTCCCTTTTAATTTATTAATCTATTATATCTATTTTATGAAAAAATTAACATTACTGGCTGCGGTTATATTTTCGTTGTCATCTTGTGTGGTTTATGAATCACATACAGTTACAGGAAACCCAATTGGAACAAAGAAAGGTGTTTCAAGAGTAGGAGTCTTCTCAAAGGATAAAGATTTTACAATGGCCACAACAGCTAAAAAAGCTAAAATTGAGAAAATTGGAAGCGTTGATACAAAACTTACTATTTGTGTTTTCCCTTTCTATAAAACAATTGTAACCGGAGAATAATTAATTATTAAATTTAAAGAGAATCTAGATGAAAAATATAAAATACTTAGCTAGTACAGCAATTCTAGCTGCATTATTATCTTCTTGTTCAATAACAACTCCTTTAGCTGTTACTGAATTGCCAATTGGCCCCAAAAAAGGAATCAGTGAAACTACTGTGATTTTTGGTGTTATCGAATTGAACAAAGATTACAGCGTTGCAGAGGCTGCAAAAAGAGGTAAAATCAAAGGTGGTATCTCAACTGTAGATGTAAAGTATACCAATTACCTCATATTTGGTAAAAAGGAATTAATAGTAACAGGAGAATAATTAAAACAAAAATATTATGAAATTAATACATACAATTACAATAGGTTGCTTTGTAGCTTTGCTATCTTCTTGTTCTATTTCAGGACCGTATACCTACCCAAAAGCATTAGTTACTAAAAATAGTGTTGGAACTAAAGTAGGCATCGCAGAAAAGAAAGCTTATTTTGGAATTATGTTTGGTGATGCAGACTTAAGCATCACAACAGCTGCCAAAAAAGGTAACATTACAAAAGTTGCAACTGTTGATCAAGAAATAGTTAGTGGCTTTATTGTTACTAAATTCAGAACTAAGGTTACGGGAGAGTAATTTCTTGAACCAATTGAATATTTGAAAAAGAGGATTAACTAAGTTAATCCTCTTTTTTTGTGTCTGTCATTCGTTTTATCTTTTTATACGTTTTTCGTAACTCATCTTGCCATCCATAGATTAAAGCAGGAAGCACTATTACGACCAGCTTATTGTATGCATAGGCCTCTGCAAATTCAAAATGCAAAAAGTGATGAACTGCTCGCGTAATACCACAACCGTTACAGGTGGTATCAAAAAATAATACTGACAAACATACCGATTGACCACTGTCAAAAAAACTGGAGGGTAACAGCAGTAATACTATTGGTACTGCTATTAACCCTCCAAAATATAATTTTAGAATAGTATTTTTCAAGAATTATAAGGTTTCATCGTATTTACCTCCATTTGGACCTAAATCACCTGTCGCGATTCTAATTAAGTCAATTAATGACCAAATACCACATGCTCCTAAAGTTAATAATTGAACTACACCTTGCCAAGTGTATCCTAAGTAAAATCTATGAATACCCAAGCCACCAACAACAATAGCAAGAATTAAAGCTACTACTTGGCTTTTTTCACCGCTTTCAGGCATTGCTTCTGGGTTCATTTTTTTAGCCTTTATGATAATTGTCTTCTTAACAACTTTAGGCATATCAGCTGATTCAACAGCAGCGATAACAGAAGCAGAAATTGCTTTTTTATCCGTCTTTGTTTCAGTTAAAGGATAAGGCATCACTTCTATTGATCTGAATTTCATTTCTTGATAATTCAGATCATCAGACAAGCCTGTAACTGAAGAAGCTGTTAAACTCTCTAAATGATTTGTTTTTAGCTTCTCAGCTGAAACTTGATTCACCTTAGATTTTCCACCATACCAATTGATATTATACCCCTTAGTATAAACTCTTTTTTCAGCAGTACATGATGAAAGAACCATTGTTGCAACCAGTGCAACCCCTAAAATTTGTTTTAATTTCTTCATAAAATTTAAGTTTGATTTTATAAATAAGCCCTAAATATAAAATTAATTTGCTTTCAACCCATTAAAACGCAAAAATAACCTTACAACTCCACCCAATTCCTTATCATTTCCTCCCCAAACTCAGTAAGAATAGATTCTGGATGGAATTGAACACCATAAAGAGGAAGAGATTTATGTGAAAATGCCATTACATTATTTTCAGAGTCAATAGCATCAGCATTTAGTTCTGATGGCAAATCAACCTCTTTTACGGTCCAAGAATGATAGCGACCTACTTTAAGCTGATTAGGGCACTCACCAAAAATTCCAGTATTGCTTTTTATATCAATAGTAGCAGCTATACCATGAGAAACTTGCGGTAAATTAGTCAAATTAGCTCCATAAGAGATCGCTAAAGCTTGATGACCTAAGCATACTCCTAAAATCTTTTTTTCTTCTTTAAATCGATTAATTAACGGCATTAGAATTCCCGGTTCTTCAGGTAAGCCAGGCCCAGGAGATAAAACAATGGAGTCATATTTTTCTACTTCAGCTAAGCTAATAACATCATTTCTAATTACATCTACAGGGACATCAGTTACTTTCTCCAAGTAATGAAGCAGGTTGTGGGTAAAAGAATCGTAATTATCTAACAGAAGAATTCGCATATGTTGATATAAAAAAGTCCCATCCGAATCCCGAAGTAACGGAATATGAATGGAACTTTGAGGTCTCGAGCGGATTCGAACCGCTGTGGATGGTTTTGCAGACCACTGCCTAGCCGCTCGGCCACGAGACCATTTTAATCGAGGAGCAAAATTAACAATTTGTTTTAGAAACTCCTCTATTAAATCCTATTTCTCTAAAATTACCGAAACACGGCCTATTTCTCCGCCCATCGGGGGATTTAATTTACTTACTTTAAGTCGAATAAATGTTATTTCTGATAACTCTCGGTATAGCCTTGTAACAATTCTATCCGCTACATGCTCCAATAATTTAGAAGTAATTGCCATTTCCTCTTTCACAATAGCGTATACATTCTCATAATTTACCGTACCTACCAAATCATCATTCTCACGTGCCTTTTCTGAAAATACAGTTTCAAATTCAAGGTCTACTTCAAATTTTCCACCAATGACATTCTCTTCTGGATAAAATCCATGACGAGCAAAAAAAGTCATTTCTTCAATAACTATTTTATTCATTCTTATAGCTTTTCTAATGCATCTTCCATTCTGCCAAGAACTTCGTCTTTGCCCAATAGTTCAGCAATTTCAAACATAGAAGGCCCCATTCCCAAACCTGTTACCATCAATCTAAAGTTAGGCAAAGCAGCACCTAAACCAACTCCCTTTTTCTCTAAAAACGATTTGAATAGGGTTTCACAATTTTCAGCGTTAAAAGTATCAATAGAAGCCATTTCAGCTTTCCATTCAGCCATTAAAGCTGGCGTTTCTTCCTTCCATTTCTTGCGATAAGTCTTATCATCGAACTCAGTAGGACGTGAAAAGAAATAACTTCCTTCAGTTAAAATTTCATTTAAAAAAGTAGCTCGCTCTTTCATCATACCACAAACTCCGGCCAAAAATTCCAAATCATTGGATTTTTCTAAGCACATCTCTATAGCTTTAGGTTGAATTTTTTTTGCAAGCTCTTGATTATCTGTAGATCTTAAATATTGCTGGTTAAACCATTTTGCCTTTTCCGGATCATATTTAGCTCCCGCTTTTCCAACACGCTCCAAGGTAAAAGCTTCTATCATTTGTTCCATGCTGAACATTTCTTGGCTTGTACCCGGATTCCATCCTAAAAATGCCAAAATATTGATAAATGCTTCAGGAAAATATCCATTCTCTCTGTATCCGGAAGAAATTTCTCCGGACTGAGGATCTTTCCACTCAATTGGAAAAACAGGGAAACCTAAACGGTCACCATCACGTTTACTTAGTTTTCCATTTCCATCAGGCTTTAGAATCAATGGTAAATGTGCAAACTCAGGCATACTATCTTCCCAACCTAAAACTTGATATAATAAGACATGAAGTGGGGCAGAAGGCAACCATTCTTCACCACGAATAACATGTGAAATATTCATCAAATAATCATCTACAATATTCGCCAAGTGATACGTTGGCATACCATCAGACTTATATAAAACTTTATCATCAAGATTAGTTGACTGAACAACCACCCAACCTCTGATCAAATCTTTAAATTTAATCTCTTCATTTCGTGGAATTCGAATACGAATGACATACGGATCACCATTCTCTAATCGCTTTTCTACCTCTTCAGTAGACAGAGAAATAGAATTTTTCATGGTTGATCGAGTAATGTGATTATACTGAGGAGCAGCAACACCTGCTGCTTTTAAATTTTCACGCATCTGATCCAATTCTTCAAGTGTATCAAATGCATAATACGCATGACCAGAGTCAATTAATTGATGCGCATACTTTTTATATAATTCTTGTTCTTTTCGCTCTGATTGTTTGTAAGGACCTAAATCTCCTCCAAAACCTTGACCTTCATCAGGTACTAATCCGGCCCATTTTAAGGACTCTACAATATACTCCTCTGCTCCCTCTACCAGTCTAGTTTGATCGGTATCTTCTATTCTCAATAAAAAATCTCCATTGTGCTTTTTAGCAAAAAGGTAATTATAAAGAGCTGTTCTTACTCCTCCCATATGCAATGGTCCAGTAGGACTAGGTGCAAATCTTACGCGTACTTTTCTATCCATCGATTTTGACTAATTCTATATCTAAAATAAGGGTGCAAAGATAGCTTATTCATTGATGTTTTCACAATTGACACCCATAAAGTAACAGCTTGAAAATATTTCCGTTCACAGTTACCATATACTTGCTAATTTTTCGCAATATTTTTAAGTACTTTTCTATGTTCTAAACACACGATTGAATTATTGCGAAAGCAAGAAAACTAATATGGATACAATCAACTACGACATCTTAATTAAAAAGCTTGATGAGTTTATACGAAAGTATTATAAGAATCAACTAATTAAAGGACTTATTTATACACTTGCTCTTTTTCTAGCTTGCTTTATTCTTATCACTTCGCTTGAGTACTTTGGTCGTTTTTCTACTACCACAAGAGCGGTTCTTTTTTATGGTTTTCTATCCGCTATGGGCGGAATATTGATAAAATGGGTATTGATTCCACTTTTTAAATTGAATAAACTAGGAAATGTTATTTCTCATGAAGACGCTGCTGCGATTATTGGAAAACATTTTGCATCCATTGAAGATCGATTATTTAATGTTCTTCAATTAAAAACCCAACTTGCTTCAACAGCCCAAAATACAACACTGATAGAAGCAGGAATCAATCAAAAGATAACAGCATTAAAACCCATTCCTTTTTCAAATGCAATTGATTTTAGAAATAATAAGCAGTTTTTAAAATATTTAGTGGTCCCTGCAATTTTATTTATCTGTATTGGATTATGGCAACCGGCAGTTTTTAAGGATGGTACACAGCGACTAGTAGCACATAATAGTGAATTCACCGTGCAAGCTCCGTTTAACTTTGAGTTACTTAATAATGACTTAAAAGGTTTTAAAAATGAAGACTTTGAACTGAAAGTGACCCTTTCAGGCGATGTAATTCCAGAACGAGTTTACATTGAAATAGATGGCAACACATTTCTAATCAATAAGTCAGACAAAGTAAACTTTAACTATACCATTAAAAACCTTCAATCCAACACATCCATTCAATTTGTAGCAGACGGTTTTTACTCAGAAATATTCAAAATTGAGGCTCTTCCAAAACCTATGTTGCTCAACTTTCAGCTTCAACTAGATTATCCTGCTTATACAGGGTTAAAAGATGAAACTCTTTCAGATATCGGCGATGTAACCGTGCCTGAAGGAACTAAAGCTTCGTGGAAATTTAGCACTACAGCTACTGAATCGCTTTATTTTGGATTTAATGATTCAAGCTTAGAAGTTCAGCAAAATAACTTGGATGAATATATTACTAGCCTAATTACCAATAGAAGTGGATTATACCGAATAGCTACTACAAATAGCCAGATAAAAGATGAAGACACATTAAATTATCAATTACAAGTAATTAAAGATGCATTTCCAATGATTGCCGTGGAACAACAGCAAGACACAGCATCGTTAAAACGAATATATTTTAAAGGAAATGTAAAAGATGATTATGGATTTACAGGACTTACGTTTATCTATTCTACCAATAAAAAAGAAGGATCAAAACGTATTACAGTTCCCTTTAATACTTCTAATACACAAAGCCAGTTTTTCCATGTTTGGGATTTTGAAGACGTTGATTTAGCTGCCGGTGACGAACTAACTTACTACTTTGAAATTGCTGATAACGACGCAGTAAACGGCAGTAAAGTAACTAAAAGTAGTCGAATGGTTTTTAAGGTTCCTACCAAAGAGGAATTAGAAAAGAAATCGGATGAAGCCTCTAAAGAGATCATCGCTGATCTTGAAAAAAGCATAAAGGATGCGGAGAAAATGCGCAAAGACATTGAAAAGTTAAATAAAAATCTGATCGATAAAGAAAAGCTAGGTTGGCAAGAAAAGAAGCAATTAGAAGAACTACTAGAAACTCAGAAAAAGTTGCAAGAACAGCTAGAGAAATCTAAAAACGAACAGAAAAAGAACAATAAAGAACAAAAAGAATTCAATGAATTAGATCAAGACATTTTAGAAAAACAAGCAAAGTTAGAAGAGCTTTTTGAGCAATTAATGACTCCTGAAATGAAAGAACTCTTCGAAGAATTAGAAAAATTGATGGAGGAAATGAATAAAGATAAGCTCAAAGATCAATTAGATAAAATTGAGTTATCCAATGAAGAGTTGGAGAAAGAGTTAGATCGATCTTTGGAAATTTTTAAGCAATTAGAGTTTGAGCAAAAACTCAACGAAACCATCGATAAATTAGATGAATTGCAAAAGAAACAAGAAGAACTTGCAGAAAAATCTAAAGATAAAAAGGCCGATAGTGAGGAGTTAAAAAAAGAACAAGACGAACTGAACAAAGAATTTGATGAGCTTAAAGAAAAGATGGATGAGCTGGAAAAGAAAAATGATGAACTAGAAAATCCAAATGAAATTCCAGATACCGAAGAAGAGGAAAAAGCTGCTGATGAAGAAATGGAAAAAAGTTCTGACGAATTACGCGAAGACGATAAACAAGACGCCAGCGAATCACAAAAGAAGGCCGCCGATAAGATGAAAGAAATGGCTGACAAAATGAAGGGATTGCAGATGCAAATGCAATCGGCAGGAAGCGCTGAAGATATGGAAGACATAAGGGCTCTACTTGAAAACCTAGTAACACTTTCTTTTGATCAAGAGGGATTAATTAACCAAGTAAAAGGAGCTAACAGAACCGACCCCAAGTTTGTAGATTATAGTCAGAAACAAAAGAAACTAATCGATGATTCTAAAACGATTGAAGATTCCCTATTTGCATTGAGTAAACGAGTATTGCAATTAGAAGCTACTGTGAATAAAGAAGTAAGTGCCATAAAGGGAAGTATGAATAAATCTTTGAAGCATTTGGGCGACAGGAACTCGGCATTGGCCGCTTCAGATCAACAATTCGCGATGACTTCCATTAATAATTTAGCGCTTATCCTTGATGAAGCACTTCAGCAAATGCAGCAACAAATGCAAAAGGGTGGAGGTAGCTGTTCTAAACCAGGCGGTAAAGGACAAAAACCATCTGCTGCACAAATGAAAAAAATGCAGGAGCAATTAAACAAGCAAATGCAGAAAATGAAGGATGGTATTTCGCAAGGTGAAAAACCCGGGAATAAGCCAGGTAAAAAACCAGGAGACAAACCAGGTAGCGGACAAGGTGGAATGAGCAAAGAATTAGCTGAAATGGCGGCCAAACAAGCAGCAATCCGTCAAGAACTAAAACGCATGCAAGAATCATTAGAAGAAGGTGGTGATAAAGCGGAAGGAAGTGGACTTAAGAAGCTAACTGATATGATGGAGCAAACCGAAACTGATATCGTTAACAAGAACATCACACAAGAAACTTTAAGGCGACAACAAGATATTTTGACACGACTTTTAGAATCAGAAAAAGCCGAACGTGAACGCGAAAAAGATGACAAGCGAGAATCAAAATCTGGAAGAGATGCTGCTAATCGTAACCCAGAGGAGTTTTTTGAGTATAACAGACAAAAAGAAAAAGAGGTAGAGTTATTAAAAACACTTCCGCCGAGTTTTGTCCCTTTTTACAAAAATAAAACAACGAATTACTTTGAAAACATTAAACAGTAATATGGAATTGACCGAGCAAGTGGAACTGCCAACCAAAATGGATTCTATTTTAATAGCTGAACAAAAAGTAGAGCAGGTTTGCGAAGTATTAAACGTTGCTGATCGTTGTGTAGGCACCATCTTGATTTCGGTGACAGAAGCAGTCAACAATGCCATTATTCATGGCAATAAAAAAGACGAATCAAAACAAATAGTTCTAGCTTACTCCACCCAAAAAAACAGCCTTGTTTTTATAATAAAAGATGAAGGTAATGGGTTTGATTCATCAAATTTGCCTGACCCTACTGATCCTGAAAATTTAGAAAAATTACATGGAAGAGGAGTTTTTCTAATGAGAAGCTTGGCCGATAAAGTAGATTTTGAAGAAGAGGGAAAATTAGTAAAATTGACTTTTTTAAATTATGCAAATGACTAATGAAAATAAGGGAGATATTGAATTTCACTTTGAAGAAATCGATAAAATAGAATTATCTCCCTACCTTAAAAGTTGGTTAACTAAATCCGCTAATAATGAAGAAAGAAATATAGGTGCGATCAACATTATTTTTTGTGATGATAGCTACCTCCTAAAAGTCAACCAAGACTACTTAAACCATGATACATTTACGGATATTATCACTTTTGATTATTGTGAAGAAGATCTATTAAACAGTGATATTTTTATTAGCATAGAACGAGTGCTTGAGAATGCTAAAGGATTATCTATAAGCTTTATAGATGAATTAGAACGTGTTTGTATACACGGCATTTTGCATTTGTGTGGATTTCCTGATAAAAAGGAGGAAGACGCTTTGATAATGAGACAAAAAGAGGATTTTTATCTAACTTTGCGTCCGAAAAAATAATTGGTTCCACGTGAAACAATAAAAGGAAATGGAAAAAGAATATGATGTTATAGTAGTAGGAGGTGGACACGCAGGATGCGAGGCAACAGCTGCTGCAGCTAATATGGGTTCTAGGGTGTTGTTGATTACCATGAATATGGGAACGATTGCGCAAATGTCGTGCAACCCAGCAATGGGAGGTGTAGCTAAGGGACAGATAGTTCGTGAAATAGATGCTATGGGCGGATATTCAGGAATTATATCAGATAAAACAGCTATTCAATTTAGAATGCTTAACCGATCAAAAGGACCTGCCATGTGGTCTCCAAGAGTACAAAGTGACAGATGGTTGTTTGCACAAGAATGGAGATTAATGCTAGAGCAAACTAAAAACGTAGAATTCTGGCAAGACATGGTGACCGAATTGGTCACTAAAAATGGAAAAATTACAGGTGTAAAAACCAACCTAGGGATAACCTTTAATGCAAAATCGGTTATTCTTACCAATGGAACATTCTTAAATGGGTTAATTCATATAGGAGAAAAAAACTTTGGCGGAGGTAGAGCGGCAGAAAATAAAGCAACAGGAATTACAGAAAATCTAGTTAATTTAGGTTTCAAAGCAGGAAGAATGAAGACCGGAACACCACCAAGAGTGGATGGAAGATCGTTGGATTATTCTGTAATGGAAGAACAAAAAGGGGATGAGAATCCATCCAAATTTTCATACAGAGATTCAACAAGTCCTCTAAAAACCCAAAAAAGTTGTTTCATTACCTACACCAATGAAACGGTACACGAAATATTAAAAGAAGGCTTTGATCGATCACCTATGTTTAGCGGAGCAATTGCAGGCACAGGACCTAGATATTGCCCATCTATAGAAGACAAAATAGAAAGATTTGCAGAGCGAGAAAGGCATCAATTATTCATAGAGCCTGAAGGTTGGAACACCGTTGAAATATATGTGAATGGTTTCTCTACATCTTTGCCTTTAGAGGTGCAAGAAAAAGCTATAAAGCAAGTAAGGGGATTTGAAAATGCAAAAATTTTTAGACCAGGGTATGCAATAGAATACGATTACTTCCCACCAACACAATTAAAGCATACGCTAGAAACTAAACTGGTAGAAGGGCTATATTTTGCAGGACAAATAAACGGCACAACAGGATATGAAGAGGCAGCTTGCCAAGGAATGATGGCAGGGATAAATGCACACTTAAAAATACGTGAAGAGGAAGCATTCATCTTAAAAAGAGATGAAGCTTATATTGGTGTTTTGATTGATGACTTAATTACAAAAGGCACCAAAGAACCCTATAGAATGTTTACATCTCGTGCAGAATACCGCATACTCTTAAGACAGGATAATGCCGATGCACGATTAACACCACTTGCGCATAAAATTGGTTTGGCTTCCGACGAGCAGATTAAACGAGTAGAAGGCAAAAATAAATCAATAAAAAATCTACTAAAAACGCTTGATAATATCAGCATTACTCCTGAAGAAACTAATGCATATTTGGAAAAGAACAAGACAGCAAACATCAAGCAAAAGGTGAAAGCATCTAGCGTTATTACTCGCCCTCAAGTAGACCTTGAAACCATGTCGGCGGCAATACCTTCTATAAAACAAGCAATCGAAAACAATACTTTGGAGGTTATAGAACAAGCAGAAATAAGAATAAAATATCAAGGATATATTGATAGAGAAAAGGACATGGCAGAAAAAATGACACGTCTTGAAGAGGTGCGTTTAAGTGACAATATAGATTACTTTTCATTCCAATCAATTTCATCTGAAGCTAGAGAAAAATTACATAAAATTAGACCTGCAACATTAGGTCAAGCAAGCAGAATAAGCGGGGTTTCTCCATCAGACATTTCCGTATTAATGATCCATTTAGGAAGGTAAAATTATGTTCCACGTGAAACAAACCAACAAATGAATAGTAGAAAACAATGCCCAATATGTGATGGCGAGTCTAACTCGCCATTTTTAATTTGTAAAGACAACACAGTAAGTAAGGAAAGTTTTAACATCGTTTCTTGCAATAATTGTGGTTTCAAATTTACAAATCCTATTCCTGAAGAGAATAAAATTGGTGATTACTATAAGTCTGAAGATTACATATCACACAGCAACACAAACAAAGGTTTGGTAAATAAAGCCTATCAAACTGTTCGAAACATTACTCTAAAACAAAAAGAGAGCTTAATTAGCGAAGGGAAATCGAAAGGAATTCTAATAGACATAGGATGTGGAACAGGAGAATTTTTAAACTTTTGCGTGCTACACGGATGGAAGGGAGAAGGAATAGAGCCTGATGAAAGTGCCCGTAAACTAGGTAAAGAAAACTATAATCTAACGGTGAATTCTGAAGAAAGACTTTCATCAATAAAAGATAAATCAGCAGATGTTATCACCATGTGGCATGTATTAGAACATGTATATAACTTAAAGGATAGAGTAAAAGAGTTGAAAAGAATTCTAAAGGATGACGGATCAATTTTTATAGCAGTTCCAAACTACGAGTCATATGATGCAATGAAATACAAAGAGCATTGGGCTGCTTATGATGTACCTCGTCATTTATACCATTTCGGGAAATCTGATATTAAACGATTGATGGAAAATGAAGGCATGAAAGTAGAATCAATTTCACCAATGAAGTTTGATTCGTTCTATGTAAGTATGCTTAGTGAAAAATATATAAGTGGTAAAATCAATTACATAAATGCATTGCTGACCGGATTAAAATCTAACTCTAAAGGTACAAAAAGCATGAATTATTCAAGTCTTATCTATAAAATCAAAAAACAAGCTTAAATAAGCTCGTTTAAGACAATAATTTGGTATTTGAATAAACTACTAAGAGTAGACAGAGAAGTCTGATTAAACAAAGCCAAAATTAACATATTGGTATATAGCGAAATAGATCAGACATAACAATAATTTCGAAAAAAAGTCCTCTTCGATATAATCAAAGAGGACTTTTGCCTGGTGACCCCGACAGGATTCAAACCTGTAACCGTCAGAGCCGAAATCTGATATTCTATTCAGTTGAACTACGGGGCCAAAACGGGTGCAAATATAATGTAAATTTGAGCAATAAAAAGAGCAAAGAATAGTTTAAGTTCACAAAGAAAACGATCATGAAAAAAATAATAACTTTCATATTATGTGTTGTTTCTGCATTCATTGCACATAGTCAAAACAGTGCAATAGGGACATGGACAGATCATCTGCCATACACTTCCGGCAAAAAGGTTGCAGTTGGAAACAATACTATATTTTGTGCAACAGGAGCAGCATTATTTTATATTGATCTTAAAGATAATTCCATATCTAGGAAGAGCAAGGTAAATGGATTATCGGATGTTGGAATAGCAGAATTAAAATTTATAGACAATACAAACAGTTTAGTTATAGTATACAACAACGGAAATATTGACCTGTATAACAATGAAAGAATATACAATATTCCGTTTCTTAAAGACAATTTAACTATACCCGACAAAACAATTCATAATGCCTTTGTAGACAATGAGTTTGTCTACATTGCTTGTGGTTTTGGCATAATTAAATTGAATACAGCCAGAAGAGAATTTTCTGATAGTTACATAATTGGTTCAGACGGAGCATTCGAATCAGTATTTGACGTAACAATACAGAATGATACGATATATGCAGCGACATCTACAGGAATAAAATTCGCCGCAACCAATAAAAATTTAACGGATTATCAAGTATGGACAAGAGAGACGAACTTATCTAGATTTCCATATAAATTTGTTGAAAGCTTTAATAATAAAATAATAGCAGTTAGCACAGCATTTCCGGGAACTTCGGACAGTATCTACTACAAAGAAGATGGTAAATGGCGAAGATTACCTAACTCACAAGCCAATCAAGTTGATAACATCATAAATTCCAACAATCAATTAAATGTAATAACCACTTCTAAAATATTCAGGTATAATAATCAACTAACAATCGCAGATACCATAATTAATTATTTAACAGGTATATCATTCAAGCCTAACTACATCGATTTTGATGATAATACCAATACCGAATGGATTGCAGATGATTTGTCAGGATTAGTTAAAATATCACCTGAGGGAATAAGATCATACTTTGCAAATGGACCAATATCAGAACAAGTATTTAAAATTGAAGCTAAAGACGGAAAAATATACACAGTTCCAGGAGGTTATGATAATCCGTACAATAATTTATACCTACAACCAGAGATAAATATTTATGATGAAGGCAACTGGAAAACTCTTAACCGTAAAAACTATCCCCCATTAAATGGATTCTTCGATTTACTTAACATCACTATCGATCCAAATGATAAAAACCATGTTTTTATTGGCACCTGGGGTACAGGATTGCTTGAATTCCAAAATGACCGTCTGATAAATCGATTTGACAGTAGTAATTCTAAAGTCCCTTCAAGGCAAGCATATAAATGGTTTGGTATTGGCGGAACTAATTATGATGAAAATGGAAACTTATGGATATCTAACACCTATACTGACACTACCATATCAGTTTACACAAGAAGAGGAGATTGGTACAGTTATAATTTCCCAACAAACATAAGCACAGGTAAGTCAATAGGTGATATTCTAATTACAAGAGGTGGATTAAAATACGTTTTAATACCTCGATCTGGTTCCAATCTAGAAATACTTGTCTTTGATGATGGTGGAACAATTGATGACAGGAGAGATGATAGGGAGCTACTGTTAACTAGTGCACCAGGGAATGGAAGTCTACCTGGAGCAAGAGGTATGGTTGGGGCTATTGATCAAGATGGTGAACTATGGATTGGAACGGACGACGGCTTAGCAGTGTTCTACAACCCAGATGGCATATTCGAAAATGAAAGAGATGCCCAAAGAATTTTAATTCAACAAGGAGCCGATGTTGAAATTCTATTAGAAGCTATAAAAATTTCAGATATTAAAATAGACGGAGCAAACAGAAAGTGGATTTCAACTGAAGGAGAGGGCGTATTTTTAGTTTCTGAAGACGGAACGGAAGAGTTGTTGCATTTTACTAGGCAAAATAGTCCGCTCATTTCCAATAATGTATTTGGCCTTGCTATAGATGATAAATCAGGTGAAGTTTTTATGGCGACAGAGGTCGGAATAGTTTCATACAAAGGAGACGCAACTGAAGGGTTCGAAAATTTTACCACAGTTGAGATCTATCCAAATCCAATTCGACCTGATTATGATGGACCCATAGCTATTAGAGGACTAGTTAACAATTCTATAGTTAAAATAACTGACGTAAATGGAAAATTGGTAAGAGAAATACAATCATTAGGAGGCCAAGCTATATGGGATGGAAAGAATATAAACGGTGAGCGTGTAGCCACAGGGATATATTTGATACTTAGTGCATCAGGAGACGGACAAGGAAATTTGAAAACAGATATAAGTAAATTGTTGTTTATCAATTAAAATGAATAAAAAAACTCAAGCAATTGTTTTAAAAACTACTAAATACACGGACAATTCTCTGATAGTAAAATTATTTACAAAAGAAGAAGGACTAAAGTCATACATTGTTGGAGTCTCAAAAAAAGGAAATAGGGTAGCTACTTTTCAAGGATTAAATATCATTCACCTTGAATCAACACAACATGGAAATAATAAATTAGCGCGAATAAAAAGCGCACAAATAGACATTCCATATAGAACTATTCATTCTAATTGGATTAAAGGATCGGTTATTCAATTTCTAAATGAATTATTATATCAATGTATAAAAGAAGAAACGGCAAACGTTGATTTGTATGAATTCATCGAAAGTCATTTACTCTATTTTGATGAAGTTAATTCTTTTGAACCCAACTTTCATCTCTATTTTATGATAAAGATGAGCAGGTACTTGGGTTTTTACCCACAAGGAAGTTGGAAAGAAGGAGTAAAATTTAATTTGGTTGAAGGAAACTATCAACCGACAAAATTATCATCCATAGAAATACTAGAAGGCACACTATCAGAAGCTTTCTATAAACTATCAATTACGGATATAACAGACCTATCGAAAGTAGTTATCTCTAGTAAGAATCGACGAGAATTATTAAAATCAATTTTATTTTACTTTAAAATACATCAAGATGGTTTTAGTGATCTAAAGTCACAAGAAATTCTAGAAACTGTTTTCTCTGAATAATTAAATCTAAGAAACCTTACCTCTTAGATTGAGATAATGTATAAGAAAGGGCTTTAAGCTCTCTTAAATACTCTCTGTGGTTAAATTTTGGTGCATAAACAAACCCATATGCGCCAATCAACTTTGTTTGACCTGCACTTACCACAGTGTAGTTAAAAAAAGACCCTCCCATAAATATACCTTCCATTCTCCATAAACCTGATAATTGAACGGAATAAGCATCATTATAATTTACCTCTTCACTTAAAATAGGATACTGACGCTCTACCTGCATGAATCCTTTAGGTTGAGCCTTAATGTTAGAAATAAAACCCTCCATTTTATTTACAATTCTTTCAGAAACAAAACTAGAATCATCCGTGTACGGATATGAATAAATCATCAATCCTTGTAAAATTTGATGATCTCCAACTGCTTTATTTTTCCTAAGAAAGAAGAAATCAGTTGAATCCATTGAAAGAAAATACTCTTTTGGAAAAGCAACAGTATAACCGTGCTTCATTAACAATGAATCCCGCTTATCCTTATTTGTATTCAAAATCAACCTGCTTTTAGTTCGTTTTAATTCCTCCTGATCAAAAAGCTGTTGGAGTTTATCTTTGTTCTTTGAAATTATATTTGCTGCAGATTGATCATTTTTAGCTGAAACCGTTATTATTAACTGATCATTTGCAAAGACATCATTCTGAACAATAATTTCAGTTTTATTTGCCGAATTAATATCCAATTGTAATACATTTCTTACAATCTTAAGCATTGAAGTAAACCCTTTGGGTGGAACTGTTACCACATTAAAAAGAGGCTCGCTTCTTGGAACGCCATACAATTCTTCCATAAAAACCTGTTCTAATGCTTTTCCCGTTTTGTTATGCATGTAGGCAGTATCAACGACAATTATAAGCTCTCCTGACTTACCAGTTGAACTTGGTAGAGATCTTTTTGAAGATTCATCAGAACACCCAATTATAAATAGAGATAAAGAAATAGAAGCTAAAAATAGTCGTCTAAGCATTGCAAACAGTTATTAACCTACAACAGGAACTTTGATTTTCATCCCAGGTTTAAGGTATTTAAAATTCAAATTATTATTAATCGATTTCAAATCATTCACAGATATACCATTATATTTTTTTGCAATATCCCAAAGGGTGTCGCCAGGCTGAATTATATGATATTTAAAATCAGAGGAAGCTAACTTTGTGCTAGCACCTTCAGAAGTTACTTGTTTTGGTGCAGATCCATTAGCATAAATAGTTAAACGATCTCCTGGGTTTAAACGGGTACTTCTCAAGTTGTTCCAATACATCAAGTTACTAACACTAACGTTATATTTTTTTGCAATGTACCCTAAATATTCTCCACTTCTAACTCTATGAATGACCAAAGATTCATTTCTAATTTCAGCAACTTCTTTTTCTAATTTTAAGCTATCCGCCGCATTTTTTCGCTCCAGGTCGGCGAAGATATTAGATTCATTTGTTAAATATAAACCTACCTTATCAGAGGGCAAACAAAGTGGTAAAGGTTTGTCTGATTTTGGAATTAACGCTGATTTATACATTGGATTAAAATAAGCGATGTCCTTTTCTGACATTTTTAAATAAGCTGATAATTCTGAAAATTGAATACCCTTAGTAACATGAACGGTGTCATAATTAATACAAGTGTATTGTGGATTTGTTGGGTAGATATTATGCTCAACGGAATAATTCATAATATAGTTAACAGCAATGAAAGCAGGAACATAACCTCTCGTCTCTCGTGGTAAATGATTGATTATTTCCCAATAATCCTTTTTGCCACCTGATCTTCTTATCGCTTTATTTACATTCCCTGCACCTGAATTATATGCTGCTAGCACTAAATTCCAATCACCATACATTTTGTACATGTCAGTCATAAATTCACACGCTGCAACAGTTGCTTTATATGGATCCATTCGTTCATCATAGTACGAAGTAATGTTTAAATCATACATTTTACCAGTACGATACATAAACTGCCATAAACCCATTGCTCCGACTCTGCTTTTGGCTTGAGGATTTAAGGCCGATTCAACAATTGCCAAGTATTTTAGTTCTAAAGGCATATTATATTTATCCAACACTTCTTCAAACATTGGAAAATAGAAAGGAGCTAAACCTAACATATTACTAGTTAATACTCTTCTTCTTTCTGAGTATAATTTAATAAAGGATTTAACATAATCATTATACGTTAAATCAAAAGGTGTGTTCCTATTCAATAATTCTAATCGATGCATTACTACAGAATCCGGAATATTATCTACTAAAACGAACGAATTAATAGAATCAGTATTGTTAGGGTAAAGAGAAGAATCTAATGAAAATTGAGCAATAAATTTAGCTGCTACGATACTATCGATCATATTCAACACTTCATCATCAGCAGATAATATAAAAGTAGTATCAGTTGATTGCACAATAGAATCATTATGCAAAGCATTAGTTGAGGATAATAAACAAACAGTTAAGATGGCAGTTAAAACTCCTTTGAGCATAATTGTGGGTATTTTTTAAATAAAACGAAACTGTTCTAAATTTGGTATACAAAAGTGAATAAAGAAGCTCAATTGGGTAAACAAACTTCGATCAATTATTCACTATTGCTTGTTCATTAGTGTAGCACTAAAATTGAAGAGGTTTTTTTCATCAAAAGCCTTTGCCATTAATTGCAGTCCAAAAGGCATATTGTTAGCTGTTTTACCTAAAGGGATAGAAATAGCAGGTGCTCCTACCAGGTTAGCTTGAACAGTAAAAATATCTTCCAGATACATCTCTATCGGATCATTACTTTTTTGACCAATCTTAAAAGCAGAATTTGTAGTAGTGGGTGAAAGTATAAAATCAAAATCACTAAAGATTTCATTCGTCTTATCTCTTAAAACTCTTCTTACTTTTTGTGCTTTTGCGTAATAAGCATCATAATAACCTGCACTTAGCACATAAGTACCTAACATTATTCTTCTTTTTACTTCTGCTCCAAACCCTTCTGATCTAGAAAACACATACGTTTCTTCTAAATTTTTTGCATTAGGACTTCGATAACCAAAATGAACACCATCATACCTTGCCAAATTAGAAGATGCTTCTGCAGTTGTTAGTACATAATAAGCCGGAACCATATAATCTAAAAATGGAAAAGAAATTGGTTCAACTATATGACCATCAGATTTTAACTCTTCTATTTTTGCAGTAACAGCCAATCTTACTTCCTCATTTAAACCATTGTGATCTAAACAGTCTTTAATATATGCTATTTTATATTTTTTTGAAGAATCTGATTTGAAAATTGACTGTGAAAAGCTAGGGACTTCAACATTTGAAGTAGTGCTATCCATGCGGTCATGGCCAGAAATGATTTCAGTTAATAGGGCTGCGTCTTCAACTGTGTGCGTAAAAGGACCAATTTGATCAAAGGAAGAAGCGAAAGCAATCAATCCATTTCTTGATACTCTTCCATATGTAGGTTTTACACCAACGATACCACAATAAGAAGCAGGCTGACGAATAGAACCTCCTGTATCGGACCCCAATGAAGCTAAACATAAACCGGCTTGAACAGCAACTGCAGAACCTCCAGAAGAACCACCAGGAACATACGCTTGATTTGCTGCATTTTTGGTAACACCAAAAGCAGAATTCTCCGTAGAAGAACCCATAGCAAATTCATCGCAATTTAATCGACCAATAATAATAGCATCTTCCGCTAATAATCGTTCAACAACGGTAGCAGAAAATAATGATTCAAAGTTTTCTAACATCTTAGATGAGGCAGACACTTTATGCCCCCTATACACGATGTTATCTTTAATACCAATGACCATTCCTGCAAGCTTACCCGCAGAATTATTTAATAGTTTTTCGTCAATTAAACGTGCTTGCAACTTTGCAGATTCATCAAAGGTTTCTAAAAAGGCATTTAAAGAAGTTTCTTTTGATATCTTCTCTAAGAGTTTATTAACTAAATTTTCACAAGTAATAATACCTTTATTTAAATCTTCTTGAATGTCCGAAAGTGCTTTGTAATCCTTCAACTGTATGCTATTAATAGGTTAATTACTTGTCTTCTTTTTTATCATTAACGTCAGAACCGTCTTCATCCTTATTGGTAGCATCTTTAAACTCTTTAATGCCTTTTCCAACTCCTTTCATTAACTCAGGAATTTTTTTAGCTCCAAATAGTAATACTACTATAATTAGTATGATAATGATTTGATTAGGACCAATAATCCCTAAAATAATATTTAAATCCATTTGCTTAAATTTAGATAACAAAATTAGCAATTTTTAATTCCCTATTACTTGAAATAACTAGTTTTGGAGAATCTATGAAACATACTGTTGACTTTTTAATAATTGGCCAAGGAATAGCAGGAACTATACTAAGCTATCAGCTTATAAATAAAGGTTATAAAGTAAAGGTTATGGATGATCATCATCAAACTTCTAGCACTTTAGTAGCTGCAGGTTTAATCAATCCATTAGTTTTAAAACGCCTCACTAAAACATGGAGAGCAGAAGAGTTCATTCAATTTAACAAACAATTTTACTCAGAATTAGAAAAAGAAACCAATGCAACTTTTGTAATTGATAAAACAATCATAAAGTTAATTTCATCAGATAATGAACGAGAGTTTTGGAAAAAAAGGAGTAAGGTAGAGGGTGTAAATAACTTTATTTCAGAACAGCTAGAAGATTTAAAGAAGTATCATTTCTTGCATAAGAATATGTTTGATGGTGGATTAGTTAAAAAAACTGGTTGGATAGATACAAAAATACTTTTAGAATCTTATCGTATGTATCTAATTAACAAAGGTTTAATACTAACTGAGAAAGTAGATTATTGTAAACTTAAAACCACTGATAATGAAATAATATATCAAGATATTCATGCAACAAATCTTATATTTTGTGATGGTTTTCAATCTGCTAACAATCCTTATTTTGATTGGATTCCACTAAGTTCAGTAAAAGGGGAGTTATTAGTGATACAAAGTGAACAATTAAAAGATGACTATATCTTTAACAAGAAGATATTTATTTTACCAATTGGAGATAAAAAATATAAAATAGGAGCTACATATAACTGGAAGGATTTAAGCTTATTACCTACAGAAGGTAAAAGAGAAGAATTACTAAATAACCTGGAAGAGTTAATTAATTGTGATTATACCGTATTAGAACATACGGTAGGTATTAGACCTGCTGTTAAAGATCGAAGACCATTAATAGGTACACATCCAAAACATAAAAACATTCATTTATTTAACGGAATGGGCTCACGTGGTTTATTTATGGCTCCAAAACTTGGTGAAGAGTTTGTTAATTATCTCTTAGAAAATAAACAGATGAATTCAGAAGTTGCATTAAATAGATATTATAAAGATTACTTAAACTAGGTTTAATCTATCAAATAAATCGTCTTTGTAAGAACCGCCAATTGGAACAGTAATATTTGAATTTTCAAGAATTAAATTAGGTAATTCTATCGTTTTTATTAATTTGAGATTTACTATAAATGAACGATGTACTCTTAAAAATTCAGTTTCCGGAAGTTTTTTTAAAATCTCCTTCATTGTTGAATGTATCTTAAAATTATTCTCTTGAGTGTGGATGGTTACATAGTCTTTTAAAGCTTCAATATACTTAATTTCAGAATGAAGTACTTTTATTAAACGAGAATTTGATTTTACATATATAAAATCAGAGGTTTTAATTCCTAAAGAATATAGAACTTCTATTTTATTTTGTGTATTCTGTTCTTTTTCTTTTTCCTTTTTAAACTTATAAAGGGCCATTTCAATAGAAGTTCTCAAATCAATTTCTTTAAAAGGCTTTATAATGTAACCATAAGGCTCGGTAATCTTTGCTTTATTAATTGTCTGCACGTCAGCATAAGCAGTTAAAAATACAATAGGTATACCATATTTTTCTTTAACAATTGCAGAGGTATCAATTCCTGACATTTTTCCTTTTAACATAATGTCCATTAGAATTAATTCTGGTTGATTATTTTCAATTGCTTCTAAGGCTTTTTCTCCTGATGAATAAGATCCTAAAACTTCATATCCTATTTTATTTAAACAAACTTTTATATCTCTAGCAACAATTACTTCATCTTCAACTACTAATATTTTCACTTTGGCCATTGTGCAAGTTTTTTTAATTTTAATCCATTTTGAATTTAATGGTAAAAATAGTACCATTTTGTCTGTCTAAAGATAATTCTCCTTCTAGTTGTTCAACTAAACTTGAAATTAACTGTAATCCAAGAGTTTGTGAATATTCAATTTTTAAATCTTGGGGTATTCCTTTACCATTATCCCCTACAGTCAAAACAACAACTTCTTTCTCCAAAGTTAACATTATCTTTATAATTCCTCCTGAATTAATATCAAAAGCATATTTTAAAGAATTTGAAATTAACTCATTTACAATAAGCCCACATGGAATTGCTGAATCTAAATTAAGATAAACTCTATCAATTTGTAGATCTAAAATTATATTATCATCAAATACATCGTAGGTTCTGAAGAGGTTTTGAACTAAATTAGTGATATATTCAGAAAAGTCTATTTGAGAGAAATCATCATTCGTATATAAACTCTCATGAATAAATGCCATTGATTTAATTCTATTTTGGCTTTCTTTTAAAATTTGTAACGTTTTTATATCCTTTACATAAGCACTCTGTAAATTAAGAATACTAGATATAACTTGCATATTATTTTTTACTCGGTGATGTACTTCTTTTAATAAAATCTCCTTTTGTTTTAAAGAATCTTGTAGATTTTTTTCAGCCAATTTTTTTTCTGTTATATCTCTTCCAATAATTGATAATTCATCTATTTCTCCATTCTCTTTTTTAATTGGATTTATAAAAAATTCCCTGTAATGGGTATTTCCTAATCTATCTTTTTGTTCATTCTCAAAATGAAAATGTTTACCAGAAAAACTTATTCTAAAATACCTCTTCCATTTAACTTTTTCTCTCTTAGAATTAATACCCATTGATAAGAAAAAATCATCATTTTCTTTAAGTTTTGCTTGTTGTAATAATTTTAAATCATTTTTAAAATTTGAATTAAAAGATATAATACAATGATTTTTATCTACCGTAAAAAAATAATGTGAACTACTTTCAATAACAGTATTTAATTTAGCTGCTTGTAGTTTATTTAATTCTTCACTTTTTTTAAATTCTTCTTCTGCTAATTTTAACTCAGTAATATCTCTACTGATGCCCATTATTCCCATTACAATACCTTCTGTATTAAATAAATAAGAAACTTACAAATAACTGATAAATAAAGACTTATCTTTGCGTTTACTTATAACCTCTCCAATAAATTGTCCGTTTTCTTCTAATTTTTTTATTACATCATTACATTCTTTTTCATTAGCAAATAATATATTTAAACTTTTTCCAATAATATCTGATTTAGAATACCCAAATTCTTTATTAGCAGCTTTATTAAATTCATTTATAGTACCATTAATACTGGCAGTATAAATCATATCAATAGAACTTTCTATAATTCCATTTGTGTATGATTGAGAAAGAGTAAGTTGGTTTTCAACTTTTATACGTTCTTTAATTTCTGCTTTTAAAAGAGTATTTGATGTTTCTGCTAGTTCTGCACGTTTCTTTTCTTCTTCAATTTGTTTTTTAGAAGTTACATCTAAAAAGGTAATTAATATACAGTCTTTCTCATTATAATAAATAGAGGTAACTCTAGTTTCTACATCTAAACGTTTTTTATCATTATTAATAAAAATTCTATCTTGAACACTTAATATATTTCCTTGATTAACGTAGTTAATATCTGACTCTAATAAATTATCTTCTAATAGTATAATATCGGTTACTTTTTTACCTAGAACATCACTTTCTTTCGTGTATTTAAGTATATCAATTCCTTTTGAATTAATAAATTGAACTTCTAAATCAAATAATATTAATATACCGAAACTTGATTGATCAATTAAATTTTTATATTGTTGTTTGGTAACTTCTAGAGAGATTTCTGCCTTTACTAAATCTGTTATATCTATTATATTCCCTTCTATATAATCAATTTTGTTATTATTGTAAATAATTGAAGCACTCATAAGTACAAAAATCTCTTTTTTGTCGAGTCTTACTAATTCTAATCTTTTAGAAATAATCGATTTATTTAAAATTAATTCTTTTAATAAGTTTTCTCTTATATTTCTGTCTTTATAAAATTGAAAGCTATTTGAATTATGTAGTAAATCTTCAACAGAATGATAACCTAGTATAGAAGCAAAAGGTTGATTACAATCTATTATTTGGCCATTCATTCTTATCCTATAAATACCTGATAAATTACGTGCATATAATTCTCTATACTTCTCATCTGATAATTTTAAACTTTCATCATAATCAGTATATTTAGTTGAATTCTGCATTAATTTATAAATTAAAATGCAAATAAAATTTATTTGCAGTCTGCTGTATTTATTACTATTTACTATTATTTTTTCTTCTTGTTAAATTTAATTTTTTTACCATTTATTTTATATTCCTTCCCATCTTTATAATTTATAGAAATTTTAAGAATACCATTTATATCGTATTTTTTCCAAGTACCATTTTTTTGACCGTAGTCATAACTTCCCTCTTCCTTTAATTTTCCATTAGAATACCACCATTTATGCTTTCCATCAGGTCTATCTTGAATGTAATTACCTTTAAATATTAAATTTCCATTCTTATTAAAATGTTTCCATTCCCCTGTTTTATCTCCGTATGAATATAACCCTTTTTCAATATGATCATTTAGTTCGTAAATCCATTCTCCTTCTTTAAATCCATCAAGATAAACACCCTTACTTATTACATTTCCTGAATCTGTTTTTTCAATTAATGAACCATCTTCAATACCTCTTCTAAATTGCTCAAATCTAAGTGTATCTCCATTTTCATAATACCATACCCAATTCCCAATAGGTTGACCATTTTTGTTGTATTTACCTATTTGTTCAGCTTGACCATTTTCATAATAGAATATCCAATTATCTATTTTTTTGTTATTAAAATAACTTCCTTCACTCTTAATTGATTGATTATTATAAAACTCTTTCCAATTTAGTTGTTTTCTTCCTTTAGTATCAATAATTCCTCCTTCTAATAATCGTTGATTATTCTTATAAATCACTGATTTTATTGCGTTACCTGAATAAGAAAATATTTTTTCTATGCCATCTTTCTCTCCTAAAGTATTATAGGTTGTTTCCTTTATAATATTTCCTATTTTGTTGTAGGTTGGAATAATCTGAAAGTTAACTGAATTTTCTTCTTCTTTTTGTAAAACTCCATCTACATATAATTCTGCTTTAGTTAATTGTCCATCAATAGAGTAATATTTCAAATAACCATTTAATAAATCATTTCTATAAGTACGCTCTGTCTTTACCTTCCAATTTGGATAGAAATCTTTCCAAATACCCTGCTTCTTATTCTCCCTGTTATATCTATTAATTTCTTGTTTACTTACAATAAAGCCTTTATTATATTCAGTTATACTTATTACTCGTTCATCTTTGCCAAAATAATATGCATATCCATCTTCCTTCCCATTAATATAATCTATCTTACTTTTTATAGTTTTAAAACTATTAGGATAAAAGGTGTAGTTTATTCCTTGTTTAATATTGTCAACAAAATACTCCTCACTTATAACAAAAATACTATCATAGGTAACTGTTAATCCATTTTTTAAATCTTCTTTATAATCTATAGTTTTTATTAATTGCTGATTTTCATTGTAAAAATACCATGTACTATCAAGTTTAAAATTTACTCTATTTCCTTCTGATTTTAAATTTCTATTTTCGTAAAATGTCATCCAATAACCATCGGGCTTCCCATTAATTAATAAACCATAACTTGATGTAGCACCAGAATCAAAAGTAAATACAGTAAAATATTGACTAGAACTATCAACTATTCCAACTTGACCATATAGAAAGTTATTCGTTAAAAAGAAGGTGAGAAAAATGTAAATTTTTGTTTTAAACATTATATACTATTATTATTATTTAAAAATTTAAAAATTTACTATTACTATTAAGACGTTAACTCTGTGTAAAATTAAGGTTCACTTTAGTAGGTTTAGTTACTTTTATAAAGTAATTAACATTTAACTAACATTGAATTTAGATTTAATTAATTGATTTATTATTATTATTTATTTCTATTAACAGCTTATCAATATCATTCAATGTTCATAAAAATAAATAAAACTATAAATTAAATTTGTGTAGAATACCGTGTATAACTTACCTGTAAAAAATGATAATTAACGATTGTTTATTAAAACTTTTATGCACCTGGAATTAAAGTTAACAAAAGCAACTTTATTTTTGCTTAGTTATAAACCAAATTAAACGAATATTAACATCAACTTTGTCAATAAACTTAAAAAAATGAATATCAAAAAACTAGCTATTGCAGGGGATCACGCTGGATTCCAATTAAAAAGTAAACTTAAAGAAGTATTGATAAATAAAGGAGTTGAGGTGGTAGATTTCGGTCCAAATTCAGAAGATAGTTGCGATTATGCAGATTTTGCACATCCTTTATCATTAGCTGTTGAAAATAAAGAGGCTGATTTAGGAATTTTAATTTGTGGTAGCGGAAACGGTATAGCAATTACAGCGAATAAACATCAGCAAATTAGAGCAGCTATTTGTTGGGAAGAGGAATTAGCTAAATTAGCAAGACAACATAATGATGCAAACGTATTAGTGTTACCCGCAAGATTTATCACTGAAAATAATGCTATAAAATGCATGGAATCTTTTATTAATGAAGGTTTTGAAGGTGGTAGACATTTAAGGAGAATAGAAAAAATTCCGGTAAATAATTAAGATGAAAAAGATATTTTTAATAGGATTAATTTACTTTTCTGCGGTAGCAGTAGGTCAAACAAATAAAGAAATTGCTGATAAAGTAGCTAAGACTATTTTAGCAGGTGATATGAGTAAACATTTACATGTTCTCGCTTCTGATGAATATCAAGGCAGAGAAACTGGTAAAGAGGGTCAAAAAATTGCCAAAGATTACTTAATTAGGTATTTTAAAGAGTTACAATTTGCTGAAAGTCCTAATGGAACTTATGAGCAGGCTTTTCCATTAGTAGAGCAATTATCCAATGGTATATCACTTAAAATAGGTAATAAAGCATTTGAAATGAATAAAGATTTTTATGTTAGGCCCGATATATGGCCAAATGTAGAAATTAAGAATCAGGTAATTTTTGTTGGATATGGAACAGAAGCTGATTATAAAGGATTAGATATAAACGGAAAAACGGTAGTTATTTTAGCTGAAAACTCTGATAAATTTAAAGGTGATTGGAACACAGCCGATAAAGTAAAACTAGCTAAAGAGAAGGGTGCTAAAGCTGTTTTATTGCATGCAAATAAGTTTAAACAAACAATAGAGAAATACGAGCATTATTTTTCTAAACCACGAACTGCTTTAGCAGATAACGTTGATAATTCAAATTTTTTACCGGTTTTAAACATAGGAAATAGCGCTTTAAATAGTATTTGTAAATCAAACGGAGTAAAGTTAAAAAAGTACCGTAAAAAAAATAAAATAAAAGCTCAAAATACAACCCAATTAGAACTAATTATAGACAAAGAAACTAGTGAACTGTTTGGTGAAAATGTTATAGCCTACATGCCTGGAACTGAAATTCCTGAAGAGTTAGTAATTATTACTGCACATTATGATCATATTGGAACAGAAGGTGATTTAGTTTATAATGGTGCAGATGATGATGGAAGTGGGACGGTTGCATTAATGGAGTTAGCTCAAGCATTTAAAACAGCTGCTGACAATGGAAATGGACCAAAAAGAAGTATTTTATTTATGCCTGTTTCAGGTGAAGAGAAAGGGTTATTAGGTTCTGAATACTATGCAAAAAATCCAATTTTTCCATTAGAGGAAACAGTTGCTAATTTAAATATTGATATGATTGGTCGATTAGATGTAGCACATGCCGATAATCCAAACTTTGTATATTTAATTGGATCTGATAAATTAAGTACTGATTTACATGAAATTAGTCTTGAAATGAATACTAATAATACTAAGTTAGAATTGGATTTTACATTTAATGATGAAAATGACCCTAATCGGTTTTATTACCGATCAGACCATTATAACTTTGCAAAGAACGGAATTCCTGTTATTTTTTATTTCTGTGGTGTACACGAAGATTATCATAAAGCAACAGACACAGTAGATAAAATAGATTTCAATAAAATGGAAAAAATTACCAAGCTAGTCTTTTATACTGCTTGGGAATTAGTAAATAGAGATGAGCGAATAGTGATTGATAAAGAACCTGAAGGAAAAGAATAAAACAATTAAAAGAGCTGCTTATAAAAGCGGCTCTTTTTTTATACTTCAAAAAGCTAAATTTGCCTTCTATTTTGCCATAAGTTGATATGAAAAATCAAAATAATAAAGAATTATCGAGCGTAGACATTGATAAATGTCTTCAAGTACTTGAACAATTAAACAACTACCCAGAATTATTTATAGAATTAACAGAAGCTAAAAGGATAAGTCTTTTAAAGGCGGCAGGTATTTTATCGCGGCCAACTAGGGTAGAATTGCATAAGAGAAGAAAGGAATCAAAAAAAGCGGAGCGTAAAAAGCAAAAAGAACAAGATCGATCTGCTCGAAATAATACAGGTATCCGTAGTGCACGTGAAGCATCTGTATTTGTGGCGCCTAAGTTATTAGCAGAAAATTTATTAACAGATAAAAAAGCAGAAAAATTAACCTCTCCGAGGAACTGTTACGTTTGTAAAACAATGTATGATACATTGCATCATTTTTATGATACCATTTGTCCTGAATGTGGTGATTTTAATTATGCCAAGCGTTTTCAAACCGCAGATCTAACCGACCAGGTTGCCGTAGTTACAGGTTCTCGTTTAAAAATTGGTTATTATATATCGCTTCAAATGTTACGATCAGGAGCAACAGTAGTCGCTACCACACGTTTTCCGGTAGATTCTGCAGAACGCTTTGCAAAAGAAGAAGATTTTGAAAAGTGGGGTCATCGATTACACATTCATGGATTAGATTTACGTCATATCCCTAGTGTGGAACTTTTCTGTAATTATATAGAGCATAAATATGACCGATTAGATATTTTGATCAACAACGCCGCACAGACAGTTAGAAGACCTTCAGGTTTTTATAAACACCTGATGAAGTCTGAGAAAACTCCTTATGAACAGCTTTCTGAAAATGTACAAGTGCTCCTAAAGGATCATCAATACTGCATAAATGAACTAGGAAGCCATGAAGAAAAGATAGCTGATGAGCAGACTAATAATACATTGTCCGTTAGTTGGCATGCGCCCGATCTAGGAATTGGAATTAAATCATCAGCTCAGCTTTCACAGATTCCGTATAGCTTTGATCGGTCTATCGCTCCCGAAGAGATTTTTCCTGTAGGTAAATTAGATGCTGATTTACAGCAAGTAGATTTGCGGAAAACCAATAGTTGGAGGTTGCGATTAGGTGAAATTGAAACACCTGAAATGATAGAAGTGCAGTTGGTAAATGCAGTAGCTCCTTTTGTTTTATGTAACCGGCTTTCTAACCTGATGAAGAAGGAAATTACAGGTATAAAGCACATAATTAATGTATCGGCCATGGAGGGTAAATTTCACCGTTTTCATAAAGAAGATAGGCATCCACATACTAATATGGCCAAAGCAGCCTTAAATATGATGACGCACACTTCTGCAGCAAGTTTTGCTAAAGATGGTATCTATATGAATGCTGTGGATACTGGTTGGGTAACTGATGAAGATCCAGCTGAATTATCAAAGCATAAAGAAGCTGTGCATGATTTTCAACCACCATTAGATATTGTAGATGGTGCAGCTCGTGTTCTAGATCCTTTATTAGATGGGATCAATAGTGGTAAACACTGGTGCGGGAAATTTTTAAAAGATTATATGCCGATAGATTGGTAAAAAAAAGAGGGGCTAATCTTTTAGCGCCTCTATTATTTTCTGATTCATTTTTTCTACATATCGATCGTAATAGCTTCCTGTGCTTGGACCATAAAAACCAGTATGAATGGATAAAATGTCACCATTTTTACCAATCAAAATACTTGTTGGATAAGACATAATTTGATTGAGCATTGGTAATTGATCCACAGCATTTACCTCCCTGGTTTCTCCTGCTAATAGAATTGAATATGGTAGTTGAAGCTTTTCTTGCATTCTATTTAAATTTTTAATCGATTTCTCTTTCGTTTTAGCGCGTTCAAATGCTAATGCTACAACTTCTAAGCCTTGGCTTGAATATTGTTCGTGTAGTTGCTTAAAAAACACCGATTCATCCATGCAGTTAGGACACCAACTTCCCATAATTTGTAAAAGCACTACTTTATTTTCGAAACGTTCATCAGTTAGTTTTACTGTATCTCCTTTTAGGCTTTCAAATTCAAAATAAATTCGAGAATAATCTTTTTTCAAAAAAGTTAATGAGTCAGGATCTTTTAATGTAATGGAATCATTGATATAGCCATTAAATGATTCTTGATAATGATTGCCCGAATAGAAAGTTCCGTCAATAATATCGTCTTCTACAGCTGCGATGAATAAAAAAGCATGTGAACCATCAAAGGTTGACAAATACATGGTTTGGCCGATAACTTGACCTTCTAAATATCGATAATCTCCGGTTTCTGTTGCGAAGGAACCACTAAGTTGAGTTCCATTTTGTTCAAAAAGACCAATAGCTTTGTATTCATCTTCGGTTCCTGCTCCAAAGGTAATGGCATACTTTTTTCCTAGCTCAGCGGAGGTAGTTGGTTTTTCTTGAAATCGAAAATTTTCACCACGATTAAATGTTACAGCCAAGGCATAATCAGGCGCTTTATAGTAATTATACCACAAACCACTTAATGTACTATCATTCTCTATTTTTAGTTTAAACTCAGAATCAAATATGGACGTTTTTACAAAAACAGAGTCTCCCTTGACTACAACATCAGAAGTTGGTAATATTTCTTCTCCATTTTTAAAGGAGAAATTAAATACTTCATTTTCTTTACGGACCGTCACATTAAATGGCATTTTAACGCCCTCTACTAATTGCAACTCTGCTCTCCAATCTCCTGCAAGAAGGGTAGGAGTGATTGTATCTGTTGTATCTCCGCAACTATAAAGGCCGAATAGAACGGCCCAAAAAAAGATTTTGATAAAGTTATTTTCCAATGCTATATATGTTTAATGCGTTCATTCGTAAACTATCTCTAAATTCAGGAGTGGCACTAAAGTCGTGGTTATATAAAGCGCCCTCCCATTCACCATACATCGGGTTTGGCAAGATGATCAGCTTATCACCAAATAATGGTCTAAAATTCTTCACATGTTTTTTACGTTCAATCACAGTAGTATCATCAAAAACACCATTAAAATCACCTAAGTTGTCACCAAAAAATAAAATAACCTCATATTTATCAGCTACATTGGCTCTCCGTTCGTCTTTATTTGAGGTGGCGCTTTTTAAATAGTAATTGGATTTTGAAACGGTGTCTATTCCCAGATCAATTACATTTTGGTATGTATCGTTTAATTCTGCTTCCATGCGGTTGGAAATAAAAATTACTTCTACATTTTTACTCTTTGCATATTGAATAAACTCCAACGCTCCAGGCACTAAATCGGCACTTTGCATTGCGGTCCATTCCATCCATGATTTTTTAGAGTATAGTAACTCATTTTTAATTAATGTGGCATTATAAGATGAATTATCTAACACCGTTTCGTCAATATCCATTACCACAGCCAATGGCTTTTCATAGGTTTTATTGGTATCAACTAGTTCGTCTAATCTGCGCTCACCTAAGTTGTAGGCTTGGTAGCAAAGTGCTTCATATTCAGCTGCATGTTGCTGCCAAAGCACTGCTCCTGCGCTGTATGCTGAGGGATTTTTTTTATCATTAATTGGAGTGTTTTCAGTATTCTCGGATTGATTACAAGAAGCAGTTAATAAAACTACTGAACCGATAAATAAGAAGTGATTGATTTTCATGAAATAAGGATTTTTTCGCCTAAAAATTTAGGTTTTGTATTGAGTATATAAATATTTAATAAGAGTTTTACACGTGCAAACTTTTCACGAAGTTGTGTTTTAAAACCATTTTTATAGTTTACATCTTGTGCATTATAGCCGATCGCATGGATGCCCTTTTTTCTGGCGATAAAGATAGCTCTTTCGTTATGGAATGGTTGGGAAATAACAGTAAATGATTCTAAACCAAAAACCTTTTTTGCTCTTATCATGGTGTCAAATGTCCTAAAACCGGCATAATCTAGTATTATTTTATCTTCTGGTATTCCTCTTTTAACTAGTTTATTTTTTATGGTAATTGGTTCATTGTAATGCATAGTAGCATTATCACCACTCACTAAAATTACCTGTACTTTATTACTGAAATATAGTTTTTCAGCTGCTTCCATCCGATAAGTGAAATATAAGTTTTCTTCTCCGTTTGCCAGGTATTTGCTGGTACCCAATAGCACGCCAACTTTATTGTTGGGGACTTCTAATAAGTAAGAGTAGAGAAATTTATCAGAAAAATAATCGACTAAACTACTAGCAATTATGGCTAAGTAAATTGTTAAAGTGTAGATAATTAGAATAAAAGAAACTATTCGCATCACTTAATTTCACTTAACTCCTTTTCAGCAGCCTGTATTACTATTTCACTCTTTTTAATAGAAATATCTGTTGCATTTAAATCGTCGATGTTTTCTTTGTGCTTTAGCTCAGCATCTGCCACCGATTGTTTCCACCGCTCAGTGTTTCTTAATAACCGCTCTTGATCTCTATCCAGTGTAGTTTTTTTTCTTGTCAAGGTGTTTAATTCTGATTTTGCTTTTTCCAATTTATCTGCGGTGCTTTTTTTAGAAAGCTCGTAAGCAAAACTTCTTACAATTTGTTTTAAATCAGTGGAATTGTTGGCATAAATTGCTTTACCTGCTATCATTGCACCTACAATAATATGGCATGTGCTATCATCTTGCACATTGGTCTTAAAAAATATAGTTTGTTCACCTTCACCGGACAATGGTAAAGTGGTGTTGTATGCAGCCAATTCAGATTTGCTGCTTTTTACTTTACCATTATACGCTTTCATAAGGGTTTTCCATTCTTTTTCTATTTCATTTTGAGAGGTATTAAAAATTGGAGCTTCTAAGGTTTTTGAAACTGCGCCTACAATATAGTTTGAAGAGCTGACAGCAACAGATCTTTGAGCAGTTAAAAAGAGAGTAAACATAATCGTAATAGCACTAATGATTATTTTTTTCATGGTCGTTTGTTGAGTTATTTTCTACAGAGGTAACACCTCCAGATATGATTAATTTCATAATGTCTGCCGACTTTGCTTCAATAAGTTGCACAGCATTTTTAGGAACAATTATTACCTCGCCTGAAACGGCATAGGAAAATGGTAAATAAACCACAACCTTATCACCACTTATACCAATTTCTGAAGCATCTTCTTTGGTTACAAAACCCATTCGCTGAATAAGTGGCTTTTCTTGAATGGTGACTAAAACTGGTTTGCTAAATTGCTTTTTGCTCCCAACAAAAGCACTCATCAAATCCTTAATTGAAGTATAGATAAGTTTAATCAGTGGAGTACGCATAATTAGGCGCTCAAAAGGCCGAAGTAGAGCTGCCAAATAGGTAGAAAATAGGTAGCCTATAAGCGTGATAAAGACTAAAATAATAACAATGCCTAAACCAGGTATTTCTATTGGAATTAGGTTGTCGATAATTATAATAGACTCAACTACTACATATAAAGTAATTGCTATAGGCATTAAGTAAAACAGCCCTTGCAAAAAGTACTTGATTATTTTTTTAAATTTTCCAGACTCTTCTGGTTGATCATCTAACCCAATTTCGTTCATTTTTTTAATTATTGGCTGATTGATTTGCAGACTTCATAAAATCGTATTGCGATTTAAACCAAATTACTATTGTATTTCTTTCTTGATCAGTTAGCTGCGCATCAAAATGAGTCAATTTATACGACCATAATGGCATTTCACCTTCTTCTACTTCTTCAAAACATTCCTCAAGCTTATGAGCAGCTTTTTTAAACTCATAAGTACCCCAAGAGCTAAAATTCAAATGTTTTCGTCCATCCTCAATATGATCCGCCAACCACCAAGAAACAGGAGCTATTTCACTGTAAAAAGTATAGTTGGTTTTATATGAATGGCAATCATAGCAGGTAGTTTCTATCAAAAGTTGCACTTCTTTAGTCGCCACATGGTGCTGAAAAAAGTCGTCTTCTGAATTGTATTCAGGAGCACTTTTATCAATTCTAAAAAATTGTATAATCACTAATACAGCAGCTATTGCTAATAAAATTTTCTTTTTCATCAATTAATCCTCCAATAAACCAGTCCATCCACCACCATTTTCACAATCTATGTCAAATTGCTTCAGATAATTAGACGCTTCTCCACTTCTGTAACCACTTTTACAAACCAAAGTAATTGGTTGTGGCATTTGTTTAAACTCTTCTAATCGTTCTGGCACTTCATGCAGTGGTATATTTATACTTCCTTCTAGATGTTCATCTTCAAATTCTTCAGTCGTTCTTACATCAACTACATTTTTCATTTTTATTTATTTAAGTCGTTTGGCCATTTTTATGTATTCGATTAAATCGCTTGGCACATGATTGATTTTTTCTTCAGATCGCAACTTTCCGAGTCGAACAAATATCAGATCTTCTTCTGGCAAAATCACGATATACTGCCCTAAGATTCCTCGAGCATAATGAATTGTTTCTCCCTCAAATTCAGTTATCCACCACTGATAACCATAATAGTCTACCAAGTTTCCTTCTGAATCTTCTAAGTTAACACTTCTTTTGCTGTCTAAAATATACGATTCAGGGAGTACTTTAAGGTGATTGAAAAATCCATTCTGGTGGTATAACTTTCCCACTTTTGCGAAATCGCGCGCATTGCTATAAAAACAACAATAAGCTTTTTCTCGGCCATTCTTTGTATCTAAATTCCAAAGAGCATCATTTTCAGCACCGATCGGTTGCCAAATTTTCTCACTGAAATATTCTGCCACCTTTTTTCCGGTTGCTTTTTCTATTATAAAACTGAGCAGTAGTGTGTTTCCTCCTTGGTATTCCCATGTGCCACCTGCTATTCTAATTGGCAATTTTTCTACCGTAATTTCGTGTAAATTTTTACCGTAATAAGCTTTCGCCATAAAACCAAATGGATCGCCGTAGCTTTCTCCAAAATCAATCCCTGATGTCATTTGTAGCAGGTGTTTGATGGTAATCAATCTTCCTTTTTCAGTATTATATTCAGGTAAAAATTCATATATAGGCTGGTGTACACTTTTAATATAGCCATCTTGTATAGCTGCTCCAACAGTCAAGCCAATGAAAGATTTTGCAACTGAAAATGAGTTTGTTAAGCTACTATCAGAGTAGTTTTCCCAGTATTTTTCAAAAAGGATTGTATCGCTTTTTATAACTAGGAATGCTGCTGTATTAAAACTCTTATGATAAGCCTCTTCTTTAGGTAATAACCCATTTAAAACAGTGGGTTTTTTTTCTTTCCAAGAGACCGGATGGGTTGATTTTCGTACTATTCGATTATCAAAAATAGCGTATTCATCAATACTGGGTCCAGATCTTCCTAAGAGATAGGTATTGGTGACCGCTTTTATCAAATGACTATTACCAGTAACAAATGTTAGTAGACAGACTAAGCCAATGAAACCAATAAGCGTTAGAAATCCATTTATTACCTTTTTCATATTAAAGGCAATTTAAGAAATTTAAATAGTAGAAAGGAAGTTCTTTAATCCATCGATAACATTTACCTCAACAGCATCAATTTTTTTGAAATCGGCAACAAAAAAGGAAACCCAATCCTCAAGATGTATGTGATAGATGAAATTTTCTAATAACGAATCTCCTTTGGAATTAATTTCAATTATGTTATTAGTGCAGTTGGATATAATATTTTCTTTATTATACTCCATTCTCTTTTGATTTCTCGTATAATCCAGGCCTGTTTTCAATAAAACAACAACTTTGTCGTCAATCTTTTCAGTCCAACCAACTAGTTCATTGTGATTCATTTCTGGAATAACATGGTGCCAACACAACATTTTACCATTTTCATTAAGTTGTTGTCTAAAACGTATAGCAACACCTCCCATTGTGGCATCAGCATAAATAATTGGAGTTTTTCCAACAAGTTGTCGTGCAATTTCTTTAGCCTCTGTTTTTATGGCTAATTCTTCTTTATTTATTAAATCAACTGCCTTTAAAATTTCAGATCTATGGTTGTTTGGAATTATTTTATAAAATGCTAATACTTGAATTATTTGCGGGAATGATAAACCAAATGCTGCTCTTGGCGGAAAATCTCCAGGAATTTGAATATAATTATGATTGTATTCTTTTGCAAGCTCTATGAATTTTCCACCTGAACTAATAACAACTATTTCAGCCCCTTTCTTTTTAGCCGATTCGTACATTACAAGGGTTTCTTCTGTATTTCCTGAATAAGAACAACAAAGCACTAGGGTGTTTTCGTTTACAAAATTCGGAATTATATAGTTTTTATTGACCACAATCGGACACTCAGCTGAACTATTGACTAGTTGAGAAACAATTGTTCCGCCAATTCCTGAACCTCCTAGTCCACAAATTAATACGTTGTTAAACGTTTTGTCGGAAGACTTAAATTGGGTTGCTTTTGCAATTTCTAATGCTTGTGTCAGGTGTTTAGAAAAATCAGCGATTAAGTTATCTATCATGATAAAAAATTTTAATTCACAAAATAACAGAAAAAATGGTAGATTACTAAGCGCGGTGCTCTAGAAAATAGTATTCTTTCTTTTAATTTCATTAGTGTCCGATAAAAAAACAAAAGCATATCTAATTATTAAGTCTTGTAGGTATAGCAATTTTATATTAAGCGCATAATTTGGGAAAATTAAATCACTATCTGATAAAAGTTATTAGGGTCTTACTTTTTAACTTTAAACTCAAAGGAGTTAAAGGAACCTATCAATTCAAATATAATCTAAGGAACGGCCTTGAATTTCCTGCCTGCGGCAAGGAAGGCTGGTTGATTTTGGCCCTTTGTCCGTCCCTGTTCAAAAGGTGGTAAGACAAAAGAACATCATAGAAACATTTTACTTCAACAACTAAATTCAAGCGACAACACAAATTCATATTCAATTCACAAATTTTAATCGGACAACAATGTTTTAATATCTTTGCAAAAATTTAAAATTACAAATGCAGAGAGAACTATCAGAACAAGAAATTGTAAGACGAGACGCACTTAAGAAAATAAAAGATCTAGGCATTAATCCATATCCTGCAGATTTATTTCCGGTAGATGTTACCGCCAAAGACATTCATGAGAATTATGAGCGTGACAAATTGTCTTATAAAAGTATTTGTATTGCAGGTAGACTGATGGGAACCCGCGTAATGGGAAAAGCTTCTTTTTCTGAAATACAAGATTCTACAGGCCGTATACAAGTTTATGTAAACCGTGATGAAATTTGTCCAGGAGACGATAAAACACTTTACAATGACGTGTATAAAAAGTTATTAGATATTGGAGATATCATTGGAATTAAAGGATATGTTTTCACAACTCAAGTTGGAGAAATTACCATTCATGCTACTGAACTGGTTTTGTTAACTAAGTCACTTCGTCCAATTCCTATTGTAAAAACTGATAAGGATGGAAATATTCATGATGGATTCAATGATCCTGAAACAAGGTATCGTCAGAGGTATGTAGATTTAATAGTAAATCCACATGTAAAGGATGCCTTTATAAAACGAACGCAGCTGACAAACTCTATGCGTAACTACCTAAACAACAAAGGCTATATGGAGGTTGAAACACCTATCCTACAGCCTATTTATGGTGGCGCAGCAGCTCGTCCTTTCAAAACGCATCACAACACGTTAGACATGCCGCTTTATTTGCGAATTGCAAATGAGTTATATCTAAAGCGGTTAATAGTTGGTGGATTTGATGGCGTTTATGAATTCGCGAAAGATTTTAGAAACGAAGGAATGAGTCGTTTTCATAATCCAGAGTTTACTCAAATGGAGTTATATGTAGCCTATAAAGATTATGAATGGATGATGAATCTTGTGGAAGAAATGGTAGAAAAAATAGCCATGGATATTCACGGTAAAACAGAAGTTCAGGTAGGGGAGAATGTAATCAATTTCCAACGACCTTGGAAGCGTTTTACCATGTATGGGGCTATTGAGCATTTTGCAGGCATAGATGTTTCTGAAATGACTGAGGCTGAAATGAAAGCTACTGCTGAAAAGCTAGGAGTTGAGGTTGATGAAACAATGGGTAGAGGGAAATTAATAGACGAAATATTTGGAGAGTTTTGTGAGCCTAAGCTTATTCAGCCAACATTTATTACCGATTATCCGGTTGAAATGTCGCCGTTAGCAAAGAAACATAGGGAGAAAGAAGGGTTAGTAGAGCGATTTGAGGCTATTTGTAATGGAAAGGAAATTTGTAATGCATTCTCTGAATTAAACGATCCAATCGATCAGCGTGAGCGATTTGAAGAGCAAATAGAATTGGGTAAAAGAGGAGATGAAGAAGCGATGGTTTTGGATGAAGACTTTTTAAGAGCGATAGAATACGGAATGCCACCTACGGCTGGTTTAGGTATTGGTATCGATCGACTTTCTATGATTATGACCAATTCTAATTCGATTCAAGATGTGTTGTTTTTCCCACAAATGCGTGCACAGAAAAAAGAAAAAGCACTGGTACTTAATGATGATGAAAAAGCAATTGTAGCGTATTTAAAATCCAACAAAACGATGGAAATTGGCGCTGCAAAGGATGCGATTCAATCAACGACTGAAATAAGCAATAAAAAGTGGGATAAAGGCTTGAAAACCCTGAGAGAAATGGGTGTTATTTCCATTGCTAAAAATGCGGAAGGTCAAGCAGAAATTACATTAATAGAAGCTTAAAATAAGTTTTTATGGCATCAAGGGTGTTTTAGCTATATTTGTTAACTATGGAATTGAATAAACCAAAAAATATTGCCGTAATTGGTGGAGGAAGTTGGGCTACGGCTATTGTTAAAATGCTGTGCAACAACATTGAAGGTAAGGTATATTGGTGGATGCGAAATCCTGATAAAGCAAATTACATCAACAAATACCATCATAATCCACGTTACCTTTCTTCTATCCAATTTGAAAAGGAAAAGATAGAAGTAAGCAATAATTTAGAGGAAGTATTGGATTCTTCTGAGTGGATAGTAATGGGAACACCTGCTGCTTTTTTATCTGATGTGTTTGAAGGCAAAGGCTCTTTGGGACTTGAGAATAAAGTTATTTTTTCGGCAATTAAAGGAATTGTCCCGGAGTATCATGCTATTCCGGCAAGGTATTTTCACAAGCAATTCGGCACACCTTATGAGAATATAGGTATTATTTGTGGGCCTTGCCACGCAGAAGAGGTTGCTTTGGAGCGACTTTCATATTTAACATTTGCGTGTCAGGACGAAGAAAAAGCTGCTACAATGGCGAGCATGTTTGAATGTAGATACATTAAAGTTTCTACTTCAGATGATCTTTTTGGAAGCGAGCTGTCGGCAGTTTTGAAAAATGTATATGCTGTTGCAGCAGGTATTTGCCATGGCTTAGGATATGGCGATAATTTTCAAGCTGTACTCATTGCTAATGCTATTCAAGAGATAGAGCGTTTCGTAGATGAGGTAAATCCTGTGCACAGAGATGTGAAGTCTTCAGCTTATTTAGGTGATTTGTTGGTAACCGCGTATTCCCAATTTTCTAGAAATAGAACCTTTGGAAGCATGGTTGGCAAAGGGTATTCGGTTAAATCGGCACAGTTTGAAATGAACATGACAGCAGAAGGATACTATGCTGTAAAGAGTATCATAGAAATCAATAAGAAATTCGGAGTGGACATCCCAATTGCTGATGCAGTGTATCGTATTTTATATGAGAAAATTAGCCCAGCTATAGAAATGAGGATACTAACTGATAAGTTGACCTAGGGAAGGTAGAACCAATGCATTGTTATCTTGATTAATTGCTATATTGAATTATTGATTTCTATTAAAATGATCAAAAACGATTTTAGCCTTACTGAATCCTACTATTTCTTCTAGGTCTTTTTGATTTGCTTCTTTAATTCGCTTTACTGATTTAAATCGCTGCAAAAGTTCTGTTGCAGTTTTTTCACCTATTCCTTTAATCTCAGATAATTCTGATCGTATAGCCGTTTTGGATCTTCTATTTCTGTGGTGTGTAATGCCGAATCGGTGAGCTTCATTTCTGAGTTGTTGTATCACTTTCAAGCTTTCTGAAGTCTTTTTCAAGTATAACGGCAATGAATCTCCTGGAAAAAAGATTTCTTCTAATCGCTTGGCAATGCCTACTATCGCAATTTCTCCTCTTAAATCCAGTTTTTCTAGTGCTTTTAAAGACGCTCCAAGCTGCCCTTTTCCACCATCAATTACGATAAGTTGTGGCAATGACTCTCCTTCTTCCTTTAATCGCTTATACCGTCGATAAACCACCTCTTCCATAGATGCAAAATCATCAGGGCCAACTACCGTTTTAATATTAAAGCGACGATAATCTTTTTTAGATGGTTTGGCATTTTTAAATACCACACAAGCTGCTACTGGATGTGTTCCTTGAATGTTTGAGTTGTCAAAACATTCGATGTGCCTCGGAAGCTCTTTTAAGCGTAAATCAGATTTTATTTGCTCTAGAATTCGTTTTGTATGTCTTTCGGGGTCTATGCGTTCAGCTTGTCTTCTGTGCTCTAAACGGTAAAACTTAGCATTGCGCTCAGAAAGTTCTAATAGCTTCTTTTTATCACCACGCTGAGGGATGTTGTAATAGGAATTTGGAACATTAAAATCGAGCTCTAACGGAACAATTATTTCTTTTGAATCAGAATCGTATCGATTTCGAAGTTCTAATATACCAATGGCCAACAGCTCTTCGTCAGTTTCGTCTAATTTTTTCTTTAATTCTACGGTATGCGCTTGTACAATGGCTCCATTTACCACTTTCATATAGTTGACAAAGCCATATTTTTCATCACTTTGGATAGAGAATACATCTACATTATTGATGGTTGGGCTTACTACAGTGCTTCTATTCTGAAACTTTTCTAATGCATCTAGTTTCTTCTTGATTTTGTAGGCATTTTCATAATCTAGTGCCTCAGCATACATCTTCATTTCGTCTTTTAGTGTCTTGCTGATATCAGAAACATTCCCTTTTATGATATTTCTAACCTCCTTTATGTTAGCGTTATACTTTTCTTCTTCTTGAAATCCCTCGCAAGCACCTAAACAATTGCCAATGTGGTATTCTAGGCAAGTTTTAAATTTAAATTGAGCAATATTTTCAGGAGTTAGCGCATAATTACACGTTCTGATTGGATAGAGTTTCCGAATCAACTCCAGAACAGTATTCATCATTTTTACTGATGCATAAGGGCCGTAATACTCAGAACCATCTTTTATTTTTGTTCGAGTGGGAAAAACTCTCGGAAACCGTTCATTTTTAATGCAAATCCATGGAAATGTTTTGTCATCTTTTAGAAGTACATTATAGCGCGGCTGATACTTTTTGATGAGGTTATTTTCTAGTAGTAGCGCATCTAATTCTGTTTCTACAATTATGTATTTTATGTCTGCTATTTTTTTTACTAGCACGCTAGTTTTTCCGCTTTCGTGTTTATCTTTATTAAAGTAGGAGTTTACACGATTTTTTAAGTTTTTTGCTTTACCAACATAAATCACTGTGCCCTCAGCATCAAAATACTGATACACTCCTGGTTTTTTAGGGGCGCTTTGTATTAAAGGTTTGAGTGAATCGTTAGACATAGGGTAAAATTACAAAGAGATCGCTAAATGCGAGGGCTAATGATTATTTAATTGAGGGTTAAACAATATGATCAAACCATTGTTTCTCTTAAATTAATTCATTTTATGAAATTATAATAATGGCTAAGTATAATATAAAAGATCTTGAGAAGCTTACAGGTATTAAGGCCCACACTATTAGAATTTGGGAAAAACGGTATGATTTAATTCAGCCTGATCGAACAGAGACTAATTTTCGTCTCTACAATAATGAGCAACTAAAGAGATTGTTGAATATATCCATATTGAACAAAGCTGGTGTTAAAATTTCAAAGATAGCTGGTTTAGAACAAGATGAAATTACTCAACAAGTTGCAACATTTTTAGATACAGACACAGCAACGGTTACTAAAATAGATAGTTTACTCCAACCTTTAATGGATTTAGATGAAGCAACATTCGTTCGTAAAATGGACGATTTTGTGAATGAGCTAGGTCTTGAAGGGACTATGATTGAAATAATTTATCCGTTTTTAACTAAAGTAGGGTCATTATGGCTTACCGATACTATATCTCCTGCCCAAGAGCATTTTATTACGCACATTATACGTCAAAAAATAATCGTTGCCATAGATCAATGTAAATCCGTTCATCCTGAAGCAAGAACTTTTTTATTATACCTTCCTGAGCACGAAATGCATGAATTAGGCCTCTTATTTTTATACTATGTAATTAGAAGCAGAGGTCATAAGGTTTATTATTTAGGTCAATTTGTGCCTTATGAAGATGTACAAAAAATACTTAAAGATCATCCAAGTATTAACTATGTCATAGGTTCGTTTACCGCGCCTATGGATCCTGTTGAACTACAAGAATACCTAAATCAACTTAGCAAAGATGCTAAGGGTAAAAATGTAATCGTATCCGGTTTTCAAATAGAGCATTCCCCATTAAAACTTCCATCGAATGTTAAAACGTTTAAAAAAGCGTCAGGTTTTATAAAACACCTCGAAAAGGAGATGTTGTTTAACTAAATACAAAAATAGTTAAACAGTTTAATACTATGTATACTAACTTTTTACATCAAATTATTGCAAAAATTAACATAAATTTTAGAAAAAAAATCATGTTGTAACATTAATATTGTTTAACAATTATATACATTTGTTGAACAAAACAATTAAAAACAACGCATCATGACAGCATTAGAGTTTAATAATCAAATAGTTTCCCTTCAAAATCCATTGAAGTTTTTTGCATTAAAATTAACGGCTGACAATGAAGATGCCAATGACTTACTACAGGAGACTTTATTAAAGGCATTAAAATACAGAGATAAATTTGTAGACCCTTCTAATCTGAAGGCATGGTTGTACACTATCATGAAAAATACATTTATCAATAACTACAGACGAGCATCTAGAAAGAAAACAATCATAGATACAACAGATGAATCGTACTTTTTAAATTTACCAAAATCAACAAATAACGAGTCGCCTGATTCAGCTTTAAGATACGAGGAAATTAAAAGAGAAGTAGATCGTTTAGATGATGACGTTAGGATTCCTTTTGATATGCACAATAGTGGGTACAAGTATAAAGAGATTGCGGATGAATTAGACATGCCGATTGGTACAGTTAAGAGTAGAATTTTCTTAGCACGAAAAAAATTAACATCAGCTTTAGAAGATTACGCTTAGTTTTGAAATCATGAGTAAACGTATTGCTGTAATAGGTTCCGGATTTTCTTCCCTTTCTGCTGCTTCTTATTTGGCTAAAGCGGGTTATGAGGTAGAAGTATTTGAAAAAAATGAACAAACGGGGGGAAGAGCTCGCCAGTTTAGTTATGAAGGGTTTAAATTTGATATGGGACCTAGCTGGTACTGGATGCCCGATGTTTTTGAATCTTTTTTTAACGATTTTGGGAAAAAGGCTGCTGATTACTACATGCTTAAAAGATTAGACCCATCCTACACCATTTATTTCCAAAATGGCGACAAGTGGGACATACCTGCTAGGTATGAAGAATTCAAAAATTTATTGGAATCAAAGGAGAAAGGCGCAGGTGTCCAATTAGATCGTTTTTTAGCTGATGCACAATACAAATATGATGTCGGTATCAACGATTTGGTTACAAAACCTTCTCTTTCTATAACAGAATTTATTGATTGGCGAGTGATTTTAGGATCTCTTCGTTTAAATTTGTTTAGTTCTTTCAGCAGTCATGTTAGAAAGTATTTTTCCCACCCGAATATTATTGAATTGATGGAATTTCCGGTTTTGTTTTTAGGAGCAAAACCGTCAAAAACCCCCGCTTTATATAGTTTAATGAATTATGCAGACATTAAGTTAGGAACTTGGTATCCTGATGGAGGGATGTATAAAATAGTAGATGGAATGACTAATTTAGCTAAGAGCCTTGGAGTTAAATTTCATTTAAATTCAGAGGTTACCAAGATAAACATCTCCAACAATAAAGTTTCAAATTTTATTGTGAATGACAAAGCCTATGAATTTGATGTAGTTGTAGGAGGTGCCGATTATCATCACATTGAGCAACATCTTTTAGAAGAAAAATACCGAAGGTATGATGAGGTTTATTGGGATTCTAGAACAATGGCACCTTCTAGTTTAATCTATTACTTAGGGTTCAACAAAAAAGTGGTAGGTTTAGAGCATCATAATTTATTTTTCGATGAGTCTTTTGCTGCACATGCAGAAGAAATCTATGAGGATCCAAAATGGCCGACGAAACCTTTGTTTTATGTCTCTTGTCCATCAAAAATAGATCCATCAGTAGCTCCTGAGGGCGGCGAAAATTTATTTATATTAATTCCCGCAGCACCTGATTTGGTGGATACTGAACAACATCGAAAAGATTATTTAGAAGTTATTTTTGAACGAATGGAGCGTTTATTAGGACATTCATTTAAAGATAATATGGTATATTGCAGGTCGTATGCTCACTCTGACTTTAAAACGGACTACCACGCATTTAAAGGAAATGCATACGGATTGGCAAATACATTGAAGCAAACAGCTATATTCAAACCTTCTATGGTAAACCCCAAAATATCCAACTTGTTTTATACTGGTCAATTAACGACACCTGGCCCTGGGGTGCCTCCTTCGCTTATTTCTGGTAAAGTAGTATCAGAGCTTATTCGAAAAAAAATCAACTAACAGTATGAAAAGTATCTACGATAGAGTCTCTTTTAATATTAGTAGACAGGTAACCAATGCATACAGTACTTCCTTTTCTATGGGGATTCATGTATTAAACAAGAGTATACATGAGCCGATTTATGGAATTTATGGTTTTGTACGGTTGGCTGATGAAATTGTAGATACGTTTCACGAATATGATAAAAGAGGATTATTGGATGAATTCAGAGCAGATACTTATAAAGCAATAGAACGAAAAATAAGTTTAAATCCAGTTTTACAAGCTTTTCAAATGACTGTTAATGAATTTAAGATTGAACGAGAATTAATCGATTCATTTTTACACAGCATGGAAATGGATTTGGAACAAAAGGAACACGATCAGGCAAGTTTTGAAAAGTACATTTTAGGTTCTGCTGAGGTGGTTGGTTTAATGTGTTTACGTGTTTTTTGTCAAGGAAATGAGAAAGAATATCAGCAGCTAAAACCTGCTGCGATGAAGTTGGGTTCCGCATTTCAAAAGATTAATTTTTTACGCGATTTAAAGGCTGATTTTAAGGTAATGGGGCGGAGTTATTTTCCTGGAATCGATGTGAGTACTTTTACTGAAGAGTGTAAAAGAGCTATTGAAGCAGACATTGATAAAGATTTTAAGGAAGCATATATTGGAATTAAAGAATTGCCTTCAATTGCCCGCTTTGGAGTGTATACAGCTTATGTTTATTATTACGCACTTTTCAAAAAGATTCAATCTACCCCATCATCTACTATTTTAACGGAACGAATTAGAATTCCAAATAACAAAAAGTATCAGTTGCTTCTTGGATCTTATATTAAGCATAGCTTCAATTTAATTTAATTATGAATCCACACGTTATTTTAGTTGATAAGAGTGATCATCCATTAGGCATTATGGATAAATTGGAAGCGCACGAAAAAGGATTATTACACCGAGCCTTTTCCGTATTTGTTTTTAATGATCAAGGTCAGGTGATGATTCATCAGCGGGCGCTTACCAAATATCATTCTCCTGGCTTGTGGACAAACACTTGTTGCAGTCATCAGCAGATGGGTGAAACTAACTTAGAAGCTGCCCATAGAAGATTAGGAGAGGAGATGGGTTTTGACTGTGATTTAGAAGAAATATTTGAATTTATATACCGTGCTGAGTTTTCTAATGGACTAATTGAACATGAGTACGATCATGTTTTAATTGGTCATTATAACGAGCTGCCAAATATAAATCCAGAGGAGGTTAATGCTTGGAAATGGGTAAACCCTCGTTGGTTGTCAAAAGATATAGCGGCTAACCCCAAACAATACACCGAATGGTTTAAATTAAGCTGGGAGCGAGTAATTCAATATCAGTTAGAGAAAGCGGCGTAATCTTTCAACTTCTTACAATGGAAAAATGGTTGTGTAATTGGTAAATGCCGAGTTATCTTGTCGTAAGCATAATACTTTTATTTTATGACAAAAAGAAACGAATATAGCTGATTATAGAAGTTAATCGGCATCAAACTTTCTATGGCTAAAATTCCAAATACTTGAAGATTTTTCAAGGCCAATCCGTCTAAAAATAGTTATACTTAAACGACTAAATAGTTAGGTATGCTTTTGCTTTTAATCGGACACTAATGATACTTATTATTTATTTCTTTCATTTTTCCGAAATGAGATTGTTTGTTTCCCTAATGGACTGATTTATTCATTGAAATCGTTAAACAAATAGTAACAAGTTCTGTTAATTAAACAAAACGAACTTTATGAGTAAAACATACCTCATCGTCGGAGGAACATCTGGCATCGGGAACGCTATTGTTAAGCAACTTTCAGCAGCAGGGAATCATGTAATTGTAGCATCAAGAGAAGAAAAAAACTTAGAAGGATTTGCTAATGTTACGTTTCAGAAATTAGATGTAAATGAATCTATTGAGTTGGATTTACCTGAATCTATTGATGGGCTGGCGTACTGCCCTGGTTCCATTAATTTAAAGCCATTCCATCGAATTAAAGAAGAAGACTTTTTAGCTGAATATCAATTAAATGCTATGGGAGCAGTAAAAGTTATTCAGCATGCTTTGCCGAAATTAAAGAAAGCAGATAACGCATCTATTGTGTTGTTTAGCACAGTTGCAGTTCAAACTGGATTAACTTTTCATACTTCAGTTGCAATGGCAAAGGGAGCCTTAGAAGGGTTGGGCAGAGCATTAGCTTCGGAGTTAGCTCCAAAAATTCGAGTGAATTTAGTGGCCCCATCATTAACAGATACTCCTTTGGCTAATAGTTTATTATCTTCAGATGAAAAACGAAAAGCCAATGCAGATCGACACCCATTAAAGAAAATTGGAACTACAGAGGATATCGCAAATGCAGCAATGTATCTTTTAACTGACCAATCATCTTGGATGACAGGTCAGGTGTTGCATATTGATGGAGGAATGAGTAGATTGAAATAATGAAAAAGATTTATACTTCTGCCGATATTGCTGAAATGCCACAGCGATATAGAGCAAACTTCATCAATGCAATAGAAGGGTTTAAGGCATTGAATTTGGTGGGATCTATTAATCAAGATGGTGGTACTAATCTAGCGCCCTTTAATTCTATATTCCATGTTGGTGCTAACCCACCGCTAATTGGCATGATCTCTCGACCAGCAACGGTTGATAGGCATACATTATCTAATCTGAAAAAATCAGGGATCTACACGTTAAATCATGTTCATTCAGAAATTGTTGATCAAGCACATCAGAGTGCTGCTCGATATGAGGTCAATCAATCAGAATTTGATGAAGTTGGTTTAACAGCGGAATTCCTTGACGGATTTAAGGCTCCTTTCGTAAAAGAAAGTAAGGTAAAATTAGGCTTGGAGCTACGACAAATCACACCAATAGAATTAAACGGAACTATACTGATTATTGGCGAAGTTGTCTTGATAGAAATAGATGATGATGGTATTGATAACGATGGGTTTATTGATTTACAAAAGTATGACTCTACTGCTGTAGTTGGCTTAGATGCGTATTATCAGCCAAAGTTGATACAACGCCTTTCGTATGCGAAACCGCATGAATCTTTAAAAAAGGTATAATGGGTCAAGAAAAAATTTCCCTTTTTTGGTATAGAAGAGATCTACGATTACAAGATAACGCAGGACTTCATGCAGCACTTTCAGGGGATCATCCAGTGCAGCCTATTTTTATTTTTGATGAAAATATACTGAACGATTTAGAAGATAAAACAGACGCACGTGTGTCTTTTATCCACCAAGAGTTAGAAAATATTCATCATAGTTTAAGGGATAAAGGAGCGTCTTTAGATGTTCGTCATGGAGACCCAATGGCAATATGGAAAGAGTTGACAGAAGAGTATGTTATTTCTGCTGTTTATACCAACCGCGATTATGAGCCGTATGCGACCAAAAGAGATCAAGAAGTAAAGACATTTTTGGAAAGTAAGAATATCGCATTTAACACGTTTAAAGACCAAGTAATATTAGAGCCAGGAGAGGTGCTTAAGAAGGACGATACCCCATATTTAGTTTACACACCATTTAGTAAAATATGGAAAAAGGTAGCGGAGGATAAAGACTTTGAGCAATTTTCCTCTGCTTTGAATTTTGACAATTGGTATCCTTCCAATTATGATTTACCATCTTTAAAGTTTATTGGCTTTGAGCCCACTACTATAGCAATTCCTACTAATCGGTTGACAGACCTAACAATGGAAATATATGAAGCTGAGCGCAATTTTCCTGCGAAAGACAGTACGAGTAAATTAGGAATTCATTTGCGTTTTGGAACTGTTAGTGTAAGAGAAATTGCCGCAAGAGCTCGTCAAAAAAGTGAGGTGTTTTATTCTGAATTGATCTGGCGAGAATTTTTTATGATGATCTTATTTTATTATCCGCATGCGGTGACGAATAATTTTAATCGAAAGTATGATGCTGTGCCATGGCGGAATAACGAAGAAGAGTTTAAGAAATGGTGCGAAGGCAAAACAGGTTACCCTATGGTTGATGCAGGTATGCGAGAGTTGAATGAAACAGGGTATATGCATAATCGTGTACGGATGATAACTGCGGGTTTTCTAACGAAACACTTATTGATTGATTGGCGATGGGGTGAGGCTTACTTTGCCTCTAAACTGTTAGACTATGAATTGTCGGCAAATAATGGAAATTGGCAGTGGGCTGCTGGAACAGGAGTAGATGCTGCACCTTATTTTAGGGTGTTTAATCCTACAGAGCAGATTAAGAAGTTTGATAAAGACCAAATTTATCTCAGAAGATGGGTTAAAGAGCTCAATACAGAAAGATATCCTGAGCCTATAGTTGAGCACAAAATGGCCAGAGAAAGAGCCATAAACACCTATAAAAAGGCCTTAAATGGTTAATTAGGAAGTGTACCGTTATTTTATAACTTAGATACATTAAATCTAATTGGTCCGGTTTGGATGTTGTAGAAAAATATACAGCAAATTTGGTTGGATTATTAATTGATATTTTACTTGTATATAAGCGACAATCAGCTTCTTATTTTTGCAGAAATTAATCTTATTTTGTAAGAGTAGTTATGTTAAATAAAAATGGGTTTTTAGCATTAAATTAGACCAAATTGAAAGTACTACTTACAGGAGCAAATGGATATATCGGCAAACGATTATTAACTCACTTAACCAAAGCGGGTCATGAAGTAATTGCTGTAGTTAGAGATACGGATAGAATAACGATATCCGATGCTTCAGCTAGTCAAGTAACCAAAGTTTCTGCTGATTTCTTAGAATCGGAAACATTAAACAATTTACCTAAAGAGTTTGATGTAGCTTACTATTTAATTCATTCGCTCTCTTCTACAACCGGAGACTTTTCAGAAATGGAATCCAAAGCAGCAGAGAACTTTGCTAACTATATTAGCACCACTACTGCGCAACAAATTGTTTATTTAGGAGGAATATCAAATGATGATGAGCTATCCAAGCATTTAGAAAGCCGGAAAAATGTTGAACATATATTACAAGCTGCAAAAGTTCCGGTTACCGTTCTAAGGGCCGCTATTATTATCGGATCAGGAGGGGCTAGTTTTGAAATTATTCGAGATTTAGTAGAAAAGTTACCGTTAATGATTGCTCCTAAATGGTTAAATACTAAATGCCAACCCATCGGAATTAGGAATGTAATTCAGTATTTAGAAAAAGTGGCTTTAAATGAAGCGGTTTACCATAAAACCTATGATATAGGAGGTCCTGATGTTTTGACTTACAGGCAGATGCTTTTAGAGTTTGCCAAAGTTAGGGGCATTAAAAGATATATTTTAACAGTGCCACTTTTTAGTCCCAAAATCTCTTCTTATTGGTTATACTTTGTAACCTCAACCTCTTACCAATTGGCGGTTAATTTAGTGGAGAGCATGAAGAATGAGGTGGTGGTAAAAGACGATTTAAATCAAGTGATTTCCATACCATTATTTTCGTATTCCGATGCTGTGAAATTGGCTTTTAACCGAATAGAGCAGAATATGGTGGTTTCTTCTTGGGTAGATTCTGATAGTTTTATCAACCATGATGCTGCGCTCAATGAATTTATTGAAGTCCCCCAAAATGGAACGTTTAAAGATATAAAGTATTATGAATTTCTAAAAGAGCGACAAGCACAAGTAAAGTCAAATATTTGGACAATTGGCGGAAGCAAGGGCTGGTATTATGGTAATTTTTTATGGAAACTACGTGGGTATATGGATAAATTGGTTGGCGGAGTGGGACTCAGAAGGGGCAGAAGAAGCCCAACCGATATTAACCCTGGAGATTCTTTGGATTTTTGGCGGGTATTATTAGCGGATGAAAAGCAGGTAAGATTATTACTTTTTGCAGAGATGAAATTACCTGGCGACGCATGGCTTGAATTTAAAATCAATCCACATAAAACTGATGAAAATAAATTGGTGTTGGTTCAAACCGCCACCTTTAGACCCACCGGTGTTGCAGGAAGGTTGTATTGGTACGCTGTACTTCCTTTCCATGGCTTTATTTTTACAAACATGGCCAAAAGGGTTGCTTTTTACGATTAAATAGCTAAATTTCAGCTTTATTCAAAAACTCAAAAACGACTAATTGTGTTTGGATTTAAAAAAAATATGGGAATACTCGACCGGATTCTACGTTTTTTAATGTCAGGTGTAACCATTTATTTGGGCATTACCCAAATCTCTTCAATTGTTTTTCAGGTGCTATTGGTTATGCTTGGTCTTTTTTATTTCGCCGTAGGACTTACAGGTCGTTCGCCTTTTTATCGTTTGATTGGGGGGCATACTGATACCAGAATAGACTAAACAAATTATGGGGAAAATGGTTAAAAAAGGAGAGTTGGAGGGGAAAATATGCCTTCAATGCAATCGACCTTTTCAATGGCGGAAGAAATGGGCAAAAGATTGGGCCAACGTGAAGTATTGTAGCGAAAGATGCCGTAGAACTAAAACCCCATGACCACTGCACTAGTTTGGTTTAGAAATGATCTAAGACTTCATGATCATGAAGCATTAGCTAAAGCGATATCATCGCATGATTTAGTAATACCTTTTTATTGTTTTGATGAAAATCAGTTTAAAAAAGACCAATATGGGTTTCATAAAACAGATGCTATACGGGCACAATTTTTAGTAGAAAGTGTTCAAAATTTAAAGGAAAGCCTCCAGAAGTTAGGAAGTAATTTAGTTGTACGTTTTGGAAATCCTGCTACTGAATTACAACAAGTAATCAAATCGGCCAATGTTAGCGAAGTATTTGCCTATAAAGAAATTACCACTGAAGAAAAAGAGATAGAGCAAGAAGTAGAAAAGGTAGCACCAACTAGAGTTAACTACAGTTTTGGAACTACTTTATTTCATGTAAACGATTTGCCTTTTCATTTTAATGATATTCCTAAAGTTTTTACGACTTTTAGAAAGGCTCTTGAAAAACAATCGAATGTCAGAGAATTATTCAAAACTCCTGCGACTATCAAAACTCCTATAGATTTAAATTGGGGTAGCTTGCCCAAATTAGCCGATTTAGGCCTTAAAAATCAACCAATCGACGAAAGGTCTGTAATTAATTTTAAAGGCGGAGAGGATGAAGCTATAGCGCGTTTAAATCATTATTTTTATCACACAGAGCATCTCAGTACATATAAGGAAACCCGAAATGGATTAATTGGTGCAGATTACTCTTCTAAACTTTCGGTGTGGCTATGGAATGGCTGTATTTCACCGCGGAGAATTTATTGGGAGGTGCTCAATTATGAAAAAAGGGTCAAGAAGAATCAATCTACTTATTGGTTAATATTTGAACTTATCTGGAGAGACTTTTTTAAATACATTGGTTTAAAACATGGATCATCTATCTTTCAAATAAATGGAATAAATGGGAAGTCGGAGAATTGGAAAAGGGATAAGGTATTATTTGACAAATGGGCAACAGCTACAACAGGGATTCCGTTTATAGATGCGAATATGCGTGAGCTTAACCTTACTGGGTTTATGAGCAATAGAGGACGACAGAATGTGGCTTCTTTTTTTGTAACTGAATTAGGATTGGATTGGAGGATGGGTGCAGCTTATTTTGAATCAAAGTTGCTAGACTATGATGTGACTAGTAATTATGGAAATTGGATGTATATAGCAGGGGTAGGAAACGATCCTAGAGACCGATATTTTAATGTGATTTTACAAGCCAAAAGATACGATGCCAAAGGGGATTATATTCGTTTTTGGCTACCTGAATTATCGGAATTAACAGAAACAATTCATCATCCATGGACGAAACCAAAAGGTCTATTTCAATCAGAATCCTTTCATTTAGAAAGAGACTATTATTTGCCGATGATTACGCCAAATTATTGGGATAAACATTATTAAACGGCAATTACTTCCTGATCTGCAATAATATATATTTTGTCATTTTTTTGAGGTTTAATTTCAGCAGTTCCAGTAAAAGCTCCAAAAGCAGGGAATAATCCTAGCTGTTGTGTAAAATAGAAGCAAGGAAATTTTTGACGAGCTCTTCCTTTCCCTTTCATAATAACAGCGGGATGAATATGTCCTGCAAGGTTAAATAAATCACCTGAACTCTTCTCTAGCGGTTCGTGTGTGAAAATAAACGGCGGAATAATTAGTTCGTCGTGGTGTACGATTAAGTTGAGGTCTTCGTAGGTACCAACACCCAGTACGTCATGGTTTCCGATTATTAGTTCAAAAGAAATGTGAGAGAAATCTGCAATAAACTCTTTAAAGTTGGCTACTTCTCGATTATAGAAGCTGTGAAATAGATCTCCTAAGAGCAAAACTCGTGTCGGTCGTATTGTTTTAATGAGCCCCGCTAGCGTCTCCCAATTGCTCGTCTCAACTGCTTTTGGAACTGCTAATCCATTTGCCCTAAAGTGCCGTGCTTTTCCTAGGTGTAAATCGGCTATTATTAAAACCTCTTTAGATTCCCAATAAATAGCCTTTTCCGGTAAAAGGGTTAGTATTTCTTCTTGAATGAAATGTTTTGATCCAACCTCCATTAATCTTGTAATAATGAATAGATTTCTTTAAATTCTTCCATTTTTAGGCTTAATTCCTGCGTGAATTTTATAATTTCATACTGATTTATAGGTTTATTTAATTGAACAAGCAATTATAGCTATTTTTAAAGAATCATAATTTTCTTTTGTCCGATAAAAAAATATAAATATTTTGAATCATTAGTGTGCGATAAAAAAACAAAAGCATACTAATGATTAAGCTTTGTAGGTATAACTATTTTATATTAAGCGCATAATTTGGGAAAATTAAATCACTATCTGTGAAAAGTTAAAAAGGGACTTACTTTTTAATTTTAAACCCAAAGGAGTTAAAGGAACATATTAATTCCAATATAATTTGAGGAACGGCCTTGAAAAAACTTCAACAATTTCGAATTTAAGCCTTAGAAAGTTTGACTAGCACCGAAGAATTGAGGAGATCCGTTAAACCTCTTAGAGTTAAAGGATGTTTAATAATTTTTCTCCTGGCGTATTATTGTATAATAAACTTTCTAGTTTTTACACCTTGCTGCTGATTAATTAAGGTAATAAAGTAAACTCCTTTGTTTAAGCCTTGTGTTTCTATTTCATTTAGTTGACTAGATAGTTCTACTTCACCTGAAGTTACTAGTTTTCCGGTGAAAGTATAAATTTCGAAATCATACGTTAGGACTTTATTATGTGTGGTACTAATGTATAGCTTTTGATTTGTTTTAATTGGGTTTGGAGAAATGATAATATCATTACTATTATTAATGTAGCTATTTAAACCTGTGCATACAGAAACAGCAATATTGATCGTGTCACTTGCAGAGCATCCTAAGGAATCAATTATTTCAACATAATAAACACCTGCTGAAGAAACTGTAAAGGTATCAGCAGTTGAACTGTCTTGCCACATATAACTAACAGCATTTGTATAGGCGGCACTAATAGTAATAGAGCTACCTTGGCAGATTGTAGTGTCAGCACCCAATGAAATAGTTGGTTTTGGGGCAACGATAAATGAAAGTGTTGTATCATCTGAGCAAAAAGCGCTATCTGCTTCTAATCTTACGCTATAGGACCCGGGTGTTAACGAATCCAAAAAGGGTTGTGTAAGTGATGTTGTTAGTACATTGTTTAAATACCATTTAAAAGACTGCGCATTTAAGCTAATGTTGGTGAGTTGTATTCGTTGGCCTTCGCAAAAAACAGAATCGCTTAACGAAAAAGATGCCTCTAGCGATGAGGTTGTTGGACAACAGCTAGCTACACTTAAGGGTGTATATATGGTATTAATGGCAGTTGCATCAAGTATGGCACTGGTTGAAATGATGTAATTTGCTGCAGGTAACGTATCTAGCATTACATTAAAAAGCGGCTGGCTTAATGCACCAAAACAAATGGGCGAGCTGGTGTATTTTACAGTAATCTTGATTGTATCATTTGATATAGAAAATGTGGCGCCATTGTTTACGAAGTTGATGCAACCTAAATAGGTTAAAACATCAACTTGAGTAGCAGAACAATTATTAGGACTTGCAGTGATTACAGTATTACTAATAGCGTAAAAATTTCCTTGTGAAAAAGAATTTAGAGAGGCAATTGTTAAAAGGAAAAATAGTGAAATGTAAAGTAAAACGCGCATATCTTTTTCTACAAAAATAGCTTAATTTTTCTCAAATAGCACAATGAGCGTTTTACTTAGGTCTTTTTACAGGAGAGTTTGGGTTAAAAATTCAGTAACAACAATGGTAGATAGCTATTTTTTTATAGTAGTTGTTTGGTTTTGTTAGCTGCAAAAAAAATGGTAAATCCTAACAGGGCCTTATCTTAGAAGCTATAACCTAAAAAAGGGGGGGTATTAATTTAAATATTTTTAGAAAATTACATTCGATAAAAAATGTTGTTTAGCGCAATTTTGGTGTATTTTTCCTTATTAATCAGGTCGTTTACTTAAAAATATATTGCATTTGCCTGTTTTGCATAGAATATCAATCATATTTTGTTGAATAACAACTTATATTTGCAGATAAATAGGATTAATATATAATAATCTGGGTCAAGCCTTTTTTGACTCAAATAATGTAATAAAAAAACTAACTTTTTAAAAACCTTTTGGGTTTTCATTGTAATAAGCCTACTCTTATGTTTAAACAATACTCGTTCATTTTTTGTGTAAAGATTTTTGAACAATTGGACTTTTCTAACACTACCGCAAATAACTACCAAAGTAATTTATTTAATTTCAAAAGGTTTATTTTTTTCGTAACTGTCGTATTAATATCTTTTAACGTTTTTGGTCAAATACCTGGTCAAATTTTCGATTTTAGCACAGGAGTTGGTTCATCCGCTGTGTTAAATCCTAACAACGACAGCTATATTTCAGTTAATGGAGCTGCATTTAATAACTCAAGTGTCGATGAAATCAATCAATTTGAGCAATCAGGATGGGTTACTTTGTTCCATTTGATGACTGAACCAAACAGTGATTTACAAACTGGCTCAACTTGTGGACCTACAGAAATTGTAGATAACCCGAACACAGGGCAACACGCAGCTTATTTTAGAATTCATGATCCAAATTCAAATATGGGTGACGGAGATGAAAAGCTAGTAATTAGAATGAGAATTGCAAATGAGCCTGCAAATGCTGCTTATGGTTATAGCTTGCTTTTAGACACAGACCTTAAAATTGGAAGTAGTGATCCAAATTCTGTATCAGGGAATCCCGGGTTTGAGATTGAACTTTTATATGCATCAGGAAATTCAGGGGGGGTAGAGGTCTTAAATGTAGACGGGGAGTCTGCTCCAAATCAATTTACTACTCTAGCTTCATATCCAACATTTGAAAGGCATCAAAGATCGTATGCACTTAATTCTAGTTGTACAGGTAGCAAAGATGATCCTGTTTTTATGGATTTTTATGTGGATTTTGCTGATATGGGAATAACAGTAAACACCACATTGCGAATGGCCTTTGCTTCTGCTAGTTCTTCTAGTTCTTCTTTGGGTGGCTCTGCAAGTGATATAGGAGGGGCAGATGATGCGCAGTTTCCGAATGATGATGCAATTTTTGAGGCGGTAGTTTTAGCAGGCCCAACAACTTCGTTTAATAATCTTCGGCTTTCTACATTGTTTACAACCGAATCCCCCGATTCGTTAACTTTATGCGCGGGACAAACATTAGAAATAGCCAGCACCACTTCGCATTATGCAATGGATTTTGATGGCAGTAATGATGTCATTTCATTTACAGGTTCTGCTCATAACACTGCTTTTTCTAATAACACACAAACTGTAGAGCTGTGGTTTAAAACTACTGATGCAACTGGGCCAATGTTAGGTTATAGTGGCACCAATTATTCAAGTTCACAGTCATCGTTTGTTCCTATTTTAGGATTAGTTAACGGAAAAATAAGAGGCGAGTTTTGGACCAATATTAGCACAAATGCTATTACATCCTTTACCAACTATAATGATGGTAATTTCCATCACGTTGCATTAACATCAAATGGAACATCATTTAGTATGTATGTTGATGGTGTGCTTTTATATACTTTTAACGGAACGGTTAATAACAGTTGGGCAAACTTTATGACTGTTGGAGCTTCCTTTTCTAATGGGAGCAGAGGATATCCGTCAGGCTGGGATTTCTTTGATGGTGAAATTGCTGAAGTTAGAGTATGGAACACTGCAAGAACAGCTGCCCAAATATCAGCCAACTATGATAAAACAATTTATACCTTAGAGGAGGGTTTAGAAGTAAGCCTTACTTTCCCAGAAGGTACAGGAACTTCTACTATTAATAACGTAAATGGCGTAGCAGGTACATTTTCTAGTACGCCTGCTTTTGTTTCTTTAACCGCTCCAATTACGAATATAAGTGTAGGGCCATTTACTTATTTATGGTCAAATGCAGCAACTACTTTAAGCACTGCGGTTTCGCCTACAGTCAACACGGATTATTATGTAACAATTACAGATGCATCTTCTGTTTCAAAAATTGACACCATTACCGTTGTGGCAAACTCACCAGCTTTCGCTTTCGCACAAGATACCATTAAGTCTTGCGGAGCAAGCGCTGCAACAATAGATGCAGGCGCAGGATGGGCAAGTTATGCATGGAGTAACGCGGCAACTACACAAACAACGAGTGTTTCTTCATCTGGAACTTATTCAGTTACTGTTACTGACGCAAATGGATGTACAGCGACTGATGATGTGGTGGTGAGGGTGATAAATGGTCAAATTGTTCAGAACGATACAACTATTTGTTCAGGACAAACGCTTAAATTAAGCACAACAGATTCATTTACCAACAATAACTCGATGACCTTCGACGGGAATGGAGATTTTGTGCTAGTGCCGTATGATAATTCATTCAATGTCAATACGCTTACTATTGAATCATGGGTGTATACAGGCAACCTCAATAGAGATCAAGGAATATTTGAAAAAGGAAACATCAATACACAGTATGTTTTATTTTACAATATCGGATCGGTATTAAAGTTTAGGACAGTTCACCCTTCTGGAACTAACACAATGAGTGTGAGTTCAACAGGGATTGGTCTTTATCCTAATAATTGGCATCATATAGCTGCAACTTATGATGGCGCAAACAAAAAAATATATGTAGACGGTGTACTAAAATCTTCATACGCTTGCACAGGTGCAATTAACACTAGTACTGTTGGTTCTATAATTGGTGCTATTGGCGGAGGAACCGCTCATGGTAATTATTATTGGGATGGGAAGTTGGATGAAGTGAGGGTTTGGAATGTTGCCAGATCAGCAAGTGAAATAGCTTCTACATATAACAAATCTGTGAGTGCTGCATCTAATGGATTGATTGGTTATTGGAATTTTGAAGAAGGCTCAGGTAGCAGTACAATTAATTTAGTGGACGACCAATCTGCTACATTAAATGGGGATGCAGTATTTAATAATACCCCATCTCCTGCAAGTGTTGCTTCAAATTTAACCTACAATTGGTCTACAGCGGCCACAACATCAACTATTACAGTTTCTCCATCAGCAACAACTAAGTATTATGTAACAGTATCAGACGGAATAAGCAGCTGTATAGATTCAGTAACCGTAACGGTAAACAATCCAACATTTGCTTTCGCACAAGACACCATTATTTCTTGCGGAGCAAGTCCTGTAACTATAGATGCAGGAGCAGGTTGGTCAAGCTATGCATGGAGTAATAGTGCAACTACACAAACAGCTTCAGTTACGGCTTCAGGCACATATACAGTTACTGTAACCGATGCTAACGGATGTACGGCTGAAGATAGTGTGATGGTAAACATTTCTTCGACGATAACTTCTACAGTAGTAAATACAGCAATAAGCTGTAACGGCTTATCAGATGGATCAGCAACAGCAAGTGCAACAGGTGGAGCATCACCGTATACTTTTGCATGGAGTAATTCAGCAACAACAGCGAGTATCACAGGAGTAACTGCAGGAACGTATACAGTAACGGTATCGGATGCTAATTCTTGT